>DAOTUS010000225.1:0-14832 GCA_034437415.1 Herpetosiphonaceae bacterium
ACGTATTCGCGGGAGGGACGCCATATATGGCGTCCCTCCACCAATCGTTATCCACCAAGCGTCCATCTTCATCCAAAATCCTGCGCCTTTGCCGTGTAATCTAACATTGTCAAAGTAGGGTCGGCACAGCCACCTTGGTGCTTGATACCAAAATTCCTGGCAAATAAGGTCTTGATCGAAGAGCAGCCCTGAATTCTATACGGGGCTGCCTATGGTCATTTCTTCCCAGCGATAAGATTACTCCTCCTGGCTATTTGGTTTCTTCAACGAGATTATCCACCCCCAGCCCACCAGGCTCAGCGCATACCACCCCAGAATCCAGCCGATGCCGAAGGGCGGCAGCGTGACGGCGGCCCACGGTGTTCGCGCCAGCAGGTCCGGGACGACCACCAGCCACATCAGTGTCGCCCAGGCCAGCGGCAGCGCCAGCAGCGCCAGCGGCCGCCAGATCAGGCCCAGGCTGACCAGGGCCGCGCCTGCGCCCATCGCCAGCGGCACGGCGGGGACCATCAGCACATTCGCCAGCGGCGCGATCAGCGACAGATTCCCAAAGTGATACAGAATAATCGGCAGCGCCCAGATCTGGGCCGCCAGCGTGGCGGTGAGCGGCTCGACCATCCAGTCGATCCAGCGCGGCCGCAGCAGCCGCCGGAGCTGCTGCTCGACGGGCTTGCCCCA
Source organism: Herpetosiphonaceae bacterium (assembly GCA_034437415.1). Taxonomy (GTDB): domain Bacteria; phylum Chloroflexota; class Chloroflexia; order Chloroflexales; family Herpetosiphonaceae; genus JACCRK01. The sequence goes on from DAOTUS010000225.1 coordinate 679, forward strand.
GGCGAACAGACTGGCGGTGGCCAGGGCCGAAAGCTGAAACCCGAGGTCCCAGAGCGTGTGCGGATTGAGCGCGGTCATCAGGAAGCAGGCCACGGCCAGGGCGGTCCAGGCATCGGCGCGGCGGCCAAGCGGCTGGGCCAGGGCCACGATCACGCCCATCAGGGCCGCCCGCAGCACCGACGGCGTGGCCCCGACAAACACCACATACAGCCCAATCATGCCCAGCGCCGCCAGGGTCGTCGGCCAGCGCCGCCAGCCCAGCCGTCGCCCAATCCCCAACAGCGCCGTCACGACCAAGGCAATATTCCATCCCGAGATAACCAAGATATGCGACGTACCAGTGCGATTAAACGCCTGCCAGACATCCTGCGGAATACTGCTTTGAATGCCCAGCAGAATCCCAATCAGCAGCGAGGCGGCTGGCTCCGGCAAGATGCGCAGAATCACCCGCCGGGTATAGTCTTTGAACGCGAGCAGGCGGCCCTGAAACGACGGCGGGGGCGGGACGGCGGCCTCCAGGACGGGCTTCTTCAGGGTTACAAAAATCCCCCGCCGGCTCAGGTAGGCGGCATAGTCAAAGCCCCGCCCAGATTTCGGCGCGACCAGGCCACCGCTGACGAGCAGGCGCTCGCCCTGCTGGCGGGGCGGCTCGGGCGGCAGATCGAGCAGCACCAAACCGAGTGTCGGGGAGATCAGCGCGCCCAGCCGGAGTCGCTCGACCTGCAGGGTTAGGCGCTGGCCCTCGGGAGTCCAGCGCGGCTCATCCGCCACAACCCCCTCCAGCTGCACGGACTGGCCGGCAAAAGCGCGAATATGCTCGGGCGCAAACTCAGGCTGAGCCAGCGCAGCCCGCCCAATGCCCAGGCCGAGGCCCAGGCTGGCCAGCGCGAGCGTGCGGAGGGGCGGATTGCGCCGCCCGACATAGCCCGCCAGCCCGCTGCTGAGCGCCAGCACCAGCCCGAAATAGGGCGACAGCTGCAGCCCATCGCCACAGACCAGCCCGATCAGCCAGCCCACAATCACAATAATTAAAATCATTCGCGGCCCCTCCATCACCCAGAACAGACTGGGTTTGCCGCTAAAGATGCAGCCCCGGCCAGAAAAACCATCGGTTTTACCTGACCGGATGGGCTAGTTTGATCCAGGACTATCTGATATAGGAACTGTGTGACGCCGAGCGCAGCGCAAAAATCCAAAGCGTTTGATTAAGGATCTATAATTTTGTTTGTTTGTTTTCTCCGCCAAAAGGCGGATTTTATTTGCTAAAAGAAAGCGCCGGTGCTATTGTTTATGTCACCTGATAGTACTACTCAGCTGAATAATCCTCGCGACCAGAGAGCCAGAAGCTCTCCAGTTAATCCTTAAAATCACATCCTTCCGCGCATCGCCTGATAGCGCCTAGAGGATGGAAGGGAACAACTGCAACGGCACTTAATCCGGTGTTATTGGTACGGCTGGTCTAAGGCTCACCTGAGCTTTAGCTTAGCGCGTTTTACCCTAACCTACCCATACAAAATAGCCACGCACAATGAAGTGCAACTCCGCGCATTCTAGCTTTTAAAAGCAGGTTGCCGTCTCGTCTTTACTTCATCGCGCTTTGGCACCGGCTACAATTCATTATTATCGGAGGGTGTTCACTTCATGACACGACAACGCTTTTTTTTGAACACTACAGTTGATCTGTACAGCATAATCGGGCAGTATGACTGTAGCCATGTAGCCCCGTTGCACATCGGTGGAACGGGGCTTGCTTATCGGTAACCCTATCCAAACATCACTATTTGCGCTTTTGCACATATCGTGATATGTTAATAATCATTAACTAGCAGTGGCCTTAACCAAGCCCTGCCAGGATCCTCCTAACACCACCTGTGAGTTTGACTCACCAGAACTGTACACCAGCCTTCGCGCTGCCATCACTACCCCTGAACACCTGTTCAGCCAGAGTGATGAGCTACAGAACTGAACAGGGCCCACCAGTATGCTGTGTCTGGCACCATGGCAATACGTCTGATTCCAGCAATGGAATATGCGTCTGTTCGTTGATATCCGCTTCACTAACCTAACCTCAGGAGGCACACACACAATGGGTCATACAAAAATCGTTGGTCTGTTCATGGCGTTGACACTGGTTTTTGGCCTGGTTTTGAGCACAGGGACACCTGGAAGCTATGCCAAAGATAAAACTAGCCCAGCCTATGTCGCAGGCGAACTCCTGATTCAGTACAATGAAAATGCCACTGACACGGATAAAGCAAACGTCCGCGCTAAAGTAAATGGTGCCAAGGCCGAGAACATCAAAAGCAAGGCCAACGGCAAAGGCGACCTCGAGTTGACCACGGTCAGTGGCGATGTTGAGGCGCTGGCCGCTGAGCTTTCCAAAAACCCCGCCGTTGACTTCGCTGAGCCAAACTGGATCTACACGACCGGCGCAGTCTCAACCGATCCATACTTCACCAACGGCTCCCTCTGGGGCATGCAGGGTGGCAATGGCTCCAACGCCTCGGCCGCCTGGGCCGCTGGCAAAACTGGCTCGGCCGGGGTGTATATTGGCATTATCGACGAAGGCATCCAGCTCACCCACCCCGACCTCGCCGGGCAGGTCTGGGTCAACCAGTTCGATGCCGCTGACGGCGTAGACAACGACGGCAACGGCTACGTTGACGATATCAACGGCTGGGACTTCGATGGCAACAACAACAGCATCTACGACGGCGGCACCCGTGGCAGCTCAGACGATCACGGCACCCACGTTGCCGGCACCATCGGCGGCAAGGCCAACACCCAGGGCGTCGTCGGCGTCAACTGGAACGTCACCATGATCTCGGGTAAATTCCTTGGTCGCCGCGGCGGCACCACCGCCAACGCCATCAAAGCGGTCGACTATTTCACCGACCTCAAAACCCGCCACGGCCTGAACGTTGTGGCCACCAACAACTCGTGGGGCGGCGGCGGCTACTCACAGGCTCTGTACGATGCTGTTAGCCGCGCTAACAACGCCGGTATTCTGTTCATCGCCGCCGCCGGCAACAGCGGCACCAACAACGACACGACGGCCTCGTATCCCTCGAACTACGATCTGCCCAATGTTATTGCGGTAGCGGCAATTGATGTCAATGGCAATCTGGCCAGCTTCTCACAGTACGGCGCAACCACGGTTGATATCGGCGCCCCAGGCGTAGGCATCAACTCGACCACCGCCTTCAATGGCTACTCGAGCTACAACGGCACCTCGATGGCAACCCCACACGTTGCTGGCGCAGTCGCCCTGTACGCCGCATCTAACCCAGGCCGGACTGCCGCTCAGATCAAGAGCGCCATTCTGACCAGCGCGGCTCCAACCGCCTCGCTCAGTGGCAAAACCGTCACCGGCGGCCGCCTCGATGCCTTCGCCGCATTGAGCAAGTAAGCCTTCGGTTTCTGGCTCAACGCAGGCCAACGCCCCGCTCCTCAGCACGAGGAGCGGGGCGTTGTGGTTCCGTACATAAAGATGCAGGCGATCTGCCGTTGCCACCCTGCTTATACTGAACGGGTAGGACGCTGGAAGACAGCGGTTTTCGATCGCCATGAGGAGGAAGCAATAGCAGAAGCGGCACCAAACGAAGCGCGGCTGAACGAAGCGCGGCTGAACGAAGCGTGGCTGACCAGGAGTGCGCTGCTGGGGCGCATCGACAGCGCCTGGACCCCGCCCTCAACCAGAGGCTCGCCGGGCTCAGGGCCGCCCACGACCAGCAGGGCTGGCGGGTCAAAGATCACCTGACCCACATCGCCGCCTGGGAGCAGTCGCTGCTGGCCCTGCTGGAGGGACGCGATCGGTGGGCGAGCTGAGCCAGTCGCTTCGCCGTGAACGCACCAGGCCCCGCCGCTCATTACGAGCGGCGGGGCCTGGTGCGGTTAAGCGTGAGCAAAGACCTATGGCGTATCCCTGAGCAGCAGGGGAAGATAGCTGCGGCCATAGAAACCTTCGCGCTCGTAGGCCCCGATATCGCATGTTCCGCCCTGCGGACGGGCGATCCCACGCTGGTCGGTGGCCGGGCAGTCTGCGTTTGTGCCTGCGTTGATGGCAGGTGAGCCAACCAGCAGCGCCCGCGTCCATGTGGGGCCACCGTTGGACGCCAGCGCACCAAGGCGTGGATTCACGCTGTTGAGGTCGCCGCTGGCGGTAAATGCTTCCGCGCAGCTCGCATCGCTGCTCAGATTATGCCCTTGCGAGGTCAGATCGCCGGAGCAGTTGTTGCCAGCATTATTGGCGACGATTGTGTTGAGCAAGGCCGTCGTGCCGCCGCCACTCGAAATCCCGCCGACAATGGCGCTTGTGTTGTGGCTGATCGTGCTGTTGCGAATGGTCAGACTGCCAGCGTTTTGCGAGATCGCGCCCGCATTATTGCTGCCGGTATTGTCAGTTAGGGTGCTGTTTTCCAGCGTAAACGGGCCATAGTTGGCGATGCCGGCGCCAGATATCGCCAAATTGTTGACCATCAGGCTGGCTGTGACCGTTAGCGGTCGATTGCTAAAGATGCCGCCGCCGCGTTGCGCCGCATTGTTTTGAACCACCGTATTGACTAGGGTGGCCTGGCCGGTGCCGGTGACACAGCCATTACACACGCCGCCGCCGATGGCGTCGCTGGTGGTGCCGTTGACAGTGTTATTGGTGATCACCACGTTTTCAAGCTCCAGCGTGCCCCAGTTGAGCACCCCGCCGCCGCCCACGTCCGTCACCTGGCCATTTTGAACGGTCACATCGACCAGCCGCAGCTCGCTGAGCAGGCCGGCGACATGGAACACCCGATCAATGGTATTGCCATCAATTCGGCTGCTGCTGGCTCCCGCCCCCTGAATGGTCAGGCGCTCGCCGGCAAGACTGGTGATAACATCAAGGTCGCCGCTGGCGTTCGCGTCATCGGCCCCGCTGATCGACAGGGTGTATGTGCCCGCCGCCAGGGTGATCACATCGTCGCCGCTGCCGACGGCGCAGGCATCTACCGCCAGGTTCTGGTTGGCGGACTGGATGGCTTCACGCAGTGAGCAGTCGCCAGCGCTGTTTAGCTCATCGTCAAAGGTGGTGACGACGATCGAGGTCTCCGCATGAAGTGGCGCAGCAGCCTGTAGCGATGAGCTTGCCCCTAGTAAAAGTAGCAACGTGGACAGCATCGATTTGCTGGTCATCTGATGTTCTCCTTACGCACGGAGCGATACGAAACCGCCTGGGCTTGAGTGTGTCGGGGAACCCCATTCAAACCCAGGCGGTTGTGTGGGTCAGCCACGCGCTAGATGCAGCGTGACTTCGGAGGGCCAGGCAGTGGTCAGCGCAGATAGGTGCGGAACCACTGAATCTGCTCCTGGGCGCCGTACAGCTCATAGGCGTCCGACTGGACAATGCCGTGGCCGGCGTCGATGAACTTGATCATGCGGGCCGGCGTGCCCTGGTTGACCAGCTGGAGATGCAGGTTCTCGTTCTGGGCAACCGGCAGGAAATCCTCCGAGCCGTGGAAGGTCAGCACCGGGGTTTTGACCCGGCCGGCGTTGTACGAGGGCGAGTCCCGGCGATACTCTTCGGGCGCGGCGAATGGGGTGGCGCCCTGGAGAAACGGCATTGCAATCGCATAGCCGCGATTCCACTCGACCACGTGGTCGATCAGCGCACACTGTGGGTTGGCGGCGGAGTACAGCGTTGGGTAGCGGATGATGCTCTGCCAGGCGAAGTAGCCGCCGTATGAGCAGCCGGTAATCCCGATTTTGCCCTGGGATGTCCAGCCGCGGCCGATCATCTGGGCGACGATCTCGGCCTGCTCGTCGATGTCAATCGAGCCAAAGTTGGTGCCATCGGCCAGCGAGTTGAGCACGGCCGGGCCATAGCCCTCGCGCCCGGCCAGCGGGGTGACCAGCAGCGCAAAGCCGAAGTTGGGCAGCAACGCATACGGCGCCTCGACATAGGCGGCCCACTGGTTGTTCATATAGCCGCCTGGGCCACCCTCCTGCCACACCACAACTTTGGTGTTTTTCGGCGGGAACGGCGCATCGGCGGGCTGAATCAACACGCCGGTGCGGGTCTGGCCATTCTTCAGCTTAAACGCAACCGGATCCTGGCGGGTCTGGCTGTACTCGCGCAGGTTCTCGTTGACCCAGGTCAAGCGATACAGCGCCTGGCCGTCCCACTGGAGGCGATACATGTCCGGCGGGCTGGTGTAGGAGCTGTGGATGAACACCAGGTGGTGGGAGTGGCGGGTCGGCAGAATCGAGTAGTACGATCCGGCCGGGACCGCAATGTCGCGGAACTCGCCCGAGATGCGGTTGTAGTAGTACGGGTGCAACTCGGTGCCGACAATCCCGGTAAACAGCACCTCGTCGGGCGAGACGAACTGCGCCGCGACCCCAAATGGCCCGGCCAGCTCGACCGGGGTAAAGCTGCTGATCCGCTTGAAGTCGCCATCGTAGAACGTGAACGAGCTGCGCTCAGCGAACTGTGGAATGTAGATCGGATACTTGCGGCCGGCGATCCGGGCCGGGTGCAGCGCCTGGCCGAGGAACGTTTTGTTGTCGGTGCTCCAGCCGGCGCCGACCACGATTTTGTTGTCGCTGGCGGCGGCGTGCAGCACTTTGCTGGTGCCGCTGTCGATATCGAAGGCTTCGATAAACGAGTTCTGCAGGAAGGGGTTGTCGCCTGGCGGCAGCGCACCCGTGGCGTCACGGTAGATCTGCTCCGAGATCAGGGCGCCATCGAAGATCGGGCGCACCGGGGCGTCTTCATCGTACAGGCCCGTGAGGGTGAAGGCGATACGGCCGCCGTCCTGGCTCCACACATTGCCCACAAACGAGGTGTTGGGCGCAACCGTTTTGAGGTAGAAATAGCGCCCGGCGAACACATCGTACACGCCGAGATCAAGCTGCACGGTGGAAACTTCCAGCACCGTGCGATCCTGGTTGAGCAGGTGGAAGCGTCTGGCGATGTTCGAGCCATGCCGCGCCGCGTTGGCAAACCGGGTTTGGAAGATCGCCGGCAGCTTGGGGGCGGCCGCGTTGCGCTCGGGCAGCTTGACCCGCACGCTCGCAAACGGCACATCGGTCTCTTCGCTCTCGCTGAAGCTTGCCAGCATGACCCGCGCGCCGTTGGGCGAGAGCCCAACCACGTACACATTCTCCGGCAGCATAATCGGCACGCCGCCGACCGCCCCGCTCACGCGGTCGATCAGCACCAGCGCGGTGCCCTGGGCGCCGTTGGTCTCCGTGTACACCTGCAGGTCCAGCCCGATGGTGGCCAGGATGCGGTCGTTCACCCACGCGCTCACGCCGCTGTCCAGCGAGAGCGGCACATAGCGCCCGAAGCTGGCCGGATCGAGGGGCGTCAGCGCGCCGTCTATAATATTCTTAAATCCAATCGCCTCGCCCTCGACAATCAGCACGCTGGTGTCGTCGGGGCTGATCGGGCTGAGCGCAAACACATTGCCCTGCCCCAGCTGCAGGGTCGCGATTTTCTCAATCTCGTCCTCGTCAAGCAGCGTCGGCAGCTCGCCCTTCGCTTCATCTATCAGCACAACATTGGTTTTGGGATCGGCGGCCCGCGCCGGGATTGCGGTCAGCAGGGTGAGCATTGCCAGCGCCATCACCATCCAGCGAAAACGTCGCATAGAACATCTCCTCAAAATTAAAACAGGTGAAATATCATAGAATCAGCCAGATCAGGCTCGATCAGAGGCACCTCCGTCGTTCACGGCATCGTGACGAGGCGTGAAAAATAAAGGTTCAAGGGGTGAGAGGAGGATGAGAGCGCCCACAGAATACCATGCCCATTCGCGCTTTACAAACCAGAAAAGCCCGGCTGCAGGCTCACAACTATGCCCGAAGCGCGGCGGCGATCAAAACGCCCCGCGCCTGGGATTCAGGGAGCGGGGCGGGGGTCGTTATCGAAGCTTTCCGTTCCTGCTCCAACTCCTCTAGCAGCGTGCGGGCTGCGGCGGCGGCCAATAAATCTGGTGCCAGCGAACGCTGGCCTAGCGATTTTTGGCAATCATGTCGTTGATATAGCTCCAATCGGCAGGTCCATCGCTTGTCCAGTCGGAGTCTGTAGAGAACCAAGCTCGGATCGCCTCGGCATCCTCCTCTTGTAGAAACACGGCTCTGATAGAAGATCCTGTGTCGAAGAGGATCAATACTCCCTCATCGTAATCATAGGATTCTTCCATGCGTTCGATATCAATGTCGATGTTCTTGAGATGAATAATCATGATGATAGTGATCCTTATAACATAAAACAATCGGGGGCCAGCTGGCGCTGGCCCCCGAACAGACACACCTTTTGGTGGATTTTATGAGTGCGTGAGCAAAAAATCTTTTGGCTGAATAATTGAAATCCCCCGAAAAGGATGGAGCGTCAGCAAGTCCTCATCGCCAGAGATGATATAGCTTGCCTGACCACAGACAGCTATATCTAAAAACTGATTATCCTTTGGGTCGCGACAGACATCGATACATTCAACTGGATTCAAAAGCGTGATGTGCTGTGTCAAAAATGCAAGAAAGCCAATTCGTTCTGCCTCAGCGACATATTTATCGAAACGTGGACGACGAATAACCGTCTCAACTTCACTCAAGGTAGCAGGCGACATCAGCACTGTACCGTTGTCTAGCGCATAATCAAAGGCTTGGCGCGGAATCGAAGAGCGAAAGAGCATTGCGCTAACAAGAACATTCGTATCAAGAACACAGCGTAAGTCATTCATTATTCAGGATCGATTCCAGAATTTCTGGCGTTAGCCCGCGTGCCTCGGCATTGATGCTGATTGTATCCATCATATTCTTAAGCGCTTGCGGGTCATTATTTGGTAGTGCGTGAAGCCACATATTCAGGAGCATTTGAACTTTCTCTTGAATTGCTGGCGGTGCAGTCTCGTACACCTGGGCCGCATCGGAATCGACCGGAATCGTCAGATATGCTGTTGTCATTATCTACCTCGCTTGTCGATCAACATCATTCATAGATCATACCATAATAAGATCAGGGACCAGCGCTGGCCGATCCCCGATCCCCGATCCCTGATCCCGCGCCTCACACCTCGAACACCAGCCGCCCGTCGCGGGCATCGACGCGGACGGTGGTGCCGACCGGGTAGTGGCCCTGGAGCATGGCGGTGGCTAGCGGGTTGAGCAGCTCGTTCTGGATCGCCCGTTTCAGCGGGCGGGCGCCGTAGTTCGGGTCGTAGCCGGCCTGGGCCAGGTGGCGGCGGGCCGCCTCGGTCAGCTCCAGCTTCAGCTTGCGGTCGCCCAGGCGCTTGGTCAGGCGCTCGACCTGGATCTCGACGATCTGGCCGATCTGCTCCTGGGTCAGCGGCTTGAAGATGATCACGTCGTCGATGCGGTTGAGGAACTCGGGCCGCAGCTCGCCGCGCAGCTCCTCCATCACCATCTCGCGCATCGCCACCTCGTCGTGGAGCAGGTTCTGAATCCGCGTGCTGCCGATGTTGGAGGTCATAATCACGACGGTGTTGACGAACGAGACCACCCGGCCCTGGCCGTCGGTCAGCCGCCCGTCGTCGAGCAGCTGCAGCAGGGTGTTGAACACATCAGGGTGGGCTTTTTCGATCTCGTCGAACAGCACCACGCTGTACGGGCGCCGCCGCACGGCCTCGGTGAGCTGGCCGCCCTCGTCGTAGCCGATGTAGCCGGGCGGGGCACCGATCAGGCGGGCGACCGAGTGGCGCTCCATATACTCGGACATGTCGATCCGAATCATGGCCTGCTCGTCATCGAACAGAAACTCGGCCAGCGCCCGCGCCAGCTCGGTCTTGCCGACGCCGGTCGGGCCAAGGAACAGGAACGACCCGAGCGGCCGGTTGGGATCCTGCAAGCCCGCCCGCGAGCGCCGCACCGCGTTGGACACTGCCACGACCGCCTCGTCCTGGCCGATCAGGCGGGCGTGCAGGCGATCCTCCATCTTGATCAGCTTGGCGGCCTCGCCCTCGAGCAGCTTGGTGACCGGAATGCCGGTCCACTTGCCGACGACCTGGGCGATGTCCTCCTCGGTGACTTCCTCGGTCAGGATCATGCCCTGGTCCTGCATATCGCGCAGGCGGCTCTCGGCCTCGACCAGCTGGCGCTCCAGGGTGTTGAGCTGGCCGTACTGCAGCTCGGCGGCGCGGTTGTAGTCGTACTGGCGCTGGGCCTGCTCAATCTGCACCTTGGTCTGATCGATCTTCTCTTTGACCTGCGAGATCGTGTTGATCACGTCGCGCTCGCCGGAGAGCCGCGCCTCCAGGCCGGACTGCTGCTCGCGCAGGTTGGCCAGCTCGCGCTCCAGCCGCTCCAGGCGCTCCTTCGAGGCGGCATCTTTCTCACGCTTCAGCGCCTCGCGCTCGATCTCCAGCTGCATCCGGCGGCGCTTGATCTCGTCTAGCTCGGCCGGGTCGCTGGTGATCTCCATCCGCAGCCGGGCGGCGGCCTCGTCGATCAGGTCGATCGCTTTGTCGGGCAGGAAGCGGTCGGTGATGTAGCGCTGCGAGAGCGTGGCGGCGGCGACAATCGCCCCGTCGGTGATGCGGACGTTGTGGTGGGTCTCGTAGCGCTCCTTCAGGCCGCGCAGAATCGAGATCGTGTCCTCGGTGGTTGGCTCGCCGACCAGCACCGGCTGGAAGCGCCGCTCCAGGGCGGCATCTTTTTCGATGTACTTGCGGTATTCGTCGAGCGTGGTCGCGCCGATCGTGTGCAATTCCCCACGGGCCAGCGCGGGCTTGAGCATATTCGAGGCGTCCATCGAGCCCTCGGCGGCGCCGGCGCCAACCACGGTGTGCAGCTCATCGATGAACAGAATCACCTGGCCCTCGGCCGAGGTCACCTCCTGCAGCACGGCCTTGAGGCGCTCCTCGAACTCGCCGCGGAACTTAGCCCCGGCGACCAGTGCGCCCAGGTCCAGGGCGATCAGCTGTTTGTCGCGCAGCACCTCGGGCACGTCGCCGCGCACAATCCGCTGGGCCAGCCCCTCGACGATTGCGGTCTTGCCCACGCCCGGCTCGCCGATCAGCACCGGGTTGTTTTTGGTCCGGCGGGCCAGCACCTGGATGGTGCGGCGAATCTCCTCATCGCGGCCGATCACCGGGTCGAGCTTGCCGCGCTGGGCCAGGGCGGTCAGATCGCGGCCATACTTCTCCAGAGCTTGATATTTGCCCTCGGGGTTCTGGTCGGTGACCCGCTGGTTGCCGCGAATCGCGGTCAGCACGCCCAGAATCGCGTCTTTGGTGATCCCGGCGGCGCTGAGGACCCGCTGCGAGCCGCCCTTGGAGCGATCGCTGGCCAGGCCGATCAGCAGATGCTCGGTCGAGACAAACTCGTCGCCCATCGCCTTGGCCTCGTTTTCGGCGATCTGGGCGACCTGGTTCATGCGCTGGCCAACCCCAGGCTGCATCTGCGAGCCGCTGACTCGCGGCAGCTTGTTGATCTCGTCGGTCAGCGACGCCCGCAGATTGCCCACGTCGCGGCCAAGCTTGAGCACAATCTGCGGCACCACCCCGTTGGACTGATCGAGCAGGGCCAATAAAATATGCTCGGGCGTGATCTCGCTCTGGCCGTGGCGCGAGGCGACGCTCTGGCCCTCGAAGATGGCCTCGCGGGACTTCTCGGTGTAAATATTTAAATTCATGGTACGTTTCCTCTCCTTGGTTCGTTATGCTAGCATCAGCATAGCAGACCGATGTTAGAAACACAGCAGCAGTATGTTAGCAAACTGTTGGCACATGCGCCCGCAGCTATTCCATTGTATCCGCTCAACCGGCGCAAGGCTACTGGATCAGCGCAGGCCTGCGCCAATCGCCCGCCGCGACAGCGAGCTGTGCTTTGGTATTTATTTTAAATTATGGTATACTAGCCCTTAGTTGTTAGCAGTAAAGACAACGCGGCAGGCCTGGCGGCCACCGCGTTTTTTGTGCCGTGTGCGTCGCGCTCATTGTCCTGTGGGGTGGATTTTGGGAGCGAAAGTAGCACACACGCTGCTGTTGGATCAGGCGCGTCCCGATCCCTCGCAACTGAAAAACACCAATCCTGAAAGGACACACAATGACCACATTTGCCGAATTAGGTCTCAGCGAACTTACGCTGAAGGCCATAGCTGAACTTGGCTACGAAGAGCCCACCCCCATCCAGTCCCAGAGCATTGGCCTGATGATGGCGAACAACGATATTATTGCCCAGGCCCAGACCGGGACTGGCAAGACCGCCGCATTTGCCCTGCCCATCATCGAGCGGATCGACCCCACCGCTGAAGGTGTCCAGGCGCTGATTCTGACCCCAACCCGCGAGCTGGCGGTCCAGGTCTCCGACGCGATCTCCACCTATGGCAAGTACCACAACGTCCGCGCCCTGCCGGTCTACGGCGGCCAGCCAATCGACCGCCAGCTGCGGGCGCTCAAACGCGGCGTCCATATCGTCATCGGCACACCAGGCCGTCTGATGGACCACATGGAGCGCGGCACCCTAGATCTCTCCAAGCTGCGCACGATTGTGCTCGATGAGGCCGATGAGATGCTCAACATGGGCTTTATCGACGACATCGAGTTCATTCTGCAAAAAGCGCCGCCCGAGCGCCAGACCGCGCTGTACTCGGCCACAATGCCCAACGAGATCGTGCGCCTCTCCCGCAAATACCTGCGCGATCCCAAGCTGGTTAAAATCGAAGCCGAGCAGATGACCGTGCCGCTGATTCGCCAGACCTACTACGAGGTCGGCGGCCGCGATAAGATCGAGGCGCTGACCCGGATTCTCGATATTGAGATGCCAACCTCGGCGATTATCTTCTGCCGCACCAAGGCGATGGTCGATGAGCTGGGCGAGAAGCTGCTGGGCCGGGGCTACGGCGCCGAGCTGCTCCACGGCGACCTCAGCCAGGCCATGCGCGACCGCGTGATGAAGCGCTTCCGCGAGGAGCAGGTTGAGCTGCTGGTCGCCACCGACGTGGCCTCCCGCGGTCTGGATATCGAACACGTCAGCCACGTGATCAACTTCGACGTGCCGCTCGACCCCGAGGCCTATGTCCACCGCATCGGCCGGACCGGCCGCGCTGGCCGTTCGGGCGTGGCGATTACGCTGGTGACCCCACGTGAGCGCCGCATGCTGAAGACGATCGAGCGCCTGACCAGCTCGCCGGTGCAGCGCATGCGCCTGCCCACCATCGCCGATGTGGTCGCCCGGCGCCGCGAAGCGTTCAAAGACACGCTGCGTGAGATGATCGCCGAGCACACCGAGCACGGCGGCCTGGAGCAGTACCTGGTCGTGGCCGAAGAGCTGGGCGAGGAGTACTCGCCAACCGAGCTGGCCGCCGCCGCCTTCAAGCTGCTGCTCTCCGAGCCGGACCTGAACGCCGCCGATCCGCTGTCGGCGCCCGAGCCCGAGCCGGACTTCAGCCAGCGTGGGCGTGACGATCGCCGCGACCGTGGCCGGGGCCGCGATAGCAACTACGGCCGCGATGGCGCCCCGGCACCACGCCGCGAGCAGCGGGGCCGCTCGTTCCGCGAGGACGGCATGACCCGCCTGTTCGTCGATATCGGACGTGAGCAGGGCGTGCGCCCCGCCGACATTGTCGGCGCAATCGCCAACGAGTCGGGCTTGCCCGGCCGGGCGATCGGCGCTATCGATATCTTCGACAACTTCTCGTTCGTCGATGTCCCCGATGATGCCGCCACCCGCGTGCTGGCAGCGCTGGGCCGAACCCAGATTCGCGGCCAGAAAATCAACCCAACTGTGGCTCGCCCCAAAGACTAGTCACAGCACGGCTATACTGATGCACAAAATCACCATGGGCTGTTTCTTTCAATGAAATAGCCCAATCGTATACCCTGAAAATTTTTTACACATTTTGGGAAATCGTAACCGTCCATTCGTCATGCCTGACCGGTACGACATTGGACAACACCCGTGAAAACGGGCGGCACGACTTCTTGAAGAACGACACACTTATAGTTTAAAGGTCTTTTAGCTGGGTAATTCTAAATCTCCGTATTCCGGAGTTACGCTGGATTTCATTCCATTCCGGAGTTACGCTGGACGCGACACCTAGCCCCAGCCGAGCTTGCGCTCGCGCATGCTCACCCAGCGGGCCTGCCCAATCACGAGATGGTCGAGCACGTCGATGTCGAGGAGCTGGCCGGCCTGGATGAGCTGTTTGGTGAGCAGCAC
>DAOTUS010000226.1:0-3273 GCA_034437415.1 Herpetosiphonaceae bacterium
GGTGGTTATCGCCAACAACCTCGATCCAGCACCGACCTCCACCGCATCCACGAACCGTGGCTGTTGCCAACCCAAAGCTGGATCACCGAGACATTTTATAGCTCCAATAATAGCACATATGTGCGTACCCTGCAAGTAGTACGTGGCCTCCTTGCACCCTTAAGATCGTCTGAGGGGAACCTTGGCCGCATTCCTCCCCGCAGCAAGCTGCAGGGTTTCCAGCGGAGGTTTTATGAAGAATCTCGATCAAGGATTGATAGATACCTGGATCGTAGCCTGTTTGCAGGGGCGGATGGCATGTCCTCCAGCCACGCTCTATCAGGTGATTGCCGCAGATCCCGGCCTGCGTGGCGCCTTGATGGCCGGAACAATCGGCGATCTGGTCGGCGGCCAGAGATCGATCTCATGCCATGGGTGTCGAGCCCAGATCAGCGCGCTCGCGGACTGGGAGCAAACCGATACGCTGGCGGCGTGGCGTACGTACGGCGCGAGCGTCGGGCACCTCATGATATGCGCCGATTGTGCAGAGATATACGCTCAGGTCCGCCAGCTGATGGAGATCGACACCTCGCTTCCGCTGATCCCTAAATCCGGCGTATCGCGCTATCCAGCGCGCCTACAGGTGGAGCGCTCGACGCTGACGCTATTTTCCAGCGCTATCAGCACCATGGCCCAAGCCCATCGCGGGAGCGACCAACCAATCTATACCGCTGAGCCACAGATTTTAGCCGACCAAACCTTGCCTGATGGAACCATCGCCAGAGTGTTCCTGACCCCCAGCCACCCTGATATGTGGCGGCTGACCGTAACAACAACCCCGCCAAGACAGGGAATGATGGAAGTCGCCTTCGCCCAGGACCGTTTCCAAATCGAGTTTAATGGCGAGGGAGTCGCGACGCTTGAGATGCTGCCGGCCCAGCTGGTGCTAAGCCCCTCCGGGCCGTCCTTATCGATTCACTTCTAAGAATCTGCGGATGGGCCGCATTAGCGGGGAAATACGATATGCAACGCATCACCCACCTACAATCGCCACAGTTCATGGTGATTGAACGATCGCTCCAAGCGGCGATCCCTGCGATCCAACAGGACCACACCCTTCCCGAAGACTGGCGCTTATACTGGACTGGGTGGGCCTGGTTGCGTGCGGAGCAGGCCCACCAGGCCCAGGCATTTTTTACGCTTGCCCAGCAAAAAGCCAGCGATCCGCATCTGGAGCTGCACTGCCAGCGGGCATTAGCGCTGGCCGAGATCGCCCTGGGGCGTGGAAGCGCTGTGGTCGGCGTATTGGAGTCCCTGGTCACCGCCTATCACCAGGCCAACGACTCGGTGGAGGCCTGCTTCACCCACATCCACCTGCTTGGCCTCTACAACTTTCTTGGCCGCACCGAGCGCGTTCTTCAGGAAGGCGAATGGCTCCGTCGCAGCCCGGCGCTTGACGACAACACCTTTGAAAAGGGCCGGCTCCAGCGCGTGCTGGGCATCGCCCATAGCTATCGTGGACATCTGGAGATCGCCACCCAAGAGCTGAGCGATGTCCACACCTATTTCGACCCGGTCACCACGCCAGTCGAGTGGATTAAATCGCGCTTCGAGCAAGCTTTCCTAGCCAGTCAGCTGGGCGATTTTACCAAGGCGCTAACGACGCTCCAGCTCCTGCTCCCGATTCTCGAACAGCTTGGCCTGCCGCTCCAGCGCGGTTTCGCCATGAAACTGTTCGGCACCATCGCTGGCACCTTGGGGCGCTATGATCTGGCCGTCCTGGCCGCCTGGCATGCCCAGCAGCTTTTTAAGGCGGCGCAACGGGAAGACCAGGTTGCGAACTGTGATCTTAATATTGGCGTGATTGCCTATTATTATGGTCTCTATCCGCAGTCGATCCAGCGCTACCAGCGGGCCGAAGCAATCGATCAGCGGCTCGATCGGCGGAGACTTCTCTGGATGAATCGGCGCAATCAAGCGATGGCCTGGCAGGCATTGGGGGAGAACGTTACCGCACTTCAGATTCTCCACGAGATTGCCACCATGTTAAAGGCGACGCCTGAGCTAAGCGAACATGCCGAAACCTGCATGGTCATGGCTCGCACCTGGTGGCAAATGGATGATCTTCAACAGGCCCATAGTCTGATTGCCGAAGCCATCGAACTCTTTGAGCGCAACGGCGATCTCGTTGCGGCAGCAGAGGCCCGACTTGAGCGCGGTTTTATCTATTTAGATCAACACGATATCGTAATGGCCGACTCACTTATCAAGGCGGCCCTCCCCTACCTGAGCGATCAGCCGCATCTGATCTGGCGGGCTCGCTATGGCCTGATGCAGTGTTATCGGGCGCGTAACCAACCGATGATTGCCCTTGATCATGCGGTAGCCGGGTGTCAAGCGCTCGCCATCCTGCGCTGTATCAGCAGCGAGCACGAATCGAGCCGTTTATTCGGCATGTCAGGCCAGCTGTTTGTCGACTCGCTCGAGCTGGCGCTCGCGAGCGGCGACCTGGATTCAGCGTGGACCATCATTGAGCTACAGCGGGCGGTCACGCTGCGCCATCGGCTCCTTCATACTGAGCAACAACCCCGGAATCCGGCCCATATTCCCATTCTGAGCGCCATTTTGCACGACCCCGATCTGGAGGACTCGCTCACCTCATCGATGCTTCAGATCGATTTACAACAGTTGCTGGTTGCCCTCCAGCAGCAGGATATTATGCAGGCACACCACTGGCAGCCATCCGCCATCCGCCACCAGATCACGCTGGTCTATGGGCAGGACTGGCTCGGGTTAAGCTATAGCCTGCATAGCGAAACCTTAACCATTATGGTCATTGGCCCAGAGGGCACTTCCTTCTATCAGACGGCCTACAATCCAGCGCTGGACACTCTGGTGCAACGGGCGATCCAATCCGCCTACCGTCTTCACACGTATGTATTGCCTGCGGTGAGCGATGACTGGCCAGTACTGCCCTCTGTGTTAGTATAGGTGAGACAGAATATCTTAATTTTTCTTAAGTCGAGGGCAGCAAGGAGATCTGATGGTATCCACCCAAAAAACCAGCCCGGCGTCGGCCACCCATGACCCGGAGATTCGGCCCAAAGCCGTCCGCACCCAGTGGAGTGCCCGCGAGCGCCTGCGCATTC
Organism: Herpetosiphonaceae bacterium; assembly: GCA_034437415.1. Taxonomy (GTDB): domain Bacteria; phylum Chloroflexota; class Chloroflexia; order Chloroflexales; family Herpetosiphonaceae; genus JACCRK01. The sequence continues at coordinate 3,129 of DAOTUS010000226.1, forward strand.
TGGAGGCCGCCGATGCCTGCCCGCCGGGCGAGATCGGCGCCTTGCTCCGGCGCGAAGGCATCTATTCCTCGCATCTCTCCCGCTGGCGCCACCAACGTGCCCAGGGGGAGCTGGCCGGCCTCGAACCCAAGCGTCGCACGGCACC
>DAOTUS010000227.1:0-17451 GCA_034437415.1 Herpetosiphonaceae bacterium
GCGTCTCCCAGGGAAACTGCGGGCTCTGCATGGTCATCAGACGCATCCCGTGGCCCTGGGCCGTCAGGCCAAACGCCCACCAGCGCGAGAGCATAACCCCAACCGTGATGGACATCAGCACATAGCGGTGCCTGCGCACGAGGTGCGGCCAGGCCACCGTCAGGAGCACCAGATCGAGATACAGCAGGGTCCAGCCGATCGGCCGCCCAATATACAACAGACAGAGGGCCAGCGCAAAAGCCAGCGGAAAGCTCAGCGGCGTAGCGCGACAGGCCCACAGCGTTAGCAGAACGCAGAGCGCCCACAGCAGCACGGCCATCCACTGCGCCGCGCTGAGATCAACTCCGGCGCTAATCAGGGCCTGCAGCGGCGTTCGATTCCAGATGCTCATGGGGGTTTGCTGGCTGGCTGGCAGCCCAAACCACTGATAGTCAAAGGCATTCCGCAGATAGGCAAAGGTCTGGCTGCGGAGACCTGCGCCCCAGTGGAGGATCTCCAGCCCGATCAGGAGCAGGCTGGCGGCGCTGGCGGCAAGCAGCGTCCTGAGGGTTTGGCGCCGGGGTGCGCCCGCTCCAAGCTGGAGCGCGGCGAGAGCGACAAAGAAGAGCAGATAGAAGGGCTTGATCGCGATCGCCACGGCGATCAGGGGGGCGGCGCCGAGGCCGTGCTGATGCCAGAGCAGCCATGCGCCGCCCAGGGTTATGGCCAGCAAGATCAGCTCGACGTTGCCGCCCTGGAGCGTATTCGAGACCTCCAGTGAGCCAATGATCAGGAGGAGCCAGGCGGGGTGTCGCTGGGTGCTTTTTAGCCATAGCCAGGCAAAGATCCCAATCGCGAGCGCGGTCACAACCCCAAAAGCCACTCCAGTTACGCCGAAGAACCCGACGAACATGGCGAGCGAGGGTGGATAGAGATAGGGTCCAGGCCGCTGCGGCTGCTGCCCATTCCGCGCGACCAGCGCCGCTCTGGCGGTTTGGTCGGGGGCCTGGAGCAGCTCCTGCTCGCTGGCGTGGTAGAAGCGCCAGGTCGATTGCACGTCCGCAGCGTCGCCATACAGGCTGCGCTGGACCTTAAGCGCCTGGGCGGCGCGCTCGTAGGAGGCGAAGTCCACCAGGCTCGCGCCCTGCCCATCGACGGAGACCACAACCGCGATTTGCAGCATCAGCCAGAGCGTAAAAAGCGCCCAGATACTTCGGCGAAGCCAGATTTGTTTGGTTTTCATCGGCACATCATCTTCTATTGCTAAAATACTCAAAGGCAATGATAGCAAAGGCAATGCATGTTTAATGCATGTCAGGAAGAAGATCATGGCCGGCGGGATTGTTTTCCAGATCCTCTAGCGGAGTGCCGAAAGCGCCCGCGCAGCTAGGCCAGCGCCGTGTAGCGCTGCTCGCCCGCCTCGGTCGTGATGAAGCAGAGCTCGCGATCGTACTCCCCCTGCGGCGCCCAGGCGTCCGGCTGGGCCAGGAGCTGGTGCGCCATCGCCGGGTCAGTCGGCTCGATGGTTGCCCACTGGACCGAGACAAGCTCGATCGCGCCCTGATCAAAGAGCGTCTGCACCAGTAGCCTGGTCTGATCAAGCCGGGCCTCCTCGGACAGCGCAGGCACGAGGGCGCCGATCTCCCAGACGGCCTGCCATAGCGCGCAGTAATCTTCGAGGCCGGCCCACAGCAGCGCCTTCACGAGCGGCGCGGTATCAATCGTCATATCGATCCTCCAGCGTGGATCATCCGCTAAAACACGGTACAATCCATGAGACCAGCAGCAAGCCGCCGCCGAGCTTAACGAGCGCAGGCTGATATGGCTCGTCGTAGCATCGGCATATAATCTTGTTGCGGATGAAATTATACGTGTACCAAGGCCCGCTAATCACCCGGCTGGCGCCGCACACCCCCGCCAGAACGGGTGACATGGACAACGAGGAACTCACGATGCCCGATGGCAAAACGCACGACATGCTGACCGTCGTCAGCGGAGTGGTTGGCATTCCGGTGCTGACCGCGCTGCTGCCCGACCACAACCTGGCGGCGGCGCTAACCTGGGCCGGGGCGCATCTGGTCTCGGGCCTGGCCTTCTCCCCCGACCTTGACCTGGCCTCGGAGCCATATCGCCGCTGGGGAATTCTGCGCTACATCTGGTACCCCTACCGCGAGCTGGTGCCGCATCGGGCCTGGGTCTCGCACAGCCTGGTCTTTGGCCCGCTGATGCGGCTGGTCTACTTTCTGCTGATGGCCTGGCTCTCGTTTTATATCGGGCTGCTGCTGTTTAACTACCTGACCCCGATCGACGCCTGGGCGATCAGCCGCCAGTTTGGGGTGGCGCTGCAGGATCTGTGGTACAACCACCGCTCGATGGTGACCTACTTTCTGACTGGGTTCGTCACTGGCGGGGCGGTGCATACGCTGGCCGACTGGTTTATGGAGGGCGGCGAGCCGTTTCATCGCTCGCTGTTTAAGCGGCGGCGGCGGCGGCGCGACGATGACGAGTGGGGCATCTGGTAGATAGAAAAGGCTGATCGGCTCTCGTCTGAGTCCGATCAGCCTTTTTGCTAGCCCAGCCAGGCCCCGACCTGACCCTCGCCCCGGCTGCCCAGCAGCAGCTCAGGCGGCGGGTTGCGCTGGCTCCAGAACTTGTTCCAGCTGCTGACCCCGCTCATCTTGACCAGGCCGATAACCACCCAGAGTCCGCCGAGGAAGCCAAGCACATACTTGCTCACGAGCGCGCTGGCCCAGAATCCAAGAAACGACACGATCGCGACATCGATCGTGCCGATCGGCAGATCGCCCGACGCCATCCAAGAAGCAACTATCACCGAGAATAGAAAGATCCAGAAAAAGCTAAACCACATAAAAATCTTGGCCACCAGCAGCAGGGCGTTCAGCCAGGCGCGGCTTTGGCTGAGGAACTGGCCCGCCTTGGGCGGGGCTGGGTGCAGGCCGACCTTGCTGGCGGTGCGGGCAAACAGGCCCCCGGCGCCACGGGGAACCACCGGCACCCAGGCCGTGGTTGGCGGATCGTTGGTCAGTGCCAGCAGCAGCGGCGAGCCGACAATCTCCAGCCCCACCGCCGCAACCGGGTAGGTGAAGTTGTGCGGCAGGATTGGCCAGCCGACAAACGGCACCGCGATCAGCAGCTGCTCGGGCACTTCGACGGTCTGGAATTGTTTATCGCGCACGGCCTTGAGCGCCCCGCTGACCGGGCGGCGCAGCTGGGGCTGCCCATTGCTGCCCCAGGCGATCATCCACGGCCCCAGCGTGCGGTAGCCGTGCTGTTTCAGCCAGGCCTCGGCCGCCGCCATCACCGGGCCGACATAGCCGGTTGGCAGCGGCGCGATCAACTCCTGGTGGCCAGGGAGGATGTGGAGCTGGAGCGCCATTGCCTCGGGCATGGCCTGCGCTAGGTGTTGTTCAAACATTATTTCAGCGTTGACCATTATTCCTCCATCTCAAAATCGAACTGCAGCCCTGGCGGGGTTGGTGTCTGGGCCCAGAAGGTGTTCCAGCGCTGGGCGGCCCGCAGGCGCTGGCGGAGCTTCAGCGCGCCAATCGCCAGCAGCCCGCCCAATCCCCAGCTGGCATAGCCGATAAATGAGAATACCATATTTAGATTGGGAGCGAAATACTGACCCAGCCCGAGGATCCAGCCCGCCAGCGCGGCCAGGGACCCCAGCATAATCCCAAGCAGCGTCAGGGCGACTCCGCTGCGCAGCAGCAGCAGCGCGGTGTGCTGGAGCGGGCGCCAGCGCGGGATCGCCGCGCCGATAGCTGGCGGCGGCGGCGACCAGCCCATCTTGGTGCTGTACCAGTCTGGCAGCGCGATCAGGCTGCTGGTGCCACGTGGGACAACCGGCACAAATCCCTGGACCGTGGCGGTGCCGCTGGTCGGCAGGGCGCCGAGCGGGATTAGCGGCGCGCCAAGCGGATCAAGCCCGTGCTCGCGGACCCGATCGTACAGCCCCGCCAGGTTGAACTTGCCATCGCGGAGCGTCATGCTGGTGGCCGCCACCAGCAGCTCGGGCCGCTCGACGATCTGATACTGGCCGCCGGGCCGGCGGGCAAACGTCGGCGCGATCGGCTGGCGCAGCTCGCGCTCGGCCCACACATTCCAGCCCAGCAGCGCCGGCCCAAGCGGCGTGTGCCCGGCCTGCCAGATCCATTCGCGGAGCTGCTGGAGGGCGGCGGCCGGATCGCTCGGGCTGGCGGCGACGATCACATCGTGGCTGGCGGGCAGGCGATACAGCGGCAGAGTCGGCAATTCATTCATTCTAAATCCAGATGTGCGGCGCTCGTCCCGGCGCGGGTGGCTGGCGGAGCGCGGCGGCATTTCCAGCCAGCGGGCAAAAAGGGCCAGATCTGACCGGCTGGTTTGCGGCGCTTTTCACCGTGGGGCGAATCGCCGCATTATAGCAGAGTTCAAATTCTGCCTCTCGCTGTGGGGGTGATCGCTGGTCGGGGATTGCGCTGGAGCTATACAAAAAGCAGCAGTGCTTCTGGTCAGGCTGTGCCAGAGCCTGCTCTTGAGCTTTGGGTGGGAATATGGGCAATTGGGTTGGGCCGCGAGTTCGATACCAGCACCACGGATCATGGTTCTGGTAAACCTCGTTGTTGTGGCCCCCACTGGCGGTCACGGGAGGTTTCGCTGGGTGTGGATGGCGGTCGTTTGTGAAGTTATGAAACCGATTTCAGAGAAAATATCATTTCCGGCGAATTTTGTTAAGCAAAATTTTTACTTCTGCTAATTTTTGATAAAAAACCCACCCTTCCGAGCGGTTTATTTACCCACACGGCCGGGTATTTCCAACGCTGTGTAAGACCCCTGAAATCGATTTCAGAAAATTTCAACACTCTTTGACTAGAAATTGTCAAACGTATTGACACCGATTTCAAACTGTCCTATCATTTGCGCAACAACGGCAACTGCGCCGCATTTCACCTACGGGCACCCTGATCGTACACTTCTGCATGCGCCCACGGATCCTGGCAGCGCAATCTTTGCCCTGCCCGTCACTATTGGCGGTACCTAATGACAACAAGCAAACGAATCACGATTCACGATATTGCCCGCCAGGCCGGCGTATCGCCCAGCACCGTCTCGCGCGTGCTCAACAGCACCACCCCGGTGGCCGAAGACAAACGGGTCGCGGTTACCTCCGCCATCTCGCAACTCAACTATCGGCCAAGCCTGGTGGCGCAGGGTCTGGCCCGTGGCAAGTCGACGGTGATCGGGGTGCTGACCCAAGATATCGCCAGCCCGTTCTATGGGGAGATCTTGCGCGGTATCGAGTATGGGCTGCGCGGCACTGTCTATCACCCGATCTTCGCCAATGGCAACTGGCGGCTGGAGGAAGAATACGATGCGCTGGAGGTGCTGCGCTCGCGCCAGCCCGAGGCGATGATTGTGCTGGGCGGGCATCTTCCCGATGCCGAGCTGCTTGAGGTTGCCCAGGACCTGCCGCTGATCGCGGTTGGCCGTCTGATCAAGGGCTTTGAGGACCACTGCGTGCGGGTTGATGACTTTAAAGGCGCCTATCAGGCCACGCGCCATCTGCTCGATCTGGGCCATCGGCGGATTGCCCATATCGCTGGGCTGGCCTCGCATCAGGATACCCGCGAGCGCCAGGCCGGCTACTGTCACGCGCTCAAGGAGGCCGCCGTTGCGGTCAATCCCGACCTGATTATCGAGGGCACCCTGCAGGAGCAGTCCGGTCTGATGGCGGTGGAGACGCTGCTGGTGCGCGCCAGCCCCTTCACGGCGATTTTCGCCGCCAACGATCAGATGGCCTATGGCGCCCGCCTGGCCCTGTATCGACGCGGTATTCGCGTGCCCGAGGATGTGTCGATCGTCGGCTTTGACGACCTGCCTGGCTCGGCCTACACCACCCCGCCGCTGACCACGGTGCGCCAGCCAACCCTGGAGATGGGCATCGCGGCGGCCAAGGCGGTGCTGCGGCTGATCGAGGGCGAGCCGCTGGCGCTGCCCCACTTCGCGCCCGAGCTGGTCATCCGCGAGTCGGCCAGCCTCTATCGCCGCTAGCCACACTCCGTTTCGCACTGAAAATTTTTTACGCCTGGAGTACGGCGAGCCGGGCACTATGATCAAAGGGCTGCGGCTGGGTGAGAGGATAATCCTCACCCAGCCGCAGCCCTTTGATGTGGCGATTACTTGGTATCGACTGCTTAGTATCGATGGCTTATTCAGGCTATGGGCAGCGGTCGATACAGCGATACTGATTATCCGCCGCTGTGGCTGTGTTCAGTCCGATGTGCTGATACCACTTGCCGCCAGCGTTCATAATCTCGCGGGTGCGGGCCAGGCCGGTGGATGCCGAGTGGGCGCGGCGACCGGTGGCGGAGCACGACCCGGATGGCGAGTTGCTCCAGCATTCGGCCGGTGCCGGCGAGGCAAACGATTGAAAGTAGAGCTTGGGCGCTGCGTTGTGGCGCCCCGCCTGGTCGGTGTTGGCGATAAACGTGGGCACAATCTCGGTACGGCTGATCAGGTTGATCAGGGCATCGTTCTGGTCGCCGCCGAGATCTAGCACGTTCGAGGTTTTGCTCCACTCGAAGGCCATGTTGCGGTTGTTGCGCAGGTGGGTGACGTGCTCACGGATTAGCTCCCCGACCCAGCGGTTGCCCAGGTAGGTTTTCGCGCCGTTCGACCAGTAGGGATCTACCAGGGCCACCCGGGTGGGCAGCAGCCGGCTGTTGATCCGCCCGGCATCGATGTTGTCACTGACCATGCGGGCCGTGCGCACAACCAGCTGGTTGCCCAGCGAGTGGCCGACAAGGCGAATCTCAGGGCCGCTGTAGCCGGATAGCGCCGATGTGTAGGCGTTGTAGAAGAGCTGGGCCGCGCTGACATTGGGCATCCCGGCGGTGCTGAAGGCGCCGTTGCAGGTGCGCCAGCGCATATTGACGGCGACATCCGGGTCGGGCGCGGTATCGACGTAGGTGCCGCTCCAGATTTTGGCCTCGGCATAGTACGGAATGGCGTTGCCGACGCCGCCGCCCGGCTCATCGGCGAACTGCGTCCAGTGGAAAATTCCAATGTTCCAGCCGGCGTCGATCCAGGCGTGGGCGGTGTTGATGTTGCCTGCCGGCCACCAGAAGTTCTCGCGCCCGCCGACTGCAATGCTGCCCTGCTGCCAGCCGTGGACGTAGATAACCGTTGGCTTGGTCGGGCTGTAGTAGGGGTTGGCGACGCCGGCGACAGCTTTTTGATTAAAGCTGTTTTTGCCATACCAGTACAGGCCGTAGTCCAGCTGGCTACAGTCGTAGGGGTGGGCCGTTTGCGCCGAGACTGCGGCCGGCTGGGCAAAGACACCGACCATCGCTAACACCAACGCTGCTATCAGGAGGATTCGGGGGCTGGAACGCATAACGCATCCTTTCAGGATCCAAAAGGGCCATAGAGTATTAGGATAGAGCGTGCGGCTTAATCTAATCTTAACGTTTAAGCCGCGCCTGGGAGCGTAGACTCACGGCTTATGCCGCCGACCGCTGAGCGCAGATTCGCTGGTCTAAAATTCGCTCATATGTGCTATTTTAGCTCGACAGAAGCGACTTTTCAGGGTATAATGGCGGCAGTGCAAACGAATGGTTTTAACGCATACGTAAGGGAAATAACAGCTATGGAAATTGGGATTGTCAAGCCTGTCGCTATTGTTGATGAGATGCGCACCGCCTATCTCGACTATGCAATGAGCGTCATCATCTCACGAGCGCTGCCCGATGCCCGCGATGGTCTCAAGCCGGTGCAGCGGCGCATCCTGTACGCGATGTTCCGCGAGGGTCTGTTACATAACACCAAGTTCTCAAAATGCGCCGGCGTGGTCGGCGAAGTATTAAAAAAGTACCATCCTCACGGTGACAGCTCGGTCTACGATGCGTTGGTGCGTATGGCCCAGCCCTGGAATATGCGCTACCTGCTGGTCGATGGACAGGGCAACTTTGGCTGCTTCACCGCCGATACAAAGATTAAGCTTCTCGACGGTACGGAGAAGTCGTTTGCCGAGCTGGCCGCGCTGCCCTATGACGAAATTTTTCACGTCTACTCGGTCGATAAAAACGGCAAAATCGTGGTTGGCGAAGGTCGATCATCACGAATCACGCGCCGCAGCGCTGAAGTGATCGAGCTAACCTTTGATGACGGTTCCACGGTCCGCTGTACACCCGACCATAAATTCATGCAGCGCGATGGCTCCTGGAAGGAAGCGCAATATCTTACCATCGACGATAGCCTGATGTCTGGGTACTTCGATACAGGCCGAATGAATTCAAATTCTGCGGATTACTTGCGGGTTCTCCAACCAAAAACAGGTAAATACGAGTTTGTTCATCGCCTAGCCGATCAGTACAACGAGCAAAAAGGTTTGACTGAAGAGGTTGAAGGTCGAATAACTCGCCATCACAAGAACTTCAATCGATTTGATAATCGCCCAACTAATATCCAGCGGATGAGCTGGCGCGATCATCAAATTCTTCATGGCGAGCACTCACGTGAGCTTTGGCAAACTGAGGAATTTCGTGCTAGCCAAAAGGCAGGGGTTAAAAAATATCGTGCGAATAACCCCGAAAGAGTCGAAAGTGATCGACGTCGGCTCATTCGTATGAATACGGATTCGGAGACTCGTCGTCGATGGGCCGTAAATCAATCGCAAACATGGCGTATGCGATTTGATAACAATCCTGAGCTTTATCTCCAAATGGCAGACAGAGCCCGTCATCAACATCGCCAAAACCCCGAGCATGCCCGCAATGCAGCCCTGAAGCTTTGGGAAGATCCAGCAACCCGTGAGATGCACCGCGCCAAAATCGAGCGCCAGTGGCAGGATCCCGCGTTCCGCGAAGCGCATTTGAGCGGTCGCAAGAAGGAATACGCCCAGCGCCTGGAGCGCAATCCCAACGCAATGGCTGAGATGACCGAGCACGCTAAAACAGCCTTGCTGGAGAAATGGCAGGATCCTGACTACAAAAATCAGGTTATGCGGACGAAAATTGCAGGCTATGTTTCGCGCTTATTAGCCGAACATGGCCGCGATAATGTCACTCCTGAGCTGTATATGGCCAAACGTACCGCTAATTGGATCCCAGCTGTATCCAAAGCCTTGCAGTATTTTGAAAATTTCGATGATTTGATTCAAACGGCTGCAACCCACAACCATCGCGTTGTGAACATTAATTGGCTGAAGGAATATGTTGACGTGTACGATATTACCGTCAACGAGCATCATAATTTTCTTTTGGCCAACGGAATTTGCGTAGCCAATAGTATTGATGGCGATGCGAGTGCCGCCTATCGTTATACTGAGGCCCGCCTCAAAGCGATTGCCGAAGAGCTACTCTATGATATCGAAAAAGAAACCGTCGACTTCAGGCCAAACTTCGATGGCGAGTACCAGGAGCCGCTGGTGCTGCCCGCCAAGCTGCCCAACCTGCTGCTGAACGGCTCGTCGGGGATCGCGGTCGGCATGGCGACCAACATTCCACCCCACAACCTCGGCGAACTGTGTGACGGGATTACCCACCTGATCGACAACCCCGAGGCCACGGTCGAAGACCTGATGAAGTTCATCCCTGGCCCCGACTTCCCGACCGGCGGCGCGATCCTCGGCACCGAGGGCAACGTCAACGCCTACTCGACCGGGCGCGGCCGGATTCTGCTGCGGGCCAAGGCCCACATCGAAGAGGCCGCCCGTGGCGCCTTCCACATCGTGGTCACCGAGATGCCCTACCAGGTCAACAAGGCCAAGCTAATCGAGCGAATTGCCGAGCTGGTCAAGGAAAAGCGCATCGAAGGCATCCGCGACGTGCGCGACGAGTCCGACCGCTCCGGCATTCGGATGGTCGTGATCCTCAAGCAGGACGCCCAGCCCAAGAAGGTGCTCAACCAGCTGTTCAAATACACCAACATGCAGACCACCTTCGGCGCCAATATGCTGGCCCTGATCGAGGGCGGCACGCAGCCACGGGTGCTGACGCTCAAAAAGGCGCTCCAGGAGCATATCGAGCACCGCCAGATTGTGCTGCGCCGCCGAACCGAGTTCGAGCTGCGCAAAGCCCGCGCCCGCGCCCACATCCTGGAGGGGCTGAAGATCGCCCTGGACAACCTGGATGAGGTCATTAGGACCATTCGGGCCAGCCGCACGACCGAGAGCGCCCGCAACAACCTGATGCACAACTTCAAGCTGAGCGAAATTCAGGCCCAGGCGATCCTGGAGATGCAGCTGCGCCGTCTGGCCGGCCTCGAGCGCAAGAAAATCGAGGACGAGTACGCCGAAGTGATCAAGCTGATCGCCGAGCTCGAAGATATTCTGGCCAACCCGCGCCGCATCGCGGTGATGATCAAGGCCGATCTGGCTGAGCTGAAAGAAAAATATGGCGATGCCCGCCGCACCCGCATTATCGCCGACGCAACAGGCGATATCAGCCTCGAGGATCTGATCCCCGATATGCGCGTACTGGTCACGGTCACCGATCGGGGCTACATCAAGAAGGTGCCCGGCGACACCTACCGTGTGCAGCACCGTGGCGGCCGGGGCATCAAAGGCATGACGACCAAGGAAGATGATGTCGTCAACCACATCCTGCTGTGTAACACGCTCAACGACCTGCTGTTCTTTACCAACCGCGGCAAAGTCTACCAGCTCAAGGCTCACGAGGTCCCCGACGCCAGCCGGACCGCCAAAGGACTGCCGCTGGTCAACCTGATCGCGCTTCAGCCTGGCGAGCATATCACCTCGCTGATCGCCGTGCCCGACTTCAACCAGGCCGAGTATCTGGTGATGGCGACGGTCAAGGGGCGGATCAAGCGGACCAGCCTGAGCGAGTATAGCTCGGTGCGCTCGAATGGACTGATCGCCATCGGCCTTGATGAGGGCGATGAGCTGCGCTGGGTTCATATGAGCCACGGCGATGAGGATATTCTGATGACCACCCGCGGCGGCCAGACGATCCGCTTTGCCCAGGACGATGTTCGTCCGATGGGCCGGCCGGCCAGCGGAGTGATTGGCATTCGGATGGACGACAAAGACACGGTGGTTGGCATGGGCCTGGCCCGCACCGACGCCCAGCTGCTGGTGGTTACCTCCAAGGGCATGGGCAAGCGCACCGCGCTGGATGAGTATCCGCGCAAAGGCCGGGGCGGCCAGGGCGTGATTACGATCAAGCTCAAGCCCAAAGATGTGATCGCGGCGGCCCACGTCAACCAGGACGACGAGACCGTCACCATCATCACCCGCAACGGTGTGGTGATGCGCACCCGCGCCGCCAATATCTCGCAGTACGGCCGGTCCACCCAGGGCGTGAACATAATCAACCTGGACTCGAAAGACTCGGTCGCGGCGGTTTCCTGCGAGGCCTCGGTCGACGAGGATAACGCCGATGACTCGGATGCCGCCGAGAGCGCGACCAGCATCACGATAACCGCCTAACGTCAGGTCGGCTGACGACCTAGCGCGCCGTGGAGGAACCTCCACGGCGCGCTGAGTTTTAGGGAATGGGCGGGCAAAATCCAGCCCTGATCACGCACCGCCGATCCCGACTGGCTAATTATTAAGAGTTTTTGATTTTTTCATCAAATTTTCATCCAATCAGCTAGACAGAATCCGTACTACTTGCTATAATGCGTCGCAGAGAATAACATAATGCTCAGAGCTACTTGAGCTCTAGCGTATCTTCCTCGACGTACATACCACCTCATTTTGAAACCAACTGATGCTCTCCGTTTGAGCATCAACCCTGCGGAGTTTTGGAGATATCGGCCTTGTAGCCTTGCCCCCCCCGACCGTGGGCTCTCTCACCGCGCAGTCAATGACGATTGCTAGGAGGCGAGTTTATGATGACTTCTACTGTCCACTTATTGCTGGAACGAGCTATTGATACGCCCGTGAAACTACAGTGTGTAATCTCGTTTGCACAGCGTACGCTCACCCGCGGCACCACGGCCCAAATCGCTGGCCGGATCTCCCGTGACATCTGGAGTACCAAACAAGCCCTGGAAGAGCTCGCCGAGGCCGGGATTTTATCCACCGTGCCGTGTGATGGCGAGCCGATCTATGAGTACGCCCCCAAGCGTTATCTCAACGACGCGCTGGTTTTACTGGTCGAGGACTACAACGATCCACTCCGCCGGGTTGAAGTCCACGATTATGTCCGTGAGCTGGCCCTCTATGCGCCGTATCGGGCCGATTTTGGTCAGCTCGTTGCGATGTAGCGATCCTGGCGGGCCTGCACTTTCAACCAATCCCTCCGTCTTGGGTTAACAAAACCCAACGAGCCGCTAAGCTCGTTGGGTCTTTTTGTTGATCGCCGGGCGATCTACTCTGTGACTGGCTGCAGCTCCCCAAGCGGCGCGGCGGCGACTGGGGCCGCTTCATCGTCGCTGGTGTGATCGGGGATAAGGGTCTCGGCGTTGCGCACGGCTGGAAACAGATATCCACACAGGGCCGCGATCACCCCAACTGCACCGCTAATCAACATAATCAGCGCCATGCCTGAGCCGGCCTGGGTGCCGACCAGCGGCCCGAACAGGCTGGCCAGACTGCCTCCAGCCTGCATCTGCGGCTCGAAAAGTTTATCGGCCAGCGGCCCAACCATCAAAATTGCGACCGGCCCAGAGATCTGCGCGATCAGTCGGCGCACCGAAAACACCCGCCCCTGGATATCCGGGGGAACTTTGGCCTGCCAGATCGCCTGGCTCGAGCCATTCAGGATTGGCATGACCAGCATGGTCAGGAACGCCGCCGCCGACCAGAGCAGGGTTGTGTCGGCCAGGCCCATCAGCACGCCGCCGGAGAGACTGGTCAGCATCATGCCGATCAGCACGCCGTGAACTTTGCGCTTCGGCCCGCCCCAGACGCTCAGCAGCAGGCCGCCCAGCAGTCCGCCGATGCCAAAGGCCGACTGGACGGTGCCCATCGCGGCGGCGTTGCTGTTGGTGCGGGCCAGAATCATCGGCGCCAGCAGGGTGAACTGGAACGCGCCGACGAAGTTGATCACAAAAAACATGAGCTGGAGGCCCAGCAGGCTCGGGCGGGCCAGAATGTAGCGAAAGCCATAGCCCGACTCTTTCCAGAGGCTGCCTTTGCCCTCGCTGCCGGCCGCGCTGACTTTTGGCTGCGGAATATGCACGAACAGGAGCGAGCCAACCGCAAAAACAAAGGTCACGACATCAATCAGCAAAACCCCCGAGATCCCAATCAGGATCAGGAGAAACCCCGCCAGCGCTGGGGCCACAATCCCCGAGGCCGACTCGGCCATTGAGATCATGCCGTTGGCGCGGGCGTAGTGCTTTTTCGGCAGCATTGTTGAGATGGCGGCTGAGTAGGCTGGCCATTGAAAGGCCTGGAACACGCTGGCAAAGGCCCCAAGAATGTACAGATGCCAGATTTCAAGGCTGTTGAAGTGGTACAGAATCAGAATAGCAATCGAGGAGAACCCGGCGGCGAGATCGCTCAGCATCATGACGAGCTTGCGATTCCAGCGGTCGACCAGCGCTCCGGCCAGCGGGCTGACCAGGATCGACGGGGCAAATGAGAAAAATCCCACCAGCGCCAGGGCGGTCGCCTGCCCGGTAATTTGCCAGGCCCAGAAGGTCAGGGCAAAGCCGGTCATTGTGCTGCCCAGCATCGACACCAGCTGCCCAAACCAGACGATGCTAAATCCAAACATACCCGACGGTTGTTTGCTTATGTGTGAACTATGAGTCATGATGATCGATCCTTGCGCTAGTCGTAACGATGTACTAGTAAATACAAACTATTCTGATAATAAATGTCAATGTATTTGATATAAAATATCATAAAAACGTTATATCGGACTAGTAGTAGGGTTGGAGCCAGGGCAGATGGGCTGCAGGCAGTATAACAATATCTGTATAGTGCAATATCAGCCTAACGATGGAGCATTGCCGCAGCGCCTGATTTTGAGCATACCGCCGCTGTTAAGCATTCTGTAAGTAATTGGCAAGCAGCGTGTAAGCCGCCGCCGCTATGCTTAGAGAAGTACTTTTTTTGTGGGAGATTGACCATGCTACGAACAATTCTGCGAAAACCGCTCTTCTGGCTGCTGGCGCTGCCGGTCGGGCTGCTTGGGGCGTATCTGGCATTTGGCGTGTACGGCATCCAGGGGCTGGTTATTGATAACGAAGTCAATGAGGATTTTCCTGTCGCGGCCGCCAGCCCATCCGGTGGGTCAGCGGCGCAGGCAACTGTGGAAATGCAGGCGACCGAGCCGCCGATGGCCACGGAAATGCTGGCGACCGCGCCGCCGATGGCAACTGTGGAAATGCTGGCAGCTGCGCCGTCAGCAACCCCAACGGCGGCTCCAGCGCCGACGGAGGTGCCAGCGCCCGCCGGGCCAGTGCTGATTGCGGCCGGCCAATTCTACGGCGTTGATCACGGCGGCGCCGGCGATGCGCTGATCTACCGGCAGCCAGACGGCTCGTATCTGTTGCGCCTGGAGAACTTTGCGGTTGATAACGCGCCGGATATGTACGTCTATGTCGTGGCCGACCCGAGCGGTGACACGCCCCAAAAGGTGGCAAATGCCGGATTTCTCGATCTGGGCAAGCTCAAGGGCAATAAAGGCAACCAGAACTACGGCCTGCCCGCCGCCTACGACCCGGCCATCCATCGCTCGGTGACGATCTGGTGCGAGCGCTTTACGGTTGTGATTGCCACGGCGCCGCTCGGCTAGGGCCGCTGTAATCGATGGGGTACAATGTGATGACACGTACTCCGCCGCAGCCTGCCATTCCCTGATCTGCACCAAGGAGCGCCCGCGATGACCACCATTCTTGTCGTTGATGATGAGCCAAATATCCGCGAAGTTGTCGGCCTCTATCTCCGTCGCGAAGGCCACACTGTGGTTGAGGCCAGCGACGGCGAAGAGGCGCTGCGCCTGGCCCGCCAGCACCCGCCCGATCTGGTGGTGCTCGACCTGATGCTGCCGAAGCTGTCGGGGCTGGAGGTCTGTCGGCGGCTCCAGAGCGAGCGGCGCACCCCAGTGATTATGCTGACCGCCAAAAGCGAGGAGAACGACCGCATTATTGGCCTGGGCGTGGGCGCCGATGACTATATCGTCAAACCATTCAGCCCGCGCGAGCTGGTGGCGCGGGTCGAGGCGGTGCTGCGGCGGGTTGCACCCCAGCCGGATGCGCCGCCGCCTGACGAGCGGCCAATCGAGGTATCCGGCCTGGCGGTCGACCCGCGCACCCGCGAGGTGCTGGCCAACGGCGTGGCGGTGGCGCTGACCGCCCGTGAGTTTGATCTGCTGTACTTTTTGGCCCGCAACCGCGAGCGCGTGTTCACCCGCGATCAGCTGATGGAGCTGGTCTGGGGCTACACATTTGCTGGCGATACCAGCACGGTGACGGTGCATATGCGCCGCCTGCGGGAAAAGATCGAGCCTGATCCGACCGCGCCGCGCTTTCTCCAGACCGTCTGGGGCGTGGGCTATAAATTTACCGCTGGCGACCGATGAGGGCGATTGGGCGCCGCATTCTGCTGATGCTGACGACGGTGGGCTGCGCCGTCGGCAAAAGTGTGCTGATCGGCTGGCTGGCGCTGGGCATTCCCGCCAGCGAGCTGGGCCAGATTGCCCAGCTCTTTGCCATGCTGGGCCTGATCGCCGGGGTGCTGGCGCTGCTGGTGGTGCAGACGCGGGTACTCAATCGCCTGGGCAGTCTGCGCACCCAGATTATTGTGATTGTGACGGTTGGCGGCGTGATGGTGGCCGTCCTGCTGCAGGGCGCCGCGCAGGCGATGTTTATCAACACCAGCCACGATCTGCCGCTGCTGCTGCTGATGCTGGTGTTTATGCTGGTGCTGGCGCTGGGCTTTAGCATTGCGCTGGGCAACATTATTGTCGGGCGGGTCGGCGCGGTGCGCGATGGCGCCGGCCGGCTGGCGAGCGGCGATCTCGCGGTGCGCCTGCCGATCACCGGGCGCGACGAGCTGACGGCGCTGGCGGGCGACTTCAACCGCATGGCCGACGCGCTGGCCCAGGCGGCCATGCGGCAGCGCGAGCTGGAGAATGCCCGGCGCGAGCTGGTCGCCGCCGTCTCCCACGATCTGCGCACGCCGCTGACGGCGGTGCGGGCAATGGTCGAGGCGCTGGCCGATGGCGTGGTGCAGGATCCGCAGACCCGCCAGCGCTACCTGGAGGCGGCCCGCTCGCAGCTGGAGAACCTTAGCACCCTGGTCGATGACCTGTTCGAGATCGCCCAAATCGACGCTGGCGTGCTCCAGATCGAGCTGGAGCGGGCCTCGCTGCACGATCTCATCTCCGACACGCTGAGCAATCTTCAGCCGCACGCCGAGAAGCACGGGGTTCGGCTGATCGGCGAGGTGGCCGCGAATGTCGATCTGGTGCTGATGAGCCCGCCGAAGATGCAGCGGGTGCTGTACAACCTGATCGGCAACGCCCTGCGCCACACCCCCGCCGATGGCACGATCACGCTGCGGGCCACGGCGGCTGGCGACGAAGTCCATGTCGAGGTTGACGACGAGGGCGAGGGGATCAGCGTCGAGGATCTGCCGCACATTTTCGAGCACAGCTACCGGGGCGAGAAGTCGCGCTCGCGGGACTACGGCGGCGCTGGGCTGGGCCTGGCGATTGTGCGCGGGCTGGTCGAGGCCCACGGCGGGCGGATCTGGGTCGAGAGCAAGCCCGAGGCCGGGACGCGCTTTGTGTTTACCCTGAGCAGCAAGGTGGCGGAGAGTCTTAAAAACGCTTGACATAATTAAATTACATGCTTTGTTACACGATTGTTACATTGTAATGGCATAATTCCGCTGTGGTTAGCTCTTCGTTGTGCTATCTTGATGTCCCTATCATTTAGGACAAGGAGCCAACCATGATCTTTCGAAAACTAAGTGCCTTCTTCATTATTGCATTATTACTGGTCACAGTAAGACCGCTGCATGCAGATTTGCAATCCAAAGGGAAAGAATTATCAGATCAACAAGCGGAAGTTTATGCCAATCTCATTTTTGAAGAGAAGATCTCTGTTGAAAAGTCGCAGGAACTTCGCGCATCATTATCTACCACTGATATTGATAAAATCACGAAGAAACTAGAAAAAGTTGAAGGAGAAAAAGGCAAAAGCTCCTGAAGAGCCAACCGCACCAATCTTAACGCCGGAAGAGGAAATGAATTTACTACCTCCTGTGTCGGAGGTGGAGACCTCAGAATATACCACACTCGACACACGTCCCGGATGTGATCCTGGGGAGCTCACATTTTGCTGGAGACAGTTTGTTGAGAATGCAGGTGGCAGCAATCCACGTGCTTATGAAGCGCCACAGCGTCCATCAACATATTACTTCACTACTAATACCATTCAGCATTGCATAGTAGGCGCTTCTCAGGTATCCTTCACAGCGGTCATATGTGAAGGATAGAGGTCTGCCATGCGCAAAGATATGCCCCCAATTCACGAGGATGTCGA
>DAOTUS010000228.1:0-3972 GCA_034437415.1 Herpetosiphonaceae bacterium
CGACGATGCGCCCGAGGTGCTGCGGGCTGGCGGCGCGACGGTGATCGAGGGCCGCGCCCGGTTTCGCTCGGCCGAGGAGCTGGAGGTCAACGGCCAGATTATCCGCGCCCGCCATTTCTGCATCGCCACCGGGTCGCATCCGAAAATTCCGGCGATCGAGGGGCTAGCGGAGGCTGGCTACATCACCAACGAGACGATCTTTCAGCTCACCGAGCTGCCGCCGCGCTGGCTGGTGATCGGCGGCGGGCCGATTGGCTGCGAGCTGGGGCAGTCGCTCCAGCGGCTGGGCGCCAGCGTGACGATCGTGCAGAGTGGCGCGCAGCTGCTGCCCAAAGACGATGCGGCGATGGGCCCGGCGCTCCAAAAATGCCTGGAGGCCGAGGGGCTTGTGGTCCACTGTCACACCCAGGCCGAGCGGGTTGTGGTGCAGGATAGCGCGAAGCAGGTCACGCTGCGCCACGCTGATGGCAGCATCAGCACGATTACGGTTGATGCAATTCTGGTCTCGGCCGGCCGCACGCCCAACCTCAGCGGGCTGGGCCTGGAGGTCGCCGGGATTGACTACGACCCGGCCAAAGGGATTACGGTCGACGAGTATCTGCGGACCAGCAACCCCAGGGTGTATGCCTGTGGCGACGTGATTGGGCGCTATCAGTTTACCCACGTGGCGGCGGTCGAGGCGGGCCTGATCCTGCGGAATGTGCTGTTCCCGCTCCAGTCCAAGATGAGCTACAGCATTGTGCCGTGGGCCACCTTCACCGACCCCGAGGTTGCCCACGTTGGCCTGACCGAGGCGGCGGCCCGCGCCAAGTATGGCCAGAAGCTGCACGTCTATACGCTGCCGTGGAGCGCCAACGACCGGGCGCGCACCGAGAGCGCGACCACCGGATTTACCAAAATCCTGACTGTGGGCGTGCGAGATACGATTGTGGGGGCGCATATTATCGGCGAGGGCGCTGGCGACCTGATCAACAATGTCGTGATTGCGATGGCCAACGGGGTTGGCGCCGGGGCGCTGGGCAGCGCAATTGGCGTGTATCCGACGCGGGCGCTGGGGGTGAAACATACGGCCCAGCAAGCGTTCAACCGCTGGCTGGATAGCCGCCTCGGCCGCACCGCGCTGCGCACCTATTTCAAGCTGTTCGGGGCCAAAGCCTGAGCGTTTTTGGGCGCTCTACCCCGAAATCCAGTGCAATCGCTGTGCAATTTCTAGGTGCATTATGCGATTTGGACAAATGCCTAGAATCGCTCGGCAGAATATGAGCATCTGCTGCACACGAACGTCCGTGCGATGGACTATACTGCCTACGACATGGACCGGTACGGAACTCCTCTGACGTATGCGGAGGGCGGGGCGCCACCTCCAAACCCTCCGCATATGCTCGCTGTTAGCCTCCCAGATCATCCTGGTGAATATCTTCCCAGACCTCGCGCACCTACCTAAAACAGACATTCCTCGATCAACCTCCAGACCGAGCTGTTTCAGCCGCACGTCTGATAGGAATTTGGCGCTCCCGTGGGATGATAGCCCAAGCAACGGTATTTTTAACCGAAGGAGAACGCTCAATGCTTGAGCTTAATCAGGTCGATGCGACCATTCAAATCCCCGCCGCGCCCGCGATTCCTGGGCTGACGTTTCGCCACTATCGCGGCCCGGAAGATTTCGCCGCGATCGCCAGCATATTTAACGCCGCCGCCCGCGCCGATGCCAACAACGAAGTCGCAACCCCAGAGATGATCCAGGAGCAGTATACCCATCTCAACAACTGCGATCTTGCCCAAGACCTCGTGCTGGTTGAGGTTGCGGGCCTGCCCGTGGCCTACACGCGGGTGGAGTGGTGGGACGAGGCCGCCGGAAATCGCATCTATGCCTCGTTTGGGCATGGTGTGCCCGAGTGGCGGCGCCGGGGAATTGGCGGTGCGCTGCTCAGCCACAACCAGCGGCGAATGCGCCAGATCGCCAGCGAGCACCCCGGCGATCGGCCGCGCTTTTTTCAGGCATATGCCGCTGCAACAGCGCTTGGTAACGAGGCCCTGCTGAAGCGCGCGGGCTATCAGGCAGTTCGGCATGGCTTCGATATGGAGCGCGACTTGGCCGAGCCAATTGGCTCCACCGCGCTGCCGGCCGGGCTGGAGGTGCGCACCCCCACGCCTGAGCAATACCTCCAGGTCTGGGACGCCGATGTCGAGGCATTTCGTGACCACTGGGGCTTTCGCGAGCCAAGCGAAAACGACTATCAGGGCTGGCTGAGCTGGCCGAATCTGGCGCCGCAGCTCTGGCAGGTGGCCTGGGATGGCGATGAGATCGCCGGGATGGTGCAGAATTTTATCAACCCCGCTGAGAATGCCACCTACAGCCGTCAGCGCGGCTACACCGAGGGCATCTCGGTGCGGCGTCCCTGGCGCAAGCGCGGCCTGGCGACGGCGCTGATCAATCGCAGCCTGCTGATGTTTCGCGAAATGGGCATGACCGAGGCGGCGCTGGGCGTGGATGCGGAAAACCTCTCGGGGGCGCTGCGGATCTACGAGGGCTGTGGCTTCAAGGTGTCGAAGCGCTCCTCAACCTACCGCAAAGCGTTCTAGGGCTAAAAAGCTAGGCCGCCGGATGCATCTGCATCCGGCGGCCTTTTTTGATTCGGCCTAGATGGCTTCCCAGACTGGCTCGCCTGCCATAACCCGGCGCAGCTGGTCGGGGAAACGGTCGTGGCGCAGCGGCTTGCCGATGAAGCCATCGAAGCCGGCCGTGCGGGCTTTGGCCACATCTTCGGCCGTGTTATCGGCGGTTACCGCAATAACAATCGCCTTCTCCAGCTTTGGATGCACCCGAATCTTCTTCAAGATGCTGTAGCCATCCTCACCAGGGAGATTCAAATCCAGCAAAATCAGGTTGATCGGCGGGACTTCATCTTTGGCCATAAAAGCAAACAGCTGCTTTCCCGAAGGCCGGACATTGCAGTAACGAACTCGTTGATCATCGTTTAACATTTCGGTGATGATCCACATATTGTCGGCATTATCTTCGACAACCATGACAAATGCTTTGCTGATGGGAGGCATTGCAGCGTCCTTTCTCTGGCTCCTGTGCCGTGATGGATTGGGAGGAACGTCGTTGCCCTATTGTACGCTACCGCAAGCCTTGCGGCAACTGCTACAGGCTGTCGAACCATTCCAGGGTTGGCGTGTAGATCTGGCCCTGATTTTGGCGGCGGGTGCCGCTGACGAAGCTGTTTTCACGCACAATCAGGCGCCAGGGCGCCGCAATCGCCGCCGCCGAAACATTGATGCCGATCCTGGGCGTCTGGGCGACCACTACGTCTGGTAGTGGCTCGCTGGGCTGGATCGACAGTGGGCAGGCGGAGGCGGTGACACACGCCCCATCAAGCGCCCGGTCGATCTGAAAAGCTTGACATAATCGTCCAGGGCCACGGGCCAGATCGCGGATGCGGCTGGTGCCACGGGCGCCGATCATCTGCTCAACGCCGTCGAGCGGCTCGACCGCCCGAATCAGCACGGCGGCGCCCTCGCCAGCGGCCTGCGTGACCACATTCAGACAGTGGTACATCCCATAGATCAGGTAGACATAGGCGATCCCGCCATCCTGAAACATTGAGCGCGCCCTGGCCGACTCGCCGCGATGGGCGTGGCAGGACGGATCGGCGGGCGTGTAGGCTTCCGTCTCAACGATGCGCCCGCTGAGAACGCGCCCATCGGGCAGCCGCCGCACCAGCAGGCAGCCCAGCAGCTCGCGGGCGACCGTCAGCGAGTGGCGCTGGTAGAAGCTGGCCGGGAGAATTGGCGACGGGTGAGGCTGCAAAAGCATAATCATCTTCCTGATAGATTAACCTGTAGCCACAATTATACCATTCAGCATTGCATAGTAGGCGCTTCTCAGGTATCCTTCACAGCGGTCATATGTGAAGGATAGAGGTCTGCCATGCGCAAAGATATGCCCCCAATTCACGAGGATGTCGA
>DAOTUS010000229.1:0-40305 GCA_034437415.1 Herpetosiphonaceae bacterium
TCGACATCCTCGTGAATTGGGGGCATATCTTTGCGCATGGCAGACCTCTATCCTTCACATATGACCGCTGTGAAGGATACCTGAGAAGCGCCTACTATGCAATGCTGAATGGTATAATCAACCCTTCCTCCCATCAATATACTATCCAAATGGATGTCCTGTCAGATAATTCTATCCATATAGATGATCACAATAGTGCAATTGTCTACCCCACCATAAACCTCCTATTAAAACATTCCGGCGGCATCCATTATCCAGCAGGAGACTGGGATACACAAATATGTGTCGCCTTGACCAGGCTAGTGCCCGAGTTGCAGAACATGCCCTATACTTTTAAACCGAGCTTGATCAACTGAAGGAATAGATATAATGACAGAAACAATCACTGGATGTGTGTGGTGCGCCTATCGCGGGCCGCTGCTGGCTGGCGAGATGGTGGCGGTGGTCAACCCGCAGGTCAGCCTGCCCCACGAGCTGCGCCGCTGCCCGGAGTGCAACGAGGCCATGCTCGATGTGCGCTGGCCGGATCGGGTGGTGCGGCGCAAAGCCCGCGAACACTCGCGGCGGTTTCGCAAATCGCTCTGGGTGGTGGTGTACCCGGTGCTGTGCGCCTGGTGCGGGAGCGCCGACACCGAAGCCTACGAGATCAACGCAACCGTCGCCAACCCGATCAGCGATCGCTTCAAATACGACATCTATCGCTGCCGCACGTGCCAGCGCCCCAACGCCGCCTCGTATCTTGGTGAAATTCACGTCCACCGCGCCGACCAGGATCGGGAGTACACCGCGCTGTGGTATCTCGATCCGCCTGAGGAGCCAGCGGCTGAGGACTTGTAGGGCGGGCGGGTCTGGCCCCAGCCAGCGCTTGAAAAAGAAAATAATTCGCCAACAAGTGCCAAGTTGCTCATGGCGAACTGCTAAAAAATCCCTTCAGAATGGGAAAATTTGCAAGTCGCGCTGGTTTGACGCTCCTTTGTGCCATATGTTACAATACCGTCTAGACCCCGCCCAAATTAAATAAGAGCGGTTGTTTTTTTGAACTATTCGCCTGCGACACCGTTGAGGCGACTAGGAGTAACGATGGCTAATGATACAAAACAATCCGGTGGACGAAGCATTGTGTCCCAGGCAGATGCCGATGCCCTGGTCACTAAAGCTGGAACAACGTCGATCACCCGCACCCGGGTTGGCCGACCACTACGCGAGCGCGTGCCGCTGAATCGGCGTGAGTTTATGGCCTATGCGACCGCCGGCTCGCTGGCGCTGCTGACCGCGCTGGGGCTGGGCACGATGCTCTCGCCCAACAAAGACGATGAGCTGATCAAGTCCATCGTTGGCGACAGCGACATCATCCCCGGCGGCTTTGCCTACCCACGCATCAAACAGGGCGAGTTCGGCGGCAAGTTCATCCTGACCCGCAGCGCCGACAGCTACACCGTCAACGAGCCGCCGGAGCTGAACGCGGGCGGTAAGTTCTACATCGTGCGCGTCGAGCCGACGGCCCCGATCACTGAAAACGGGATCGTGGAAACTAATGATGGCGTGGTTGGGCTGGCAGCGGAAGGGTTGCTGGCGATCTATCAGGTGTGTACGCATCTGGGCTGTTTGATCCCGTTCCAGCAGGCCGAGAATCGCTTCATCTGCCCATGCCACGGCTCAACGTTTCAGCGCAACAGCAACTACGTGCTTGGCCCAGCGCCACGCAACCTCGATCAGTTCCCGATTACGCTTGATGAGGGCGGGGCAATTGTCGTGGATACAGGTAAGAAACGCACTGGTCAAACGCACGGATAATGGGTCCAGTCACTAAGGAGTAAGATTATGGCCGTATCGCCTGAAAGCAAGCGCAAAGGACCTGGTGGCTGGCTCACCGAGGTCGGGCGCTCGTTCTTCCCCAGTATGGGCGCAAAAGAGTGGCGTGACACGTTGCGCGGCGACGCCGCACCACGTCCCAACACCCGTATGCGCGTTCATACCAACAGCTTTTGGTATCACATTCGCCCCCGCTCGCTGCCCGAGGAAGCCACCGCGTGGTACTACACGATGGGCCTGGGCTGGATGTCGTTCTTCTTCTTTGTGCTTGAGGCGATCACCGGCCTGATTTTGATGGTCTACTACTCGCCATCGCCCAACGAAGCCTACGAGACCATGGTCAAGATTATGAACGACGTGCCGCTGGGCGGTCTGATGCGGAATGTTCACCGGCTTGGCGCCCACTTTATGGTCGCCGTGGTGATTCTGCACATGCTCAGAACGTACTTTACGGCCTCGTACAAGGCGCCGCGCCAGTTTATCTGGTTTACCGGCGTGATTCTGCTGTTTATGACCTTGCTGCTCTCGTTCTCCGGCTATCTGCTGCCGTGGGATCAGCTGGCCTTCTGGGCGGTGACGATTGGCTCGTCGATGGCCGATGCGGCCCCTGGGGTTGGCCCGGCAATCGGCAGCCTGCTCCGTGGCGGCGCTGAAATTGGCGCGGGCGCACTGCTCCGCTTCTATCTGCTGCATATCTTTATGCTGCCGATGCTGACGATTATCTTGATCAGCGTCCACTACTATGCGGTGCGCAAGCAGGAGATCTCGCCGATCCACGAGCTGTTCACCAACAAGAAGCCGACCAAGCGCAAAATCCCCTTCCTGCCCGATCAGGTCTTCTTTGAGCTGGCAGTGATTATGATTTTGACCTTTGCCTTTATCTTTATCAATAACTTCTTCTGGGATGCCAAGCTGGAGAGCCACGCCAACGCCCTGGAAACCCCACAGCACACCAAAGCGCCGTGGTATTTCTTCTGGCTGCAGGGCATGCTCAAGCTCGGCGATAAGATTGTCTGGGGCCTGGGCATCGCCGGGATTGTCTTCGGCGCGCTGTTCCTGCTGCCCTACATCGACCGCAATCCCTCGCGCCGCTTTGTCGACCGCAAGTTTGCCCTGGTCGGCGGAATCGTGTCGCTGATTGTGTTCGTGGTTGTCTCATACGGCGGTCTGCCAGAGTTTGGCATTCAGAAAGTCGGCTCGAACGAGCTGGCGGTTGAATATGTCCCGGTTGAGGGCGAAGGACTGATCGCCGAAGTGCCCTTCGATAAGCTGCCCAACGGTAAGGTGGTCTACAACGTCTACTACGACGCCGCCAAAGATGCGTTTGTCGAAGGTGAGTTCGGGATCAACCAGGAGCTTAGCACGCCTGGGTTTGATCCGGCGCAGCTAACCCCGGAGGCCCGCGAGCTGCTCAACCAGCTCAAGCACGATGTCCAGCACTGGGCTGAGTACGATCAGCGCTTCCGCCGCCCATTTGTAACCCTGACGATCGAGCCCTGGCTGTATGGTCAGTCCGACCCAACCACAACTGGCGGGCTGCTGCTGGCTCAACCGTTTATCAAACAGAAACGGGCGACCCTGGTGATGCGCTGGACGACCATTACCGAGGTCACGACGGTTGACAAGGTCACTGGTAAAGTCACCAAGGTTGAGCTCATCGAGAAGGTTGATGACGCTGGGCAGCCAGCGTTCAGCACCTACACGCAATCCAAATATATCAACCGCAACGGCATTGTCGAAGTTGGGCATACCGCTCCGCCGAAATAGTGAATTTGTTCGACCGGGCCAGCCGATTCTGGCCCGGTCGCTACCAGCAACCGGACTGGTTGTCTGACACGCAGGATAGGGAATATTCATGACAAAAAATATTGCAATTTCGCTGTTCTTTACCCTGGCGACAGTTGTCTTGCTCGGCTATATCTGGTTTGGTCAGACCACTGATCGTCTGGCCGCCACCAACCTGCGCGAGACGGCCCTGGAGCTTGAGTTTGGCCAGCGTAACTACGAGCAGTACTGCGCCTCCTGCCACGGACTCTCGGGCGAGGGCGCCGGGCCGGTCAACGCTGGCGCCCCAGCCCTCAGTGTCCTCCAGGACACCAAAGGCCCCGGCACCGAAGCGTTTACCACCACCAACGGCATCCAAAAGAAATATGGCTCGCTGGGCAACTATGTCGAGGCGATCATTGCCAACGGTATCCGTGGCACCGCCATGCCAGCCTGGGAGCAGCAGGGCATGCGCCCGGATCAGATCAAAGCGATCGCGGCGTATGTGATGGCGATGCAGGGCGGCGCGGTCTCGCCAGTCGCCCAGGAGACCGCCAAGGAGTGGAAGGCCACCGAGGTCGCCAAGCTGCCGCCCGCCCCAACGCCCAACGAGCCGCCGCTGGACGACCCGGTCGCCGATGCTGGCCGCACCCAGTTCCGCCGGGTCTGCAGCAGCTGTCACTATGCCACCGATCAGCCGCTGATCGGCCCCGGTATGGCAGGTCTATTCGGGCCAGAGGGCACTAAATCGTATGGCACCATTCTGCCGAACGGCAAAGAAGTCAACGACGCCAATGTCCTGGAGTGGATCAAAGTCGGCGGCGGTGGCCCTGGCGTTCACCCGCCAGCGGCTGATGCGCCAGTTGGGCAAGCGGAATATGGCCCAATGCCAGGCCAGGCCGGGCTCTATACCGACGAAGAGATCACCCAGATTATTGCCTATCTCAAGACCTTAGAGCGCTAAAGCCAGGCATAATCGACGCAGGGCACCCAGGCCCGCCAGCCGGCGCCGCGGTGTCCTGCGTGAATCAGCCAGATCAAGGAGGACTATGTGATTAAACGACTCGACCGAATGGGCATCCATTGGTTTGATATATTGGTATTTGTGCCCTTTGCCCTGATCTACACAGTTTTTGGGGCCTACTGGACGACCAGCAGCGCTCCGTATATGGCCGGCGATCTCACCAATGGCTTGCAGATTAAAAAAGATATTATGTACTATCTGCTCTGGATCTGCGCCATGGGCTACGCGGTGATCGCCAACACCGTGGTTTTGTGGAACCGCGCCCCCCGCGGCGGCCTGATCGCCTTTGTGGTGATGCTCGGCGCTATGGTGACGACCTTCGTCGGCATGACCTTGCTCACCGGGGTGCTGAATGATCTTATTCCAGCCTCAACCAAGGTTCTCAGCATTGCGATCGGCGACCTGCTGGTGCTGCTGCCCCTGGTCACCGCCTCAATCGTCTTCGTGATCGCCTGGATTGTGGCGGGCTTCAGCAATCACCTGCGCGAGCAGCCGGTGCTGCAGGGACTGTCGCGGCTGGGAATCGCCCTGATGGTGATGCCGGTCGTTCAGTTTCTGGTGATCTACTTCCTGCCCCGCTGGGATGACGAGGTTCGCGGCGTGGTGTTTGTCCACGCGATGAGCCTGGGTCTGATGTGGGGGCTGTTCCTCGGTGGCGGGCTGGCCGCCAATCTGCGCCGCCGCAATGGCAATGGCGCCGCCGTAGCCGCTCAGTAATCCAGCCAACCGAAATCAACCAAAAAACGAGGCCGGGCGTACATTCGCCCGGCCTCGTTTTTGGTTAAGAATCCGCTGGCTCGGCCAAGAATTGCTAGCGCTCGTTGCGGCGGATAACCACGGCGGTCATATCGTCGTGGAGGTCGCCGCGGCTCCAGGTGCGGGCGGCGTCGAGGATGACATTGGAGAGATTGTGCGGGTTGGCGCTATTCTCGGCCTTGACCAGGGTCTGCAGGGTATCCAGCCCAAACAGCTGCCGCTCGCCGTTTTGCGCCTCAACCACCCCGTCGCTGACGATAATCAGGGCCTCGCCGGGGGCCAGCTGCAGCCGCCCCTCGCCATAGCTCACCTCGCTGAGCACGCCCAGGGGCAGCCCGATCACATCGACATACTCGCACGGCCCATCGGCACACTGCACATGCAGCGGCGCAATCAGCCCGGCGTTGCCAATCTGCACCTCGCCGGAGAGCGGATCGAGCAGCACATAGCACAGCGCGGTGTTGATCTTCTGGCTGGCCATGCGCGAGTAAAACAGCGGGTTGAGGGTGTTGAGCAGCGGGATGCTGTGGTTGCCTGGGCGGCCCTGCAGGTGAATATCGATCACGCTGGTGGCGATCGCCATAAAGAACGCGCCAACCACCCCTTTGCCCGACACATCGCCGACCGCGATGTACCAGCGCCCGTCGGAGAGCGGCGCAAAGCTGAAGAAGTCGCCGCCAATCTCGCGGGCCGAGATCGTCTGGCCGGCCACGTGGTAGCCGGCGATCTGCGGCATTGCGGTGGGCAGGAAGCGCCCCTGCACCTCGGCAGCCAGATCGAACTCGCGCTGCAGGCGCTCGCGCTCGGTGCGCTGCTCCATCTGGCGAAAATTCTCCAGCACCACCTCGACCTTGCTGCCCATCGCCTCGACGGCCGCCTGCTCGTGCGGGCCAAAGCCGCCAGGGCGGTTGTAGAACGCCAGCACGCCGACCGGGTGGCCCTCGATATGCAGCGGCACCGCCAGCGCCGAGTCGATCCGCGGCCCCGCGCCAACCCGCCGATAGTCGGCGTCGTAGTCCAGCCCCATCGCCCGCCAGACCCGATCCTCGCGCATAATGTGGTGGGCCAAGCTGGCGCGCGACTCCGCCGCCGCCTCGGCCTCGATGCCCCACTGCGCGGCGATCTCGGCGCTGTCGCCCTGCACGAGGACGATCTCGCCCCCGCCGGCGTCGATCAGCTTGGCGCCCTGCTCCAGCACCTGGGCCAGCAGTTCGTTGCGCGGCAGCGAGCGCCCAAACAGGTCGCCCATGCCGCTGAGAAACTGGTACAGCTCCTGCTGGCGGGCCAGCCGACCCCAGCCGCTGCCGGCAAAATAGGCCAGCAGCGGCATCAGGCCCAGCGTCATCAGCAGCTCGACCGTTGGCGCGCCGAAGATGCCGTAGCGGCCGACCGCCACCGCCACCAGCGGCGCAAACAGCAGGTCGGCCAGCAGGGCCACCGTCATGCTGCCGGTCAGCCCAAAGACCAGGGCGGCCTGGGCGATCGGGATCAGGTACAGATAGCGCAGCACCGGCGCGCCGTTCCAGCGCCCTTCGGCAAAATACATGACGCCGGTAATCAGCAGCACGATCACGCCGATTGCAATAATTCGACCGTGGCGTTTCTTAGTGTTCATCCGCGAATCACCGCAAACATGCTAAAGAAGATGTTGGTCACATAGCCGGGGATAATGCTCTGAAAGTAGCGATACTGGAGACAACACGCCACCGAGGACATTCCCAGATACAGGATCAGGCCAGCGGTGTTGACGGGGTTCTGCCAGCTGGTCTTGATCAGAAAGATACTTATGTTGGCAATGGTGGTGATCGCCATGGCCTGCCAGAAGTTCAGTTTGTAGATCTGCTGCAGCGAGCGCAGCAGCACCCCGCGAAAAAACAGCTCCTCGGCCAGCGACTGAAACAGCTCAAAACCAAGCGTCCAGCCCATATACGGCCAGGGCTTTAGGCTGATGGCGGTAATCCCGCTGAAGCGAATCGTGGTGATAAAGTGAAAGCTGATAATCCCGCCCGCCAGCACCCCCGAGGTAATTTGCAGCCCCAGCGCCCGCGGCGAAAAGCCGTTGGCCTGAAAGCGCCCATCGCGGCGGGCGATCCAGAGCGTGAGCCAGACTGGAATGATGAACAGCAGGCCCCAGTACAGATACGGCGCGTTGCCAACTCCGGCGCTGAGGAAATGCACCGTCGAGTTGCGCTTGGTCAGCATGGCGACCAGAATACTGCTGCTGGCCCAGACCGCCGTCATAATCAGCGCCCGCCGTCCGCCGTGCGGCTGGCGGTACCAGGCGATCCAGCAGAACACGCCCACAAAGACGGCGTAGCTGCCAACCTCGGAGATAATCGCCTGAAACTCGTAGGTGGGAAAGGTCATCGCCCAGAGGATCGCCGGCCAGGCGATCAGCAGCGGCACCAGCAGCGCCAGGCCGTAGCGCCAGCGCGGGCGCTGGAGAAGATGGCGGGGCGGCGGGCGATCAACATGTTCAAATGCAAGCAGCGACATAGCAGTCATCCTTGTTCAAGCTGCAACATTGTAAAGGATGCCCTGCACTCACGCAATCCGCATTCAGCCAGCGCATTTCGTGATACCATATCGAAGAATATGTGTGCTATTTGGAACTATGCCTGAACATTCATCAACCCAACAGCAGCTGCTGGAGTGGTTCGCCGCCAACGGGCGCGATCTGCCCTGGCGCCGCACCCGCAACCCGTACCAGATTCTGGTGGCGGAGATTATGCTCCAGCAGACCCAGGTCGACCGGGTGCTGCCAAAGTATGCGGCCTTTCTCGAGCAATTTCCGACCGTGGAGGCGCTGGCGGCGGCCTCAACCGCCGAGGTCATTCGGGCCTGGCAGGGGCTGGGCTACAACCGGCGGGCGGTGAACCTGCAGCGGGCGGCCCAGGCGCTGGTCGCCGCCGGGTATCCCGCCACGCCCGAGGCCTTTCCCAGCACGCCCGCGGGCTTGCGCGAGCTGCCGGGGATTGGCGCCTACACCGCCGGGGCCGTGGCCTGCTTCGCCTTCGAGCGCGATGTGGCCTTTCTGGACACCAACATTCGCCGGGTGGTGCGCCGCCTGCTGGTCGGCCCCGAGGATCAGCCGCCGGAGACCAGCGAGGCCCAGCTGACCGCGCTGGCGGCGGAGCTGGTGCCCACCGGGCAGGGCTGGGCCTGGAACCAGGCGATTATGGAACTGGGCGCGCTGATCTGCACCGCCGCCCGCCCGCAGTGCTGGCGCTGCCCGCTGCGGGAGCGCTGCGCGGCCTACGCGGCCTGGAGCGCCGCCGACACCAATCTGCTGGCCTTCACGCCAGCGCCGAAGCTGCGCCGCAAGGCCGCCGAGCAGCCGTTTCACTCCTCGAACCGCTACTTTCGCGGGCGGATCATCGAGGCCCTGCGCCAGCTGGCCGACCACGAGGCCCACCCGCTGGCCCAGCTCGGCCCGCTGGTGAAGGAGGGCTGGGACGCCGCCGAGCTGGCCTGGCTGGCCAAGCTGGCGACCGGCCTGGCCAACGACGGCCTGCTGGTCTGGCGCGAGCAGCCTGGGGACGACCTGGCGCTGTGGAGCGTGGCGCTGCCGGGGTGAGCCTTCGATAGGCACAGGCAGCGGGGTTTCGCGGTGGCTGAGCCTGTCGAAGCCTGGGTTCGGCTACACCTCGCCGCTGCGCCCGAGGATCATCAGGGCCTGGTAGGCGCGGTACATCGTCAGGATATCGCTGTCGGTGTAGCTGACGGTGCGGTCGGCGACCCGCTCGGTGGCGGGCATCAGGGCGGCGCGGTCGGCCTGGGCGCTGGTCTCGAAGTCCAGCTCGATGGTGTACGGCCCTGGCGGGAGATACGGGATGAGCGTGCTGACCCGCGGGATGGCCTGCTGGGCACCGTCGGCGATCATGCGGCAGGCTTCGGTGGGGTGGAGCGACTCGGCGGCGTAGCGGCTGGTCGAGCGCTTGGTGGCGACCCCGATCAGCCCGGCGCCGAGCGTGCGGCGGACCTCGTGGATTGTCCACTCGTCGCCGCTCACCAGCGCGACCGGGACATCGAAGCCAACCCCGGCCACCGCCGCGTTCAGCAGCGCCTCGTCGACCGTTGTGCCGTTCAGCCTGGTCTCGTAGGGGCTGTAGGTGTGGTTGAGCACACCAAAGCGGGCGCCCGCCCCACCGTGATAGCCGACCAGAAACATTCCGTCAAACGAGCGGTCGAGCCCCTCGAGCATATAGTTGGTCTTGACCCGCCCCTGGATCAGGCGCACCCGTGGGTCGAGGCTGCGGGGCAGCAGGGTGCGCATCGCGCCGTGGGCATCGTTGACGACGATCGAGTGGGCGCCCGCCAGAAACGCGCCCTCGATCGCCGCATTCACCTCGGCGGTCAGCAGATCGCGGCCCTCCTGCCAGGCGGCGCCCCCGCTTGGGCGACACTGCTCCCAGTCGACAATCCCGGCCACACCCTCGATATCGGCAGAAATGTAGATTTTCACGTTAGACCTCGTGCTTCATGCTTTCCAAACAATCTTCAATGACCTCGCGCAGCACCGCGCTGTCGAGGTCTTTTTTATCCAGCAGGGCGATTGCGCCAACCTCCAGGCCACGGCGGCGAAACTCGCGGTCGGGGTAGGCACTGATCAGAATCACCCGCGTGCTGGGCGCGGTGGCTTTGATCCGATGGGTGCAGATAATCCCGTCCTCATCGCCGAGCACCACATCGACCAGGGCCAGGTGCGGCAGATTGCGGGCGGCCTCGATCGCCTCCTGGGTAGTGGCGACCTCGAGGATAAACGCCTGCGGGCAGACCTTGCCGACCATCCGGCGCAGGTGCTGGCGATAGCGGCTGTTGTCATCGACCAGCAGCACGGTGATCGGCGAGTTCGGCGCGGCGAACGGGGTCTCGGCCAGCACCGCCAGCGGCAGCTCGGGGTGCTGCGCGAGATAGTGGACCGCCTCCAGACGGCTCTGCACGTTCAGCTGGCGGTACAGCCGGGTCAGATGATTCTCCACGGTTTTGACGCTCAGGTTCATGCGCCGGGCGATCGTGTGGTTGTCATCGCCCTGCTGCAGGCACCAGAGCAGCTCGCGCTGGCGCTGGGTCAGGGCCACGTCCGAAACCTGCACCTGCGGGCCGCGCATCAGCCGAGTCAGCAGCGGGCTGCAGACCCAGCGCTCGCCCGCCAGCACCCGCTGGATCGCCAGCCGCATATCGTCGAGCGGCTGATCCTTGAGATGGTAGCCATCGACCCCGGCCTGGAGCAGCCCCTGAACATACACATCATCGTCGTAGGCGCTGACGACCAGAATCTTCAGGCCGGGGTAGGTGGCGCGAATCTGGCGCACGGCCCGCAGCGGATCGAAGTCGGGCATGCTTACGTCGATCACCAGACCGTCGGGCTTGTGCTGGGTCAGGGCCGCAAAGACGCTCGGCCCATCGCCAACCTGGGCCACCACCTGCACATTCGGCAGATCGTTGAGCGCCGCACAGATGCCCGCCCGCACCACCGCGTGATCGTCGGCGACCACAATTCGCGCCGGTTGAGTCTCGTCATTGAGTTGCATCGCATCCTCGCTTGGGTTGATTTAGGGGATTCCCCCCAATGCAGTTGAGGGGAATCGCTCTGGTAAATTAGGGGAGTAGGGGTTGATTCGGATAGTTTGCGATTGCTATACTGCATATATCACCTGAAACGTTCCCTGCAATCGTGCCACAACCTTGGGGTTTAGGCAAATCACCATCACACCCTGCAGCAGCGCCGCAGATTGCCCAGATTCGGACCGCTCTACTCAGCAAATTTTCGTTGATGCAGCAGCTCCAGTCTCCCTGAATGAACCGAAAGGAGTCCCACCCGCACCAAACGCCCACCCACGCTTGAATAATCGCTATATCAGTGCTGAATTCTGTTTTTGTTCGACAAAGGAGTCCCCGGATGCAAACCCGTAAACGTTTTTCGTTCATGCTCGTCGTTTTGCTGGCCTCGCTGATCATCGCCGCCTGTGGCGCTGAGACCACCGCGACCACCGCCCCCTCCGGCAGTGGCGCCGCCGCAGTCAGTGGCAAGATCGCCCTGCTGCTGCCCGAGACCAAAACCACCCGCTACGAAACCGCCGACCGCCCCTTCTTCGAAGCCAAAATGAAACAGCTCTGCCCCAACTGTGAGATTCTCTACAGCAACGCCAACCAGGATGCCAACCTGCAGCTTTCGCAGGCCGAGGCCGCGCTGACCAACGGCGCCCAGGTGATGGTGCTCGACCCGGTCGACTCGGCCGCCGCCGCGATCATCGCCGACAAGGCCAAAGCCCAGGGCGTGCCAGTGATCTCCTACGACCGCCTGATCCTCAACTCCGACGGCGTGAGCTACTACATCTCGTTCGACAACGAGCAGGTCGGCAAGCTCCAGGCCCAGAGCCTAGTCGATGAGCTGGCCAGACAGGGCAAAACCAACCCCCAGATTGTGATGATCAACGGCTCACCGACCGACAACAACGCCAAGCTGTTCAAGGCCGGCGCCCACAGCGTGTTCGATCCGCTGGTCGCCGCCGGCAAGCTGACCATCGCCAAAGAGTACGACACCCCCGACTGGAGCCCCGACCAGGCCCAGAACCAGATGCAGCAGGCCCTGACCGCCCTGGGCAACAAAGTTGATGGCGTCTACGCCGCCAACGATGGCACTGGCGGTGGCGCGATCGCCGCGATGAAGTCGGCCGGCCTCAGCCCGCTGCCCCCAATCACTGGCCAGGACGCCGAGCTGGCCGCAATCCAGCGCATCATTGCCGGCGAGCAGTTCATGACCGTCTACAAAGCGATCAAGCCCGAGGCCGAGGCCGCCGCCGAGATGGCCTACGCCCTGCTGACCAAGGCTCCGGTCAATGGCGCCACCGCCAAGGTTCCCAACGGCAAGCTGGATGTTCCCTCGCTGCTGCTCACCCCGCTGGCAGTCACCAGCGCCAACGTTGGCGACACCATCGTCAAAGACGCCTTCTGGACGCTTGAGCAAATCTGCGCCGGCGACTTCGCCGCTGCGTGTACTGCCGCTGGTCTGAAATAGGCCTACGCTAGCCAGCGCTGGGCAGGTGGCGCACACCGCGCCGCCCGCCCAGCGCCCCAGAGAATGATGTAGCGAGGCTCTCAGCTAGCCGACAATTGCCAAATGGTCGCCAACCTGGAGCCCAAAGGATAGCGTTATGATGGCAGAAACTCGCACCCCGGTTTTACAGCTCCGCCAGATTAGCAAGCGTTTTGGCGCGGTGCAGGCTCTTTCCAATGTCGATTTCGAGGTCTATCCCGAAGAGGTCGTGGCCCTGGTCGGCGACAACGGCGCCGGGAAATCCACGCTGGTCAAAACCATCGCCGGGGCCTATCGGCCCGACTCGGGCCAGTACATTTTTGAAGGCCGCGAGGTCACCATCCACAGCCCGCGCGAGGCCACGACGCTGGGCGTCGAGACGGTCTACCAGGATCTGGCGCTGTGTGACAACTTAGACGTCGTGGCGAATCTGTACCTTGGCCGCGAGGGCGTGCGGGCCAGCGGCCCCCACCCGCTGCACCTGCTGAACGAGATCGAGATGGAGCGCCGCGCCACCGATGTGCTCCGCGAGCTCAGCGTCAAAATCCCCAACGTGCGCAGCCAGATCGCCACGCTCTCCGGCGGCCAGCGCCAGTCGGTGGCGGTGGCCCGCTCGGTGATGTGGAACTCCAAAGTTGTCTTGCTCGACGAGCCGACCGCCGCGCTTGGGGTTGAACAGACCTACCAGGTCAAGGAGCTGATCAAGCGCCTGCGCTCGCGCGGCCTGGGCGTGGTGGTGATCAGCCACAATCTGGCCGATGTCTTCGAGGTCTCGAACCGCGTGGTCGTGATGCGCCTGGGACGGCGCGTCGCCACCTTTGAGACCGCCAACTCGACGGCGCAGGAAGTGGTTGGGGCGATTACTGGCGCAACCGCGTCGGTCGCGGTCGCTGGCTAGACAATTAAAGTACAACGCTGTACGGGCGTTAGGAGTTTTTACGATGAAACAGGTTAGCCCGAATACCCGTTCCGACATGCCTGCAGCAGCGCCAGAGGGGCTGTGGCCAAGTATTGTGCAACGCTTTCGCCAGGGCAACGTCGGCCCGCTCCCAGTCCTGGTCGGCCTCGCGCTGATTGCGCTGGTTTTTCAGATTGCCAACGACAAATTTTTGACCCCGGTCAACCTGACCAACCTGACCGTCCAGATCTCGGCGATGGGCACGATCTCGGTTGGGATTGTGCTGGTGCTGCTGCTCGGCGAGGTTGACCTGTCGGTCGGCGCGGTCAGCGGCCTGTCGGCGGCGGTGATGGCGGTGCTCTCGGTCAAGCAGGGCTGGGCGGCGCCCCTGGCGATTCTCGCTGGAATCGCCACGGGTACGCTGATCGGCACGTTTCAGGGCTTCTGGATCGCCAAATTTCGCGTGCCGTCGTTTGTCGTGAGTCTGGCCGGGCTGCTGGCCTGGCAGGGCGCGCTGCTGTTTGTGCTTGGCTCGACCGGCACAGTCAATCTGACCAATAAAACCATCGTCGGGATCGCCAACTCGCGTGTGCCGATCGAGGCTGGCTTTGTGATCGGCATGATCGCCATCGGCGCCTACGCAGCCATCCTGATCACCGAGCAGCGCGGACGGCAGGCGGCCAAGCTGCCGGTCCAGTCCACCACCATGCTCGGCTGGCGGATCGGGCTGATTACGCTGGCGACGGTGGTGGCGATTGGCTTCATGAGCATCAATCGCAACCCCAATATCGAGCCAGCCGTGCGCGGCATTCCCTCGGCGGTGATCATCTTTATCGCGGTGCTGATCATCTTCGACTTTATCACCCGGCGCACCCGCTTTGGGCGCTATATCTATGCCGTCGGCGGCAATGTCGAGGCAGCACGCCGGGCTGGCATCAATGTCAACGGTATTCGGATTGCGGTCTTTATGCTCTGCTCGACGCTGGCCGCCTGTGGTGGTATTCTGGCCTCGTCACGGCTGTACGCGGTCAACCAGCAGTCTGGGGCTGGCGATACGCTGCTGAACGCGATTGCCGCCGCCGTGATCGGTGGGACGAGCCTGTTCGGCGGCCGGGGGCGGGTCTGGTCGGCGCTGCTCGGCGCCCTGGTGATCGGCGCCATCGCCAACGGCATGGATCTGCTGGCAATGTCGTCGGCGATCAAGTTTATGGTCACCGGCACCGTGCTGCTGATCGCCGTCACTCTGGATGCCTCGACCCGCTCCCGCCGCGAGAATACCGGACGCTAGCGCCGCCAGACGCTGGGCAATCGGCTGGAGGAGCATCAGCCAGCTATCTTCTGGACCAACGGGGGCCGTCTATGGATCCGCTCATTCACTGTCGCAATCTATCGAAGCAGTTTGGCACCCTGCCGGTCCTGCAGGATGTAGGCTTCGATCTGCGGGCCGGCGAGGTGGTTGGGCTGACCGGGCTGAGCGGCGCCGGCAAATCGGTGCTGGTGCGCATGTTCGCGGGCCTGGAGCTGCCCAACGGCGGCGCGATTAGCCTCGCTGCGACGCCAGTCACCTCGTCGGGGCAGGCCCACGCCCTGGGGATTGCGGTGATCCATCAGCACCCGGCCCTGGTTGAGCACCTTGATGTCACCGAGACGATTTTTCTGGGCCACGAGGTCGGCGGGCTGCGGCGGCTCTCTTGGCTGAACACGCCCAACCAGCGGGCCATGGATAACAGCGCCAGCCGCATCCTGGCCCAGCTTGGGGTCAGCGTGCCGTCGCTGCGCGAGCGGGTGGGCAACCTGTCGGGCGAACACCGCCAGATGCTGGCGATCGCCCAGGTGCTGGTCCGCTCGCCCAGGCTGGTCGTGGTTGATGAGCCGACCACGCTGCTGCGCTACGAGTACCAGCAAACCCTGCTTGAGCTGATTCGGACCTGGCAAAGCCAGGGCGTGGCGATCCTCTTCAGCAGCCAGAACCTCGATCACCTGTTTGCGGTGACCGACCGAATTCTGGTGCTGCGCCACGGGCGGCTGGTGCTGGCCGTCGCCACCGATGCGACCAACCGCGAGTCGGTCGTCAGCGCCCAGATCGGGGCCAGCGATCAGCAGCATCTGACCCCGATGATCTGGGCGCTCGACAGCTACCATCGCGCCCGCGAGCAGGCCGAGACGCTCCGCCAGCAGCGCCGGGTGCTGGAGCACGATCTGGCGGCCCAGGACACGCTCAACCGCCAGCTGATCGCCCAGCTGGCCGAGCAGGTCACCAGCCTCGACCGCGCCAACACCGCCCTCCAGGATGCCCAGCGCCGCCTGTTGAGCGAGCGCGAGCAGGAGCGCAAGGCCCTGGCCCGCGAGCTGCACGACCAGGTGATCCAGGATCTGGTCAGCCTGAACTATGCGATCGATGAGCTGCGCGCCGATATCGCCGACCCCGAGACCTCCCACGACACCATTATCGAGCTGCGCGATACCATCCGCGGCCTGGTCACCGCCGTCCGCGATATCTGCGGGGTGCTGCGCC
Source organism: Herpetosiphonaceae bacterium (assembly GCA_034437415.1). Lineage (GTDB taxonomy): Bacteria > Chloroflexota > Chloroflexia > Chloroflexales > Herpetosiphonaceae > JACCRK01. Next base: position 15,809 of record DAOTUS010000229.1, read on the forward strand.
CGCCGACGATCGACAGCCTGGGCGTCGGCGCGGCGATCCAGTCGTTCAGCCGCGAGTGGAGCAGCCGCAGCGGGATCGCTGTCACGCTGGAGATCGAGGAGTCGCTCGGCCGCCTGCCCGACGCGATTGAGATCTCGATCTTTCGCATGATTCAGGAGGGCCTGAGCAATGTGCGCAAGCACGCCCAGGCCAGCGCGGTCCAGATCAGCCTCAGATCCACCTCGCAGCGCTCGCTCCTGCTCACCATCGCCGACAACGGCCGCGGGCTGGCCCGCGATACCAATCTGGCCGCGCTGGCCGCCGCCGGCCACTACGGGCTGCTCGGCATCAGCGAGCGGGTCGCCCTGGTCAAGGGGCGCTTTCGGCTGCACCAGCAGACCCGCGGCGGTGTGATGCTAGAGGTGGAGATTCCCCACGCCCGCGTGGACGACGATGAGGCCGAGTTCTACGGGGAGCAGAAATAAGCTTCTGGGTGGGTAAATCGGGGTGGCACGGCCAGAATCCAGGCGCTAATCACTGGCCACTACGCCCTCATCACAGCGCCAGGTATCGAGATCGTTACCGGCGATCAGGCAACAGCTATGCGCCGCCGCCCAATTGTGGCCTATAATCTACAGGCTGATGATCAGCGTAGACGAAAGGAACTGCTATGAGCGACACAATGGCCACCTATGGCTTTGGGACGGATTTGAATCTGCCGTATGAGCAGGCGATTGAGCAGGTGACGGCGGCGCTCAAGGCCGAGGGCTTTGGGGTTCTGACCACAATCGACGTTCGCGAGACCTTGAAGCAGAAGCTTGATGTTGAGTTCGAGCCCTACACCATTCTCGGCGCCTGCAATCCGCAGCTGGCCCACCGGGCCTTTCAGGTCTCCCACGAGATTGGCCTGCTGCTGCCGTGCAATGTGATCGTCCACAACCACGGCGCGAGCACGCGGGTGGATATTGTCGATCCGATGGCGATGCTCGGCGTGGTCAACCACCCCGATCTCCAGGCGATTGCCAACGAGGCCACCGAGCGCCTGCGCCGCGTGCTGGTGAGCCTAGAGCAATAGACTGACTGACGCCAACAGCGCCGCTCGGAGCTTCAGCGGGAAGCTTCGAGCGGCGCTGTCGTGACGCCCTCCAGGATGTGGGCGATGTGATCGGCAAGTCCCATCACATCAAAGGGTTTAAGCAAATATCCATCGGCGCCAGGCACGCGCTGGCTGAGCTGGATCTCGGTGACGGCCTGGCCGGTCATCATAATAACTGGCGTGTTGGAGCTGGTTTTGATCGTGTGGCAGACCGTATTGCCAGACATTCCCGGCAGATTTATGTCTAGTAAAACCAGATCCGGCTGATGCGCCTGCCACTGCTCAAGCGCGTCATCGCCGCGCATGGCCGTGATCACAGCGTAGCCCGCAGTTTCGAGGACACAGATAAGCAAGCGTAAAATATCAGGGTGATCATCTACAACTAAAATGCGTGATTTCATCGGTCAGACGTCCTTTCTTACCACCACGGGTTCATAATCCAGCCTAAAGCACAGACTATGCCAGGACGTCCCGCCCACTACAAAGCCCTAAAACCCACCAGCCACCAGCTAGCAGCCCCTAGCCACTAACCGCCCGCCCCTTCGCATCCAGCCGCTGCTCGGCGGCCAGCCGCTCCAGCGCATAGTCGTGCAGGTCGACAAAGCGCATGCTCTCGGCCAGGGTCGGGTGAACCGCCTGGATCTGGCGGAACATCTCCTGGGCGATCGCCCGGTAGGTCGGGTGGCCCTGCGGCGCGGCCCGCAGCTCGATCAGGTGGTAGGCCTCACGCAGGTTCAGCTTGATCCGCCAGCGAATTCGGTAGGCGAACGGCACCAGATACTGCGCGGCGGCGGGCAGATCGCCCGCGATGGCCTCGACTGTCGATGCGGCCGTGTCGAGCGCCGCGACGTAGCGCCCGCTCAGCCCGGCATCGACCAGCTCCGGCGGCACAATGTAGCCATGGGCGGTGGTGTAGCGCTGGCGCTCCTGGGTCAGAATACGGTGGCGGTGCAGATCGCGGTAGGCGCCAATGTCGGCCAGCAGATCGAACGTATAGTAGGCATCCTCGAAGGCCCGCCCAGGCCGCTGAAAGCGCGAGGCCCGCTCGCCAACGTAGCCGCGCAGGATCTCCAGCCGCTCGGCCGCCGAAAGCCGGGCGGCGTGCTCGCGCACCGTGGCCAGCGAATGGTCGGTGTGAGGGTACAGAACTGCCGCCACCGTGTTGATCTCGGCCTGCGGATCGAACTCGACCAGCGTCACGCCGCGCTGGGCGGTCGGCTCAGCCGCGGCCCCAATTCCCGCCGACCACGCGCCACCGGCCTGGCGCATAGTGGCCAGATACTGGCTGTACTGGGCGCCGCGCTCGGTTTTGGCCCGCTTGACGAACGAAGGAATCAGCAGATCTAGCTCGTCTTGCAGGGCCGTGCCCACTGCGCGCACCTCGGTGTGGTCGGAGCTGGCCAGCTTGGTCAGCAGATACTCAAAGGCCCGTCCGTTGCCAAACATCCCGACATTGGTCAGGGTTGCCATGGGCAGCAGGCCGCGCAGCAGATCGAGGGCCTTGGCCTTGGTCGCGCTGGCGTAGGCCCGCTCGGAGGTCTGCGCATCACGCGGCGTGTTCGCCTGCACCCAGTGCCAGGTTGGCGCGATCAGGTCGCTGTAGGTGGCGAACAGCGTATCCAGCGTGGCCTCATAGCGGGCGGCGTGCGCCGAGGCCATAATCTCTGGCTCGCGATAGTAGCGGTAGCGGCCCGCCACCTGGCGATTAAACGCAACGTAGCGGGTTGATTTCTCCAGCGGATCGATCCCCAGGCGGCTATCCTCCAGCGCTTTGGCGGCGATGTTGCTGACACTTTCGCAGGCCACGTGGGCGCCGCCAAGCTCGGCCACCGAGTCATCGCCATAGCCAATCAGCACCCGCTCGTAGAACGCCTCGGCCTGTCTGGTCGCCACCATCTGATCGGCGCCGCGCCCGCTGGCAGCGCCAACAATCCGCTCGAAGCCCGCCTCGGGCGCGAGGATAAACTCATCGAGCAGAATCCGGCGCAGGCTTTTATCCGAGCGGCTGTAGCGCGAGAACAGGGCGCCCTTGACGACCTCGGGCAGGTTGCGCAGGCCGAAAATCGGGCGGTCGAGGTTGGTTACAAACGGCGCCAGGGTCGCCTTCTCAAGCTCATTAAATGAATCACCCCAGGGATCGTGCATCAGGTTTGCCTCCAAGGAACTCCGAAATCAAGAACTGGGAACGTGGCGGGCCAGCGCCTGGTGCAGGGCTGGCCAGGCGCTTGAGCGCTTGATCCAGCCTGGCACACGGCGCATAATCTTTGCGGGTCCAGACCAGCAGCAGGGGCAGACCAGTCGCCAGCACCCGCTCGAAGCTTTGCTCATTGGTATGAATTGGGGTTGAAAACGGCATCGTTTTGCTCCTTCCTAGTGACTAAAATTGTTGCCGATGCTCGGCGCCTGATTAAATAGTCCAACAAAATACCCACATCCGCCGATGTGGGCACGTTGCATTGAGTCCAGTTAAAGCTGGCGGACTAGGCCTCGGTCGCGATCGGGTTCTGCAGCGCATCGTTGGACATAAACTCGTTGATCGTGCGCTCGAGCTTTTTCGACGAGAACGGCTTGGCGATCACCGGGTTGCCGATCTGGCGCATCGCCGTCTGGGTCGCCGGGCTCATCGTATCGCCGGTGATAAAGATAAAGCGCCGGGTCAGCTCGGGGAAGCGGGTCTGCAGCGCCCGATACAGCTGGAACCCATTCATCCCAGGCATCTTCACATCGCTCAGAATCAGGTCGAACGGCTGCTCGGCGACCGCGCTGAGGGCCGCCTCGCCGCTGGCGACGACCGTAATCCGGTGCCCGAGGTCGGTGAGCAGGCGCTGAATCACCTCGGCGACGCCATCCTCGTCATCGACCACCAGAATGCGGTAGCTTTGCGTGGCCGGCAGATCATCGCCGCTGCCATCGTCGCTGGTCAGCAGCGTCGCATCGCCAGTCGCCACCGGCATCACCAGATGGAACGTGCTGCCCTCGCCAGCGGCGCTCTCGACCCAGATCGTCCCGCCGTGATCCTGCAGAATGTTGTAGCAGATCGACAGGCCCAGCCCGGTGCCCTTGCCAACCGGCTTGGTCGTAAAGAACGGGTCGAAAATCCGCCCGAGCAGGTGCTGCGGAATCCCCGGCCCGGTATCGCCGATATGAATTTGAATCTCATCATCGACCTGCTCGGAGCGCACCGTCAGATTGCCGCCGCCATTGTCGGCCATCGCCTGATGGGCGTTGCCGATCAGGTTCAGAAAGACCTGTTGGAGCTGATAGGGGTCGGCGAGGGCGGGCGGCAGCGTCGGATCGAGCTGGCGCTGGACTTTGATGTTGTCCACCCGCAGGTGGTAGGTGTGCAGGCTCAGCGTGTCATCAACCACGCGGTTGACATCGACCAGCACCCGCTGCGGCTGGTGCTCGCGGGCGAACGTCAGCAGGTTGGTGACGATCCGGGCGGCGCGCTCGGCCTGGTTGTTGATATAGTTAAGGTCGGAGCGGGCCTCCTCGTCCAGATCCTTGCGGCGCAGCAGCAGCTCGGTAAAGCCTTTGATGCTGGTCATCGGATTATTCAGCTCGTGGGCGACCCCGGCGACCAGCTGGCCAATCGCCGAAAGCTTCTCGGCCTGCAACAGCTGCAGCTCCAGGCGGCGGCGCTCGGTGACATCGCGGGCGATACAGTGCAGCCCGACGGTCTGATCGTTGCGCTGCATCAGCTGGGCACTGACCTCGGCGTGCATATCCTCGCCGCTGGAGCGACTCAGCATCAGCGGGAAGGGCACGCCATCGCCGGCCGCTTTGGCCAACTGGCGCTGCAGCTGGTGCTCAATCGCCTCCTGCTCATCGGGCACGCACAGCGTCAGCAGCGAGCGGCCCATCAACTGGGCGTGGGTGTAGCCCAGCAGCTTCATACCCTGGCGATTGATCGTGGTAATGCGCAGCTGCGTATCGAGAGTAAAGATCATATCGTTGGCGTTATCGAACAGCTCCCGATAGCGCATCTCGGAGTCGCGGGTGGATTTGAACAGGCGCGAGTTTTCGATCGCAATCGCCGCATAGTCGGCGATCGCCGAGAGCAGATACTGATCGTTCTCGGTAAAGCCGCGCTGCGAGATTCGATTATCGACCCCCAGAACGCCAATCGCCTGCTTGCCAACAATCAGCGGAACCTGGAGCAGCGCCTTGACCAGAAAGCCGGTCTTGACCTTCAGATCGCTCTGCTGCGAGTGGTCGACGCGAATTGGCTTGACGGTGCGAATCACCTGGCCGGCGATATTGTCGTCCATGCGCACGCGAAAGCGCTGCACCTTCTCCTCGCCCAGATTCTTAGCCGCCCGCAGATACAGCTCCTCGCCATCGCGCAGGAGCAAAAAGCCCTCTTCGGCGTGGGTGAGATAGACACCGGCCTCCACAATCCGCTCCAGCAGCTCCTCAAGGTCGAGCAGCGAGGTGACCGACTTGCCGACGCTGGAAAGAATGGTCAGCTCCTGAAGGCGCTGCTGCAGCGTGCGGGTCAGGACCTCTTTTTCGCGCTGCAGCCGCCGCTCGCGGAGCGCCCGCTCAATGGCATTGCCGGCCTCAACCGCATCGAACGGCTTGATCAGATAATTGCGGGCGCCGAGGCGAAATGCCTCGACCGCAGTCTGCTCGGTGCCGTGCGCAGTCATCAAAATCACCGGGATATCGTAGCCTAGCTCGCTAATCTGGCGCAAAACCTCCAGGCCCGAGGTATCTGGCAATTGTAAATCCAACAAAATCAGGTCTGGCTGCCGCTGTTTAAGAAATGCTAGGCCTTCCCAGCCTGTTGGCACAACCCGTGAACGATAGCCATAATAGGGCAGGACCGTCTCCGCCAAAAAATCGGCGATCTGGCGGCTATCGTCAATGACTAACACCTCTTCCATGAAACCATCCCTTGAGTGCTGAATTCACTGCGAGGCTAAGACGTACAGTAAAAATGTAGCTTTAGTATTCTAACGGTTTGCTTAACGCTGCGCAATAGTTATTCAACCCAAATTTTAGGTATGTCAGCGGCGAAACCCCACCCCAGGGGGGAACCCGAATTCACCTACTAGGACATTTAGGGCACCCTCCGCCTCCACCCGGCCAGTTTTGATCCCGTGGTCGATCGCCAGCACCTGATCGTGAAAGGCGCGTAGCTCGGCGGCGCTATAGCTGCGCGCCTGGTCGGCGGCCTTGCGGGCGACAAACGGTTTTTGGCCAAGCTGGCGGGCCAGCTCATCGGGGGAGATCCGGCCGGCGCTTTGGGCGGCCAGCATCAGGCGCACCTGGCGGGCGATCATCGTGAGGATATACAGCGGAGCGGCGCCGTCGGCCAACAGGCCGTGGAGACCCTGCACGGCATTGGGGCCGCGCCGCCCACACAGCGCATCAATAAAGGTAAAGAGATTGGTCTCGGTCTCATCTTTGACCAGCAGGTGAATCTCGCGCAGTGTCACCGTGCCCTGCGGCCCGACATAGGCGGCCAGCTTGGCGACCTCATTGTGCAGCGCCCAGCTATCGGCGCCAACATACTCAACCAAAACCTGGGCCGCGTCGGGCCGCAGCGTGACGGCGTTCTGGCGGGCCTGCTCGTTGAGCCACTGGATCAGGGCGGCGCCCTCCAGCAGAGCAAACTCGCGCACGGTCGCCTTTTTGGCCTTGGCCTGGGCCTGGAGATCCTTGACCAGCGCCAGCCGGCTATCGGGCGCGTCCGCCTCATTCAAGACCAGATCGGTCGAGTCTGGCAGGACCGCCAGCAGCTTCCGCAGGCATTCGCGGACCTCATTCGATTTGGCATGCTTCAGGACATCGTTGACAACGACCAGGCGGTGATCGTGGAGGAGCGGATAGGCTTCACAGGCGGTGCGGAGGTCGGCGATTTTGGTGGTGCGTCCATCGAGCAGGGTGATATTAAACGTGGCCACATCGGGAGGAAACGCTTGTTTCAGCGCCGCAATAGCGTGGGTGCGGGCATAGTCATCGGGGCCATAGAATAGATATATCATAAGTGGTAACACATTGGAGCAGTGATAAAAAAACACCCTTCAAGGCCGTTGATGGGGTAGTTTTGAACCTGCCGAAGCAGGTGGGTGCCCGCCCTCCAGTCTTGTGGTTAGACCACAGCGCTTTCGGAACTAAGCTCCCATCAAACGAGTGTTGGCTCAAAACTAGGTCCCACCGCACGTGCAGCGAAGGGTGTGCCATATTGTACTATAGCCATCAGGACGGTGCAAGCATGGCGAAATTAGTCAGTATTTTATGTAAATCTAGCCCGGCCGATTGTCGGCCGCGCTCTCAGGCGTGCTATACTTTAGCCAGTTTAATCTATGCTGAGAGGTGCTATGGCAAACGTAGTTGCGGTGGCAGGGGCGACTGGATATACCGGCCAGCGCCTGATTGCCCAGTTGGCCGATCATCCCCGCTGGCGCAGCCGGGCGCTGGTCCGCGACGGCTCCCAGAGCAAAGCCATCTTCCCGCTCGATCAGGATTTTGCCGTGGGTGCCCTCGACGATGTGGCGAGCCTGACCAGCGCCCTGCGTGGCTGCAGCGCCGTGATCCAGACAATTGGCACCACCCAGGCCCAGTTCAAGCCCGGCGTGAGCTACGAGACGGTCGACTATGGCACCACGGTGGCCCTGCTCCAGGCCGCCCAGAACGCCGGGGTGGGCCGATTTTTGCTGCTCAGCTCAACCGGCGCCGGCCAGCCGCTGGGCGCGTACCTCACGTGGAAGGCCCGCACCGAAAAAGCCGTCCGCGAGTCGGCGCTCGACTGGACGATTGTGCGTCCCGCCGCGATTGTCGGGCCAGGCCGCCGGGGGATCCAGGTCGGCTCGCTGCCGTTTGCCCTGCTGGCCAAGCTCCCGCTGTTGGGCGGGATTGGGGCGCGGCTCAAGGCGATCGATGTCGCCGATCTGGCCCGCTGCTTCATCAGCTGTCTCGACGATGAGACGACGATCAAGCGGACCCTGGAAGGTCGGTCGCTCTGGGCAACCCTGGCATAAAAGCGCTGTCTGCCGTTGATATGTTCTATTTTCGAGAGTTGGATTATGTCACACACCCAAACCGATGCCCTAGCGGCGCAGCTGCAATCGCTCTATCTGGGCGCAGCGATTGAGCCGGCGCTCCAGCTAGCCACCGAACGCAATGCAGGCCGGCTGCGGCCCTTGAGCAGCGATCAGCCCTACCTGTACCATTTGCTCGACGTTGCCCTGAATATTGTCTCAATTTTTGGGATTCGCGACGAGACCGCCACGGTGCTGGCGCTGTGGCACGACCTGCTGGAGGATGCGCAGATCACCCGCGCTGAGCTGAGCGCGTTCATCAGCCAGAGCCCGGCCCTGCTGCGCCTCGGCGACCTGCTGCCGCTGCTCGATGGCCTCAACCGGCACGGCAAAACCACCGAGCAGTACTACGCCGGGATCGCGGCCCTGCCGCCGCAGGTTTTTTGGGTCAAGGCCGCCGACCTGCTCAGCAACACCAAAACCATGCCGCTGCTGAACTGGGCCCAGCTCAAGCCCCACTGGATCGCCAAATATACCGTGGAGCTGGCCCGCGAGGTGCTCGATGTCGGCCGTTTTGATCGGCGGCGGGGCTACCCAACCATTCGCGAGGCCCTGCTTGAGGTGCAACACCGCATGATCAAAGCCCTACAAAAGGACGTCGAGCGCTGGCGCGAGGTGGCGGCCTGCGACCCGCGCTTCGCCGCCGCCGCCGAAGATCTTTTGAAGCGGCGCTAGTGGCGCAGGGCCGGGAGGATCGAACCAACGGCAGGCGCTTCGAAATGCCTGCCGTTTGGGTTGGGCGCGCCTGAAGCGGCCAGTTCGCCGCCCGGCTAGTTCTGGGCGGCCATCGCCTCGGCCTCCTCGGCCAGCGTTTCATCGAGGTTGCGCAGCACAATCCGCTTGAAACCCTCGGCGTAGGTGCACTCGATCCCGGCGGCCCTGGCGCTCTCGGCGGTTGAGGTGGCCCACTCCTGCAGCATCGCGGTCGGCTCCCATTCGCCAAGCTGGCTTTTATGCTCGCGCAGCGCCAGCAGCTTGCTGGTCAGATCGCGCTCTTCAAACGCGACCCAGGCATCGGTGTTGGCGGTGCCCATCAGCAGCACCTCGTTGACCGCGTGCGGCTCCAAGTTATCCACCAGCAGCTCGGGGAAGATCAGCCGCGTCGAAGCCGCCGGCATCACCGCCGCCAGACAGGCCTCGCCGGCCGCCCGATGGTCGGGGTGGTTGATGTAGGTGTCGTAGTAGCGCATCGTCGGATCCTGACAGAGGACCACGTGGGGGCGGAAGCGGCGGATCTCGCGAGTGATGGCCTTGCGCAAATCCAGCGTCGGCTCCAGCTCGGCATCAACAAAGCCCAGAAAGGTTACCTCGCCCCCGACATGGGCGGCGGCGGCGCGCTGCTCGGCCTGGCGAATCGCCACCAGGCGCTCGGGGGTCATCTCCGGGTCGCTGGACCCGTGGTTGCCGTCGGTGCATAGACAGAAGTGGATCGTATGGCCCTCACGATGCCAGCGCGACAGCGCCCCGCCACAGATAAACTCGGCATCGTCAGGGTGGGCGACCACGACCAGAATACGACGACGGGTAGCAGCTATTTCACTCATCGATCACAATCCTTTCAGTAGATGTTCGATTCAGTGTAGCACAGCTTTTCGGGCCTTTTGAATAGGTTTAGTCCGCTCAATATGCTACAATGCGCCCCACACAACCACCTTTAAAGCGCCATAATCTCGCATCAAACCATGGGCGGTTGGATGCTCGAGATGACTGGCTCAACCACCCCGCCCTTGCCAGCGCTGGCAAGCGGGCCAGAGGAACACCTGCCATGGCAAAACTTAAAAAATACGCCGTTTCACTGGACGATGTGTACACCGTGGAGGAGTTGGAGTCCGAGCTCAAGTCACGGCGGCTGGTTGGCGTAACCCAACTAACCCTGAACGGGCGCAACTGGGGCGATGTTGGCGCCGAGCTGCTGGCGGCCTCGTCACAGCTGGCCACGCTGCGGATCCTCGATCTCGGGGAGAACCAGATCACCGATGCCGGGGCGCAGGCGCTGGCCGAGTCGCCGCATCTGGCCAATCTGCTCACGCTGAAGCTGCATCGCAACCAGATTGGCGATGCCGGGGCGATCGCGCTGGCCAAGTCGCCGCATCTGGGCAACCTGGTCGCGCTGGAGCTGCATCAAAATAGCATTGGGCCGGAGGGCGCCTACGCGCTCGGCCACTCCGCAAGCCTGCGTCAGCTCACCACCCTGCGCCTGTACCGCAACCGCCTGGGCGCCGCCGGGGTGGCCGCGCTGATCGAAGCCAATGGCGCCGCTCAGCTGACCGCGCTGGATATCGATAACAATAGTATTGGTGATGCTGGCGCCCAGGCGATTGCGGCGGCCAGCCATCTCACCGCGCTCACCGCGCTCAACCTGAGCAAAAACGACCTTGGCGCGGCGGGAGTGGCGGCCCTGGCCCAGGCCAGCCATCTGGCCAATCTGCAAAACCTCGATCTGTATGAGAACGCGATTGGCCCCGAGGGCGCCCGTGCGCTGGCAAGCTCGCCGCACCTCCACAATCTCACCACCCTCAATCTTGGGGCGACGAATCTGGGCGCCGCCGGAGTGTCCGCCCTGGCCGACTCGCCGATTCTGATCCAGCTGGAGCGCCTGGATCTGCGCTCGAACGAGCTTGGCGACGCCGGGGTCCAGGCTCTGGCCGCATCGCCGCAGCTGGCCCAGCTCCAGGCGCTGCTGCTCAACGCCAACCAGATTGGCGATGCCGGGGCGATCGCGCTCGCCCAGGCCAAGAGCATCGCCAGCCTGACGCTGCTGTATCTGGCCGAAAATAGCATCAGCAACACTGGCGCGGCGGCGCTGGCCAACGCGCCGCACCTGGCCAACCTGACCGAGCTGGATCTGTGGGGCAATGCGATTGGCGCAGACGGCGCCGCCGCCCTCAACCAGTCGGCCTATCTCACCAACCTGATGCTGCTTGATCTGAGCGGCAGCACGCTTGATGAAGACGATGACGACTAGCTCGCCGCCGGATCAGCGGAGTTGCAGCGATAACCCCAGGGTTGGAGGAGCAGATCATGAAAAAAGCGTTGGTTTTATCGGGCGGCGGCGGACGCGGCGCCTACCATGTTGGCGTCATGCAGGCTCTGGTGGAGCGTGGCTGGATGGTCGACGGGCAGGGGCCTGACATCATTGCGGGGACCTCGATCGGGGCGGTCAACGCCGGCGCAATCGCCTCGGGGATGTCGATCGCCGACCTTGAGCAGCGCTGGAGGCAGATGCACTCCGAGGATGTCCATCGCCTGTCCAACGATCTGCCCGCCATCAGCCGCCCGCTGATGCGCTTTATCCTGCGCAGCATCCTGACCTCCAAAGCGGGCGGCGGCGAGGAGGCGATCGAGGACGCGCTGCCGGAGGCCGACCGCAAGCTGGGCAGCGTGGACCTGTTCACCCGGCTACGGGGGATTTTCTACACCACGCCGTTTCGCAGCCTGCTCGATACCGCGCCGTGGCGCCACACGCTCAGTCGCTGGATGGACTTTGCGCGGATCAACAGCCCGGCGGCGCCAACGCTGCTGCTGACCGCCACCGATGTGCGCCGGGGCACCCTCAAGGTGTTCTGCAACCACGAGCCGAGCGGCGTTGTGCGCGACACGCTCGACATCGACCACATTATGGCCTCGTCCAGCATTCCCGCGATCTACCCCTGGACAACGGTTGGGGATGATTTTTACTGGGATGGCGCGGTGCTGTCCAACACCCCGCTTGGCCCGATTATCGAATATGCCGGCGGCGATGTCGATATTATTGTGGTGATGATGACGCCCTGGGATGCCGACCCCGAGGACCTGGACGATCAGCTCGAGGACATGCCCAAAGATCTCGCCCAGGCGCTGTGGCTAACCCTCGACTGGGCCTTGCTGGCGTCGTACCGGGCCTCGTTCAAGCTGCTCAAGCTGTACAACCGCATCGCCGACGCGGCCCAGAAGCTGGAGCAGGCCGCCAGCCAGACCGGCGACGAGAGTCTGCGCTGGCAGGGCCGGATGCCGCACCGGGTTGCCGAGCCGCTGGTCATCGCGCCCAAACACCTGATGCCGCTGGAGTGGATCGTCGATTACGAGTCCGAAAACCACGACCGCCTCTTTGATATGGGCTACGCCGATGCGATCGCCGCCCTGGACAAACGCGACAACGCTGCGATGCTGCGGGATCTGCTGACGTAGGGGGCTGAAATGGCGAAGGTGTATCTTGCCCTGGGTTCGAATCAGGGGCAGCGGCTGGAGCATTTGCGGGCGGCGGTGGCGGCGCTGGGCGCGGTGCTGGCGGTTGAGCGCAGCTCCAGCGTCTACGAGACCGCCGCCGCCTATGTCGAGGATCAGCCGCCGTTTCTGAATGCGGTGATCGTCGGAGCCACCGAGCTTGGCCCGCACGAGCTGCTGGCCGCGCTGAAAACGATTGAGACACAGATGGGGCGCCGGGCCGAAGTTCGCTTCGGCCCGCGCCCCATCGATCTGGATATTCTCTTGTACGCCGACCTGACGCTGGACACCCCGGAGCTGAAGATTCCCCACCCGCGAATGCACGAGCGGGCGTTTGTGCTGCGTCCGCTGGCCGAGCTGGCCCCGGAGCTGGTCTCAGCGGCGCTGCTGGCCCAGGCCGAGGTTGGCGCGGTGCTGGCGCTGGTCGCGCCGCCGCTGCACTAAGCCTAGAAAATCTCCTGCAGCGTAATCACCTGCTCCCGCGACGGACCGACCGAAATCATCCCCAGGCGGGCGCCGATCAGCTGGCTGAGCCGCCGCACGTAGCGCTGGGCGGCCTCGGGCAGATCCTCGATCGCGCGCGCATCGCTGGTCGGGGTCATCCAGCCCTGGTACTCCTCGTAGATTGGCTCGACGCTATTGAGCATGGCGATCGAGCTGGGCATGGTTGCAAGCTCGGTATCGTGCAGCCGATAGCCGGTGCAGATGCTGATCCGCTCGACATTATCCAGCACATCCAGCTTGGTCAGCGCGATGGTGCTAATGCCATTGATCTCGGCGGCATAGCGGGCGGCCACCGCATCGAACCAGCCGACGCGGCGCGGGCGGCCGGTGGTGGTGCCAAACTCCTTGCCAACCGTGCGAATATCCTCGCCGGTCGCATCTTTCAGCTCGGTGGGAAACGGCCCGGCGCCGACGCGGGTGGTATAGGCTTTGAAAATCCCCACCACGCCATTCAGGCGGGTTGGCGGAATCCCAGCGCCCTGGCAGGCCCCGGCGGCCCCGGTGGCGGTTGAGGTGACATACGGGAATGTGCCGTGATCAAGATCGAGCAGCGCGCCCTGGTTGCCCTCGATCAAAATTGGCAGATCCCGTCGCAGCGCGTCCTGAATCACCGGGTGGATCGGGGTGATATGGGCCTCGAGCTGGCGGCCATACTCAAGATACTGCAAATAGGTATCGTGGAGGGCCGTGCCGGGCTGGGCGCCATAGAGCTTGGTCAGCACCTTGGTTTTCTGCTCCAGCACCGTCATCATGCGGCTGAGCAAGGTTTCCTCGTGGAGGAGATCGCCCATGCGAATGCCGGTGCGGGCGGCTTTATCCACATAGGTTGGCCCGATGCCGCGCTTGGTTGTGCCAATCTCGTTGGCGCCGCGCACCTCTTCCTCAAGCGCATCAAGCTGAATATGATAGGGCATCACGACGTGAGCGCGCTCGCTGATAAACAGATTGCTGGTATCGATACCAGCAGCCTTGAGCATTGCCAGCTCTTTGAGCAGCGCAGGCGGATCGACAACCGTGCCAGCCCCGATGATATTGACAATCTTGCTATCGAAAATGCCGGCGGGGATGAGATGAAGCTTGAATGTTCCGAGATGATTGATCACCGTGTGGCCGGCATTAGTGCCGCCGCCAGAGCGAACGACCATCTTCGCCTTGGCCGCCAGCAGATCAACCATCCGACCTTTACCCTCGTCACCCCACTGAGCACCGAGTACTGCAACAACTGGCATACGTTTTCCCTTTTGTAGTTGTACGTTATGAAGGCAGCTAGATTAAGCCAGATCCATAACGGAGATTGGTTAAATGCCCTACAAGCGCTGGTCGCGATCGATTCACCAGCAAGTGATTAAGGCTTGCCAAACAGGCGGAGGCGAAATAAAGCCCAGACCGTTAGGAAGCCATATTTCGGGTGCATCTTTTTGCCTTCTTCATAGGTCCGGCCCAGATAGCTGACGGGGACCTCATAGATCCGATGGCCCTGCATCAACACCTTCGCCGTAATCTCGGCCTCGATTCGGAAATCGTTGGAGACCAGATTGAGGCTGCGCATAATCCTGGTCGGCATCACCTTATAGCAGGTTTCCATATCGGAGATCCAGCAGTTGAACAATAGATTGGTTAGGAACGTGAGGCCTTTATTGCCAACGGCATTCCAAAAATACATTCCGGTATGCCGCCCATGAAACCGCGAGCCAAACACGATATCAATCCGACCGTTGACAATCGGCTTGACCAGCTCATAGAAATCCTGCGGGTCGTACTCCATATCGGCATCCTGGATAATCACAATCTCGCCGGTGGCATACTCAAGGGCGGTGCGAATCGCCGCGCCCTTGCCCCGATTGGTCGTGTGGCGAACAACCCGAAAGTTAGGGCGCTCGAGTGCTGCCCGCTGGAGCACAGCGAAGGTATCATCGCTGGAACAATCATCAACCGCAATCAATTCCATGGGCAGATCAACCGCATAAACCAGATCGAGAATCTGATCAATGGTGCTAGCTTCGTTGTAGCAGGGGATTAAGACCGATAACATCATTGCATGTTCCTAAAAAATACAGACGAGCAATGTTCATACTCAAAGCAAAACAAAAATCCCTACTGCCACTAAAATAAGCAGAACCAGAATAAACCCGAGCACCTTGAGCTGCTCCATTGTGCGCTGCTGGGCGACAATTGGGCGGCAGGTGGCGCAGTATGGCACATCGGGCAGGGTTGGCCCGGCCAGCGCGGCGGGGGATTTCATTGCAATCCGGGCAAGCTCACCAGCGGTAATCAGTGGCTGACCCATATGGACCGCATCGGGGGCAATCGAATTGCCACAGCGGGCACAGGTCAAAGCGGTCTCGGTCATCGGCATTCCCCTTACGCTACACGTTGCACAAAGCGCTCAATCCGCTCGAGTGCACGTTCGATATTGTCCATACTGGTGGCGTAGCAGGCGCGCACAAACCCAGCCCCGCTTGGGCCAAAGGCATCGCCAGGCACAACGGCGACCTGCTCGTGCTCGAGCAAGCCCTCGACAAACTGCTCGCTGGTCAGGCCCAGGTGATCGACCCGTGGGAAAACATAGAAGGCGCCCTGTGGCTCGAATGTCGGCAGCCCAATCTGGTTCAGCCCGGCGACAATCACCCGGCGGCGGCGATCGTACTCGGTCACCATGCGTTTGACATCGGGGTCGCCGAGCTGGAGCGCCGCCAGCCCGGCGTGCTGGGCCATGGTGGGCGCCGACATAATTGCATACTGGTGAATTTTACGCACCGCCAGCGAAATTTCAGCTGGCGCGGCCAGCCAGCCCAGGCGCCAGCCAGTCATGGCGTAGGCCTTGGAGAAGCCACCGAGCAGGATGGTGCGCTCGTGCATTCCTGGCAGCGCGGCAAAACAGATATGCTCAACAGCATAGACCAGCCGATCGTAGATCTCATCAGAGAACACCAGCAGGTCATACTGCTCGGCTAGGGCGGCAATCTCCAGCATTCCGGCCCGACTCATCACCGCGCCGGTCGGATTATTGGGATAGCCGATGAGAATTGCCTTGGTCTGCGGGGTGATCGCCGCTTCGATCGCCGCGCGGGTGACCTGGAAGTTGTTTTCGACATTGGTCGCGACATACACCGGCACGCCGCCGGCAAACACCACGCTGGGGCCGTAGGCGACGAAACATGGCTCGGGGATAATCACCTCATCGCCAGGATCGATCAGGGCCAGCATGGCGTTTTGCAGGGCTTCGCTGACCCCGACGGTCATCAGCAGCTCGTCGGCGGGGTCGTAGGTCACCTGATACAAGGTTTGCAGATGGGCCGCCAGCGCGGTGCGAATCTCAAGGGTGCCAGAGTTGGAGGTATAGGCAGTGTAGCCGTTTTGCAGCGAGCTAATTCCGGCCTGCAAAATAACATCGGGGGTCACAAAATCGGGCTCGCCAATGCCAAGTGAGATGACATTATCCATCGTGGCGGCAATATCAAAAAAGCGCCGAATTCCCGATGGTGGCACAGCGCGCACACGGGCCGATAATCGTTCGCGGGGCATCTGAGCCTCCCTTGTGTGAAGCGTAAGTCGGCGGCTATCATACCACACACAGGCAGTGCGAGGCACAGCAATTCAGCCAGGGGCGCTAAAAAAGGCTGGGTATCCGGTTCAGCCTTCCAGCCGCTCCAGGATACCCAGCCTGCCGTGGTTATGGGTTCAGGTCAGTGCGCTGGCAGGTTTAGTTCGTGCCGGCCACCACAATCACCACCAGACGATCGGTTTCGGAGCCAAAGTTACTGCGGTCGATCGAGGCAACGACGGCGACATCAACCTTGGTGCCGTCAATCCGGGTGTAGTTCAGGATCTGCGCCTGTGGGTTGTCGGTTGGCGCGGCCGGTGTCCAGCCCAGCGCGGCCATCTCGTCGTCGTAGAAGGTTTTAATCTCGGCCTGGGTTGCGCTGGTGATAAACTCTTCCTGGCCGACCAGGGTCATCCCCGACTGGCCATCGAAGCTTTGCTTGAAGCCATTGGTAAAGCCTTCGAGGAAGCTATCGGTGATCGAGTCGCTGCCAGCCAGATACAGCTCGCCGTTGGGCGGGGTCGGCACATCGCCGATGTCATCGGGCGTGACCTCAGCGCCGCCCGAGCTGGCCTCGGGGGTGGCGGTTGGGCTGGTCGCGCCGCCGGTCGAATCCTCGGGGGTGCCGATGGTGGTGAACACAATCAGGCCGTCGGAGACGCCGGTGGTACTCAGATCGAGCAGACCGATCAGGCCGATGGTCTCAAAGTCAGCGCCGATAAAGGCCATCACCTTGCCAAAATCCTCGTCCTGGGTCTGGCCGGGGCCCCAGCCATTCTTGGGCATCTCTTCATCGTAGAACGCAACGACAGCATCAACGCTGGCGGTCGAGATGTAGAAGGTCAGATCCTGCAGGTTGATCCCGCTGCCGCTCTGGGCGGCAAACTGATCTTCCATGGCGGTGATAGCGGCATCGATGATTGGATCTTCGCCCGAGACATAGTCGGTGCTATCCGGCGGGGCAGGAATGCTCCCGGCGGCACCTGAGGGCTCTGCGGTTGGCTCGGCGGTTGGCACTACCGTGGCGGTTGGGCGGGCGGTTGGCTCCGGGCGGGCCGTGGCCGTTGGCGGCGGGGTGACGGTTGGGGCCGCGGCACCACCGCAGGCGCTGAGGGTTGCCCCAAGCAGCAAAACCAGCATTAATCGTTTGAACATGGGTTCCTCCAATAGGATTGAACAACTGAGGTGAATAATGCCCTCAGAGTATCACAACTCTGAGGGCATCGAGTCGGCGTATCAACCAACACCGTTGAGCTTATTTGCTGACGTTTGCGGTCAGCACCAGCGTGCCAGTGCCACCAAAAGCGGCATTGTCGAAGGCAAAGATGAAGGCGCCGTTATCGCCCGACTCGTAGCCAAGAAACGCGTTCTCAGCGGTGATCTCGCTGTTCTCGATTTTCTTCCAGCCGCGCTTGGTCATCTCGTCTTCGTAGAACTTGGCCACATCAGCAACCGAGCTGGAGGTGTTGTAGAAGACCTGCTTGTCGACTTTGCCTTTTTCATCGGTGGCGGCCTTTTCCAGTGCCGGCGTCATCGCATCAATCAAGAGATCGGTGATCGAATCGTCGCCTTTTTTGACTTCGGTCGCGCCAGCTGGCGCCGGGATGGTTGTATCCTTAACGCCACCGCAGGCAACCAGCCCGGTCAATACAATAGCGAATGCCATAACGGACAAGAACCGACGTACCCATGAGCTCTGCATCGAGTTACTCCTTTAAGTAAGGTTAAAACAATCTGTGATTCGCGTGTATCATACACTGTTTGTCAACTATTGGTTAGTAGGAAAACGCACCTGCGGCCGAGGACGAGCTGCCGCGTTGCCGCCAGTGTTTTGGGAGAAAAAGCGATTTGACACATACCCGCGATGTGTGTATACTCTGCCCAACTGCTATTTGTAGGAAATCCCAATGAATGCTCGCCCGAACACATTTGTAGTCATTCTTCTCCTCCTTAGCCTCGTAATTATTATTACGCGGTCAAAACTGTTTGGGAGGGGCTAATACAGCCCACGGGTGAAGCGAAACGCAACACAGCCCCTCCCAAACACGGGAGGGGCTTTTTGATACCTACACGGAGGACACCATGCGGAAACTGATCGAACGCTTGATCGCCAGCATTACTCCACGGCCGCAGCCTACGGTTGTCCTCATTCCCATTCATATTTCGTCGTGCCGCGCCGGTCTTCGCCAGCGCTAGAGCGACTCCCACGCGCCACGCTGTGGTGGCACACACCTAAATTTCAACTGCAGCGAATGCAGCCCACACCGAGCATTGCCGCTCGCTCACCTCACTGTTGAGTCTCTGTTCATCAGCCCGCGTCCAACGCTGGACACGCCCAGGCTTAATTTCTTGTACCCAAATTTAGTAGCTAGTAGCTAGCAGCTAGTGGGGGAAGCCTCACAGCAGCTAGTAGCTAGAAACCAGTTACTAACTATTAGCTGCTAGCTGCTAGCTGCTAAACAACGGAGACATTATGCGCTCGGATACGATCAAACGTGGCTTTGCCCGCGCCCCGCACCGCTCGCTCCTGCGGGCGACCGGCCAGATCAAAGATGATGCCGATTTTGCCAAGCCGTTCATCGCGATCTGCAACTCGTACATCGACATTATTCCCGGCCACGTCCACCTGCACGAGTTCGCCCAGGTCATCAAGGCGGCGGTCCGCGAGGCTGGCGGAATCCCGTTTGAGTTCAACACGATCGGGGTCGATGATGGGATTGTGATGGGCCACGAGGGCATGCGCTATTCGCTGCCGTCGCGGGAGCTGATCGCCGACTGTGTTGAGACCGTCGCCGCCGCCCACTGCTTCGATGCGATGATCTGTATCCCCAACTGCGACAAGATTGTGCCCGGCATGCTCATGGGCGCCGCCCGGGTCAATATCCCCACAATCTTTATCTCCGGCGGGCCGATGCAGGCCGGCCGCGATGCCAGCGGCGCGAAGATCGACCTGATTAGCGTGTTCGAGGGCGTCGGCCAGCACGCCGCCGGGCGCATCTCCGACGAGCGGCTGCTGGACCTGGAGCGCAACGGCTGCCCGACCTGCGGCTCGTGCTCGGGGATGTTCACCGCCAACTCGATGAACTGCCTGTGCGAGGCCCTCGGGATCGCCCTGCCCTACAACGGCTCGCTGCTGGCCACCGACCCGGCCCGCCACGAACTGGCCCGCACCGCCGCCTTCAAGGTGATGGATCTGCTGGCCAGCAACACCAACTTCAGCGACATCGTCACCGCCGCGGCGATCGATAACGCGATGGCGCTGGACGTGGCGATGGGCGGCTCGACCAACACCGTGCTGCACGTGCTGGCGCTGGCCCAGGAGGCCGGGCTGGACTACCCGATCAGCCGCTTCAACGAGGTCGCCGCCCGCGTGCCGCATCTGGCCAAGGTCAGCCCGGCCTGGGACGGCGACCGCCAGTGGCATATGGAGGATATCCATCGCGCTGGCGGCGTCCCGGCGCTGCTGGCCGAGCTGGCCAAGAAGCCCGGCGCGCTGTTTCTGGACGCGCTGGCGGTCAGCGGCAGCACCATCGGCGCCCAGCTGGCCGGGATTGTCAACGAGAACCCCGAGTGCATTCGGCCGATCGAGACGCCCCACTCGCCCCAGGGCGGCCTGTGCGTGCTGTTCGGCAACCTGGCCCCCGAGGGCGCGGTGATCAAAATCGGCGCCGTCGACCAGCATCAGATGGTGTTTCGCGGCCCGGCGCGCTGCTTCGACAGCGAGGAGGCCGCCACCTACGCCGCCCACTCCGGCGGGATCCAGGCTGGCGATGTGGTGGTGGTGCGCTACGAGGGGCCACGCGGCGGGCCGGGCATGCGCGAGATGCTGTCGCTGACCTCGCTGCTCAAGGGAATGCCCCTGGGCGAGCAGGTCGCGCTGCT
Organism: Herpetosiphonaceae bacterium; assembly: GCA_034437415.1. GTDB lineage: Bacteria > Chloroflexota > Chloroflexia > Chloroflexales > Herpetosiphonaceae > JACCRK01. Next base: position 36,066 of record DAOTUS010000229.1, read on the forward strand.
CACCGACGGGCGCTTTAGCGGCGGCACCCGCGGCCTGTGCATCGGCCATATCTCGCCCGAGGCCGCCGAGGGTGGCGCGATTGGCCTGATTGAGGATGGCGATATCGTCGAGATCGATCTGCAGGGGCGGAAGCTGGCGGTGGTGCTCACCGATGATGAGCTGGCGCAGCGTCGCGCCCGCTGGCAATCCCCGCCGCTCAAGTATCAGCGCGGCTGGCTGGCCCGCTACACCAAGCTGGTGACCAACGCCAGCCAGGGCGCGGTCCTGCGCTAGGCTTCGACGGAACGACGTGTGACGTGAATAGCACACTCTATTGATATAGAGAGGTAGTAATTATGACGAACGTACGAACTGGCGCACAGATGATGTGTGAGGCGTTGATTGCTGAAGGCGTGGACGTGATGTTTGGCTATCCCGGTGGGGCGATTATGCCGTTCTACCACGCGCTGCCGGAGTATCCGGGGCTGCGCCACATTCTGGTGCGCCACGAGCAGGCGGCGGGCCACGCGGCCGAGGGCTACGCCCGCACCAGCGGCAAGGTCGGCGTGTGTATCGCCACCAGCGGCCCCGGCGCGACCAACCTGGTCACTGCGATCGCCGACGCGATGATGGACTCGGTGCCGATTGTCGCGATCACCGGCCAGGTGCCGACGACGATGATCGGCAAGGATGCCTTTCAGGAGACCGATATCACCGGCATCACCCAGCCGATCACCAAGCATAACTACCTGGTCACCGATATTCGCGACCTGCCACGGGTGTTCAAGGAGGCCTTTCACATCGCCCGCAGCGGCCGCCCCGGCCCGGTGCTGATCGATGTGGCCAAGGACGTGCAGAACGCCCGCGCGCCGTTCGTCTACCCCGAGACCATCGACCTGCCTGGCTACAAGCCCACGCTCGAGGGCAACCGGCGCCAGATCAAAGAGGCCGCCGCGCTGATCGCCCAGGCTAAAAAGCCGCTGGTGATGGCCGGCCGCGGGGTGCTGATCGCCGAGGCCCACAATGAACTGCGCGAGTTCGCCGAGAAAACCGGCATCCCGGTGATCACCACGCTGCTGGGCATCAGCGCCATCCCCGAGGATCACCCGCTGGCGCTGGGGATGCCGGGCATGCACGGCTGGGTCCACGTCAACCGGGCCATCCAGGAGTGCGACCTGCTGATCTCGATCGGCGCCCGCTTTGACGACCGGGTGACTGGCAAGATCGACACGTTCGCCCGCCACGCCAAGGTCATCCATATCGATGTTGACCCAGCTGAGATCAGCAAAAACATCTACGCCCACGTGCCGATTGTTGGCGATGCCAAGCGCGTGCTGAGCACCCTGATCGATGCGGTGGCGCCACGGGACTGCAGCGAGTGGCTGGAGCACGTTCGCGAGGTTCAGGCCAGCCGCTCACAGCGCCAGCTCGATCCGCAGAACGGCATGTTTATGCCCCACCACGTCTACGCCGAGTTCACCCGCATCTTGCAGGGCGCGTTCCGGGAGGTCACCGACGTCGGCCCGCACCAGATGTGGGCGGCCCAGCTGATCGACTACCTGAAGCCGCACACCCACATCACCTCGGGCGGGCTTGGCACGATGGGCTTTGCGCTGCCGGCCGCGCTGGGCGTGCAGGTCGCCTGCCCCGACGAGGAGGTCTGGACGATCGCTGGCGACGGCGGCTGGCAGATGAATATCCAGGAGCTGGCCACGGTGATGCAGGAGGAGCTGCCGATCAAGATGTGTATCATCAACAATGGCTTCCTGGGGATGGTGCGGCAGTGGCAGGAGCTGTTTCACGACCGCCGCTACTCCTCGACCCCGATGTGGAGCCCGGATTTCGTCAAGGTGGCCGCCGCCTACGGCATTCCCGGCCTGCGGGTCACCCACCAGAGCGAGGTGGCCGACGCGATCAACACCGCCCGCGCCACCAAAGGCCCGTTCCTGATTGAGTTCATGGTCGAGCGCGAGGTCAATGTGTACCCGATGGTCGCGCCCGGATCCAGCATCAGCGATATGTTCGAGGATCCCAGCGCGGAGCCGGCCAAAGCGGCGGCCGAAACGCCTGCGGTGGCCGTGACCAAGTAGCGCCGGAATCGCCGTTATCGACCTTACGAATGTTCAGGAGCAGATATGAAACACACCTTAGTCGCCTTACTCCGTGATCAGCCCGGCGTGCTGAATCGGGCCGTGAGCTTGTTTCGCCGCCGCGGCTTCAACATCGAAAGCCTGACCGTGGGCCACTCCGAGACGCCGGGAGTCTCGCGGATGACGCTGGTGATCGACAGCGACACCACCAGCGTCGAGCAGGTGATCAAGCAGCTCTACAAGCTGATCGATGTCCTCAAGGTCAGCGATGTCACCCACGACCCGGCGGTGGCCCGCGAGCTGATGCTGGCCAAGGTGTTTGCGCCGCCCGCCCGGCGCAGCGAGCTGATGCAGCTGGCCGATGTGTTCGGGGCCAAGATCGTCGATGTGGTCCCCGACGCAATGATGGTCGAGCTGAGCGGCTCGCCGGATAAGGTCGATAGCTTTCTGGAGCTGCTCAGGCCCTTCGGGATTCGCGAGATGGTGCGGACAGGCCGGGTCGCGATGGTGCGCGGTTCCGCCGCGATCGTCCAGCCATCCGGCGAGCGCGAGCGTGAGCGGGCGGCGGCCTGAGGAGGAGCAGCTAGCAGCCAGTAGCTAGCAGCTAGTGAGCGCAATCGATACCTGACATCTGATAGCCGACAGCTGATCAAGGAGACCCAGATTATGGAAACGCCAAATTACGAAGCCAAATCCGCCTATACGCCGTCCGATAGCGACAACTCACGCCCGAGCAATCCAACCCGCCACGATGACAAGGCCCACTACGCCGCCGACGACGACATCAACTGGGACGCCTGGTGGGGCGAGTACATCGACTCGATGGAGTAGGGAATAGCTAGCAGTCAGTAGCTAGTAGCTAGTGAGAACGAGCGTGTGGCTATTGACCTCTCAAAGTCGCTATTTTTTCCAACCAAAGATTGTACTAGCTGCTAGCTACCAGCTACTAGCTACTATTCAACAAGGAACTCAACAACTATGGCAAAGCTTTACTACGACAACGATGCGGACCTTGGACGGCTGGCCGGAAAAACCGTCGCGATCATCGGCTATGGCTCGCAGGGCCACGCCCACGCGCTGAACCTGAAGGACAGCGGCGTGAATGTGGTGGTCGGCCTGCACGCCGGCAGCAAATCACGCGCCAAAGCCGAGGAGGCCGGGCTGACCGTCCACACCGTCGCCGAGGCCACCAGCGCCGCCGACGTGGTGATGATTCTGGTCCCCGACACCACCCAGGCCAGCCTGTACAGCGACGAGGTCGGCCCCAACCTGAAGCCCGGCGCCACCCTGATGTTCGCCCACGGCTTCAACATTCGCTACGGCCAGATCGTCGCCCCGGCCGGGGTCGATGTCTCGATGATCGCCCCGAAGTCGCCCGGCCATCGCGTCCGCGAGGTGTTCGAGCACGGCGGCGGAGTTCCCGCGCTGATCGCGGTCCATCAAGATACCAGCGGCGAGGCCATGGCCAACGCGCTGGCCTACGCCAAGGGCCTGGGCTGCACCCGCGCCGGCGTGCTGGAGACCACCTTCTCCGAGGAGACCGAGACCGACCTGTTCGGCGAGCAGACCGTGCTCTGCGGCGGCGTGTCGGCGCTGGTCAAGGCCGGCTTCGAGACCCTGGTCGAGGCTGGCTACCAGCCCGAGGTGGCCTACTTCGAGTGTATGCACGAGCTGAAGCTGATCGTCGACCTGTTCTATCAGGGCGGCCTCAACTATATGCGCTACTCGGTCAGCGATACCGCCGAGTGGGGCGACTATGTGGCCGGGCCGCGCCTGGTCACCGCCGAGACCAAGGCGGTTATGAAACAGATCCTGACCGAGATCCAGAACGGCGCCTTCGCCGAGGACTGGATCGAGGAGAACCACACCGGCCGCGCCCGCTTCAACGCCGCCCGCGCCGCCGATATCGACCACCCGATCGAGCGCGTCGGCCGCGAGCTGCGGGCCATGATGCCGTTCGTCAATCCGAAAACGGTCAAGCCGGGGAATTAGGGGCTGGTAGCTGGTAGCTAGTTACTAGTAGCTGGTAGCTAGTTACTAGTAGCTGGTAGCTAGTTTGACAATGTTAGATTACACGGCAAAGGCGCAGGATTTTGGATGAAGATGGACGCTTGGTGGATAACGATTGGTGGAGGGACGCCATATATGGCGTCCCTCCCGCGAATACGTG
>DAOTUS010000230.1:0-7774 GCA_034437415.1 Herpetosiphonaceae bacterium
AACGACCCAACGACCCGCCCTGCGCACCCTGCTCGCCGATGTGCGGGCCGGACGAATCAAAGCCGTGGTCGTGCATAAAACAAACCGCCTGATGCGCAACCTTCAAAAACTGCTGGAGACTGTGGGCGCTATCCGTGATACTGGCGCCGCCTTCGTCAGCGTGACGGAAAACCTCGACTTCTCGACGCCGCTGGGCTGGGCAATGTTTCAGGTTCAGGGCGTCTTTGCCGAGCTCTACGTCAATGACCTGGCCACGGAGACCAAAAAAGGACTGCTGGAAAAAGCCCGCCAGGGCCACTGGGTCGGCGGCATCAATCCCTACGGCTACGTGCGCACCGACAAAAACACGATTACGCCGGACCAGGCCACCGCCAACCTCGTCAAAACCATCTTCACCGAGTACGCCACCGGCCGCTACAGCTACGCATCGCTGGCCGACCTGCTGAATGCGCAGCAGACTGCGCGGCGCTTTGGGGTGGAGGCTATCCGCGATATCCTGAGCAACCGCGCCTATCGCGGCGAGGTCTCGTGCAGTGGCGAACACTTCCCCGGCAACCACGAGGCTATCATTACTATAGAGGAGTGGGAGCGCTGCGCCAGCCTGCGGGCCACCCGTGCAACCAAGCAGTACGATGGCAAGCACCCCAAGCCACGCAGCAACCCACGCGGGGTGCTGCTGGATGTTGGTTGCTGTGCCGCTTGCGGACAAAAGCTCTGGCAGCGGATCTGCGGCAATACCAGCAGCCGCAACAACTACTATATGTGTGCGGGCAAAAGTCGGCGCAACTGCCCGGCCAAGATGAGCAACATCGACTCGACTGATAGTGCAGCGCTCGACCTGATCCGCGGCTTTAGTCTGGCCGCTGCCTGGAAAGCTGACGTGCTCCAGCAGGTCCGCACCGTGATCACTATGGCAGCGCCGCCCCCACCTGTCGATCACGCCGCCATAGCTGCCAAGCTCGACCGCCTCAGTGTGGCCTGGGTGAACGGCAACCTGAGTGATACCGCCTATGATCAACAAACCACCGCCCTCAAAGCCCAGCTGGTAGCCCCCGCTCCTTCCACCTCGGTCAGCGTCGACCTAGTCGCCGCCCAGGCCGCGCTCGAATCGTTGGGCACCCTCATCGACCATGCGACACTTCATGAGCGTCGTGAGCTGGTGAACATGGTGTTTGCACAGGTGTGGGTGGCGGAGGGTGGAATCATACACGCCGTACAACCTTTGGGGCTGTACGGCGTGCTGTGGCGCGAAACGCGCCGATTGTTCAGTTTGGAGCGGGAAACGGGCGTTGATGCCTCGGTTACAACCTCGCCACGCTGGAAATCCATCCCGCTGTGGGTAACCTACAACACCCCATTTGCAATCATCAATCTGCCTGGTTCTGACGCGCAGTTCTCGTCATAGTTGCTACGAGGAGTGTGTATGCAGTCCAGTCCCAATACCCGTGCGAGCCTGCGCCCCTACCTCGACGGCTCGCTGATCGCCTTTGTGGTGGTGATGGTTGCTGCGGCGGCCATCACCAGCCACGGCACCTTCGTCTTCTACTCCTACATTCTCCCGATCCCGCTGGCCGTCGCCGCGACCATTGTGCTGACCACCGGCATTCCGCTGCTGGAGCTGGCGGCGGTGCTCGACAAGGCCAGCCGGGTCCGCTACATCGCTGGCATGATTGTGCTGTTGGCGATGGAGGGCATCGCCCAGTACTTCCAGGGCCAGGCGATCTTTGTCCAAGCCGTGCGCCGCCAGTTCCCCGAGAGCAATGGCATCGATGTCGCCACCTTCGCCCAGCAACCCTGGGGCCGCCTGCTGCCGCTGCTGTATCTGGCCGCGCTGTCCGGCATCGTGGTGTACTTTGGCTACGCCACCAGCGCCCGCATCCGCGATATTCGCGCCGGCCTGACCGACTCCACCCTCACCGCCCAGCAATCCGCCGAAGTTGCCCAGCTCCGCACGCAGGCTGCCCAGCAGACCGCCGAGTTGGTGCAGCTCCAGGCAACCCTCGGCACACGCGATGAGCGGCTGCGGCAGATCACGGCACACTGGGAGCAGACGCTTGCCCAGCGCGATGATCGCCTCACACAGCAGGATCGCGAGCTTGCCCAGCTCCGCGAGCTGGCCGTGCAACCACTGCACAGCGGCGACCTTGATCTGATGCAGCTTGCCCAGGCGTTGCGCGAGCCGCGTGCCATCCCCTGGCGCGAGATTGAGCAGCTGATTGGGGTTGCGCAGTCCACCCTCCGCGCCCGCCTGAAATCAACCAGCGTTGCCCATATTTTGGAGGTTGCAGCATGAGCAATCCACCCATTCGCACCCTGCTTGGCCAGCCCGGATCATCGAACGCCCAGCCGCCCACCGAACTGAGTGCTGCTGATCTGGCGACAATCCGCCGTCTGCTCCAGCAGTCCGCCGTCGCCGACGATAGCGAGGAGTATCCACCGCCCGAACGCGCCCTGATTGAGCGCGAGACGCTTGACCGCACGCTGCCCACCGCCAAGGCCGTGCTGGCGGCGCTCGGCTGGGGCAACAGCGCCATCACCACGATGACCACCGGCGCCCAGCTCCAGCTGCTCCTGTGGCACGCCAGCCATCCCGGAGTGGCGGGGCCGCTGCCGTGGATGGGCGCGGGGATTGGCGCGCTGGTGGCGGGCCTGCTCACCTTCGCCCAAATCTACACCGCCGGGCGCTCGACCTGGGGCTACCGGCTGTGCCTGCTGCCGGACGCGCTGACGACCGGGTTTCAATGGTGCTGGTGGATCCTGGTGCCAATCTTCACGGTGCTGCTGCCGCACCCGGCTCTGGCGATTGGGCTGGCGGTAGCGGTCAGCATCCCGATTGGGATCTACTCCGCCCGCCTGCCCGAGCGGATGGTTTTTGGAAAACGCTAGGAGGTTCATATGTACGGGGACGCAATGACGTGGATGCTAGTCGGTGGCTTCATTGGGATGAGCCTGTTCTTTGGCGGATTCATCTGGCTGCTCTGGATCATCCAGCAGCGCCACCAGCCGAGGACGGCCCAGCCGAAAGGCCCGGCGCTCAAACTTCGCACACCGCTGCACACCAACGATGGGTCGATTGCACATCAGCGTGCAGCGGCGGTGCCCGGCTATCCAACGTCTGCACCGTCCCTGCACATCGCCGAGGCTGCTGGCACATCGCTGGCAGCCTCGGTCAGCGCCATCCACCAGCGCCCGCTGGCCGAGCGCAAAAACACCGCAGCGGCGGCGATCAGTCGGCACGGCAAGACCACCACGATGAACACCGCCGCCGTCTACGACCGCCTGCACAAAGTGCCGGGGCCGAACGGCGACACGCTGGCCGTGCAGACCGTCTTCCTCAGCACCCACTTCACCTTCTTCCACCCGGTGGATCAGCGGATCGACCTGCGCCCGCTGCGCCGCCACATCGAGGCCTACTTCACCCTGGAGACGATCAACACCGCCCTCGATCAGGTCAACCGGCAGATCGACCAGCGGCTGGAGCGCTACCGCAACGGCGGCGACGTGGGCCACGCCATCGCCCTGTACATCGGGGAGCACAGCGAGCTGAAAGAGGAGCTGGGCAACGAGTACATCAAGAAGGTGCGCCGGATCGCCAACCAGGGCCTGAAGCTCAACATCTACATCGGCTTCATCGAACTGCACAGCGCCCTGGTCGAGGAGATGGGCGGCGGCTCGGGCCTGCGCCAGAAGTTTCACACCCGCCTGGCCGCCGACAACGTCGACGACAAGACCTGGAAGATTTTCACCAACGATGCGCCGCGCACTCCCACGCCACGCGGCTGGTGGATGAGCGACAGCGGCCTGGTCGAAGTCATCCCGCCAGCCAGTAATCTGATCAGCCACCTCGCCAGTGAGCCGCTGCCGCCCTGGCCACCGCTGCTGGCACCAGCCGAACCTGGCCTGGACACACTGTCCGAGCCAGCGCCCGCTCCCTCAACCAGCACCGAGCTGGAGGACATAATTAAAGTGGCGACCTGGCTGGCGGTCGATCCGGCGCTCGACATCCGCGAGGTAGCCCGGCGGCTGTACCCGCAGAGCGTCGAGAAATACAACGGCGGCGGATCCTATGCTGTAAAGGCTAAGAAGCTGATGCAGCGCGTGGCTGCTGTTACCGGACTACCTGTTACTGCCGTTACTGAGCGTGAGGAGACACCCGGTGCGCAGCAGTAACGCCGTAACAGCCAGACGAGCGAAGCACGAAATGATTGACATGTGTGCTTATAGCGCAGCACTGATCGCAACGAATCAGGCGGCTCGGATTGCGGAGAGCAGAACGATAGGAGCGGAGCAACGATGTGGTAGTCACCGGGTGATAGCGGTCTCGCCTTGTTATAGCGGAGTGAGATATGAGCGACGGCTCCACATCTTATTATAGTTTTTGCCCCAAAAATAGAATAAGAACCTTACTCCGGCAGTGCATCGCTAATCTCAACGACGCGCTCACCAGCTTCGAGGAGGGGGATGGCCTGGGGCAGCGTGGTCAGAAAAATCTCTTTCAGGCGGGCGTTCGATGTATTACCACACGTAATCCAGATCACCTGCGGTGGTGGGCCAAAGGCCTCCAGCAGCAGCAAAAAGTCACTATCCTTCGTCATCACCACGGCGTTCTCGCGCCGGGCAGCATCGAAGATGGCACGATCGAACGCATCGCGCAGCCCGATGTCGCGCAGGGCCATTGTGGGAATCCCAAACGTTTCCGTGATCCACGGGGCCAGGGCTGGCGAGAGTTGGGCATCAATCCAGATGATCATGCGGCCAGCACCGGGTGATCGAGACGGCGGGCAGCAAACTGCAACGCGGCCTGCACATCGGCCAGTTCCAGATCGGGCAGTTCCTCGACCACTTGTTCGGCAGTCATCCCGGCAGCCAACAAGTCGAGAATATCGGTCACGCGGATGCGCATCCCCCGGATACATGGACGGCCGCCGCACTGCGCCGGGTTGATGGTTATTCGTTCAGTCAAACGCCACATTCTAGCCTCCATTATGAGTACGTCTCTGCATAGGATACCTGAATTTCTTGTTTGTGGCGCAGTCACATTGACCGATAGTGTGCCGATGATGGGTCGATACCGTACCGATAAAGCATTGCGTATCGTCAGCGAAAAAAACCCTTTCTAGTGGCCAGAAGCGCGTTTTCTGGGAAGCCCAACATCTTTAAAGGCGTTTTTCCTTATTTTTGATAGAAAGCAGCGTCCATGTCCAAAACTGAAAACATCTTACTCTCCCTCAAATACTGCTGGATGCTCAATCGCGAGCACATCCAGCGGCTGCATTTCCCCGACCGCTCGATCAAAGCCGTGCAAGATCTACTGACCAACCTCAAGGATCAGGGTCTGGTTGACAAGCTCAACTGGGGCAACCCGATCCGCCAGCCCTCGATGTGGTTCCTGACCGATGCGGGCGATCGTGCGATTCGGAGCCTGGCGGCCTACCCAGAGGAGCGCACGCGCAGCCGCCCACGGGCCGTCCTTGAGCACGACAAGCGAACCCTCGATATGATCGTGAACATTATTGAGATAGCCCGTGATTATGGATTAAGCGGGATCAAAGTCTTCCGCGAAGTGAAGCTTAACCCTGATCCCAAAGTGCGCCGGCCCATTCTGGATGCCCTGATGATCTTTGAGGTTGGCGGGGATTTCAGTCATGAGCACCCTGACCTGGTGCCGTGGTCGCTGGACAAACCACTGACCGACGAGTCGCTCTGGCGCGTCTGCCTGGAGGCCGACAACAACACCGAGGCCAACCAGGTAATTGCCGGCAAAGCGCTCTCCTACCAGCAGGTGCTGAACAACGCGGCGTGGCAGGATTGGTGGGTCGAGCGGTATGGCTGGTCCACACCCTGGGTGATCTGGGTTGCGCCAACCGACAAGCGGGTCAGCAGCATCGTCGCCCACTGGGAGCGCACCTGGTCGGGTGGTCAGTGGCTGGCCACCACCGACGCTGGACTCGAGACAAACCGCTGGACGGTGCGCGCCAATCACGAGACCACGCGCAATACCCTGATAGGCTTTCCCGTCCGTGAGGTCACTTCTTCCCAGGCTGCGGCGACAACGACGACCCACCAGCGCGACCAGGCGAGCACCGCTGAGCAGGCCCGCCAAGAATACGAAGCCGCCATGAAACAACGCCAAGAAGAGCAGGACGCCCGCGATTTTGCCCCCTCGCTGAACGAGCGACTGCGACAATTGCGGAACACCGCAGATCTGACGGGCGCACTCACGCAGGGAGGCCAGCCAATCGCTCTTAGTGGTGTCTACTCTACCAGTAACCCGCGCTTCCGCCCCGAGGAGACGGCAGCATTTGCGGCCCACATTCAGCAGCAGCACGCCATCCAGCAGGCGCGGGAACAGGAACAGAAGCGCCACCGCGACGAGCGCCGTCGCGAACAAGAGGCCCAGGAGAAAAAAGCGTCTGATGCCCGCTACGCAGTGATGATGGCCGAATACGCGGAGTATCTCAGGATCGAGACTCTGAAGCGACGCATCAGCAAAGTTGTTAATATGATCAAACTGGTCATGGTGTTGGCGCTCGTACTTGGTGGCTGCATCATCGTCTGGAAGGTGTACGATTTCATCCATATGTCGCCCGTCGAGCGCACCAGCGCCTTCATGCAGCAGCGGATTGAGGACGGGCTCGGCCAATGTGTAGCGATCACGCAGCCCGTCACGACGTGGGGCGACAAACCTGACGGTGTGTTTCCCACGGTGTTCAAAGCCGGGACGCGATTTATGCGCCTCGGCGAGACGTGGGACAGCTGGCCGTATCCCGATCAGTGGGTGAGGGTTAAAACATCGCGCCTAGCGTGGGGGACGATGTACGTAGGCTGGGTGGACAAGCGGGACTTGAGCCAATGTACAGCAGTCCACGCACCAATCAGATGAGCGCAAAAGGAGCTGGCGAGGAGATTGATCGATCCACACCTGATGGCAGCCTAGGCGGCAGGCACCAGTATCTTTACAGACCGCCTGGGCTGAGTCGGGAGCAGAAGTACCGCCAAACAAGGGTTTGTTACACAACTGTTACACATCTATCAGCTTGATCGGCGCATTCATTGGTAGAGTGTTGCTGCTGCTACTGCGGTGGTCAGGAGGAGAGGATGGATCAATGGGATTCATCACCAACCAACCTACCTGCATTAAAGGGTAGTGGCAAAAAGTGTTCGCTGTATAGCCCCGAGTGATGGAGGATGAGGCATGCTCTGTGTTGAACTGGATATTTATTCTGGACGACCAAACCCTGAGTGGCGACTTTCGGCAAAAGAAGAACAGGAACTCCTCAACCGCGTGATGGATGAACCAACGCTCTTGACACCCGTTAGTCATAGCACCGGCAAGCTCGGATATCGCGGTCTGATCATAAAACTGGAAAAAGATGATGATGGTCCGTGGAGCAGAACTCGTTTATCTTCTGGACGTGCGCTGCCACACTATTTTCGCATTGGTGGCATAACGAACGACACGATTGATACCGCGCTGTGGCTGATTGAATCAAGCCAACAGATCGATTCGGAGGTCAACGACTATCTGCGTGATGTTGCCCAGAAATCAATTCAGTTTGAAACAATCCTGGCCAAAACATCCGATCGCGATGAAAGCCAACCTCCTCAACCAAACGGCGTATCCCTGAGCTGTGTTTATAACTATATTTGGGCAAACCAATACCCTCGCCAATTAGGGCGGACTGGTCGCCGGTTGGCGCGGGTGAATCCGTCCAAGGCTCGTCACGGTGCGCATGAGTTCCGTGAATAAAACCGGATCAGGTTTTTCCGGAAG
>DAOTUS010000231.1:0-15410 GCA_034437415.1 Herpetosiphonaceae bacterium
CGCGATAGAGGTCCGGCATCGCGCTGCGGTCGACCGCGCCGTGGAAGGTGACCTGCTCGGCGACGCCCAGCTGGCGGGCCGTGCGCTCCAGCAGCCCGCGCAGCGGCCCCTGGCCGACGAGATGCAGCTGGACCTGCGGGTGCCGCTCCACCAGCCGCTGGAGTGCGGCCAGGCTGGTGCGATGATCCTTGATCGGGAGCAGCGAGGCCGCCTGAAGAATATTAAAGCGCCCCCGCTCAAACGGCGCAGCCCCGCCAGATCGGCCGGGCGAAAACAGCGCTGTGTCAACCCCCAGCGGCTGAAGCGCCAGCCGCTCGGCCGGGACATAGGCCAGGGCTTGCTCGCGGAGGTAGGGCGAGCCGACGGTCACCGTGGTGGCCCGGCCCAGCGCCAGCCTGGTCAGCACGCGGTTGACTCGGCTGAGCTGGCCACCGTAGCCAAGCTCGGGCATGCGCACCAGCTCGCCGCCCATCAGCGCGACAATCGCCGGCCGCCCGGCCGCCCGCCCGGCCAGCACCGCCAGCGCCCCCGGCTCGTCGGCCCAGAACGCATGGTACAGATCAAACGGGCGGCGCCGCGCCTCGGCCCTGATCGCGCGGTAGGCCCGGCCCAGCAGCGGCCCACGGGCCAGCCCGCGGGTGTCGGCGCCGCCGCACGGGTGGACCGTCGCGCCATACACCGTGTAGCGATCGCGCCGGTGCGGGTAGCGCAGCGCAAAAACGTGGACCTCGTGCTCGCGGGCCAGCTCGCGGACGTGATCCAGCAGCACCGGAATGCACCAGTCGCTGGCGCTGGCGCTGAAGCCGGGCGTGATCAGGGCGATGCGCATTGGTGCTCCTCCCTGGCGCCAGCCTCGGCGCGGAACAATGTGTAGGGCGCCAGGTCGGCCAGTTTGCTCAGGCTTGCGTTGGCCCCCAGCCAAGTGTAGGAACGCTCCAGGGCCGAGCCGCGCCACTGGCTGGCGAGATTGGCCGGATCGACCACGACGTACAGCGTCCGCTTACAGCCCAGCAGCGTGGCCAGCTCGGACTCGCTCAGATAAAAGAGCTCGTGGACCTCCAGCCGCGTGTAGTGGCGCAGGGTCAGGGTCAGGCCGAACGCAACCACGGGAGCGCCGGGCGGCAGCTGCTGCTCGATCAGCTGGGTGGTGCGCTTGGCCTGGGTCTGGGTATCCAGAAAGCGTCCGACTGGGCGGGTTGACCAGAGCAGCATGCCCGCCAGGCTCAGCGCGGTGACGGCCCGCACCAGCCCGGCCGGCCTGACCCGCCGGGCCAGGTCGCTGGCGCCGACGGCGGCCAGCAGCACCAGCGGCGGGTACAGCGTCAGGCTGAAGCGAAAGTTTTGGTAGGGGATGCCGGCCAGAAACCCGTAGGCCAGGCCGCTCCAGCCCAGCAGCAGGGTCAGCGCAGGCCAGGCGCGGGCGCGCCACAGCTGGCGTATTCCCCAGAGCGCCGTCAGGCCAAACCAGGGGAACAGATAGCTGGGATGGCCGAGCGGCTGGGCGTAAAACAGGCCGTTGGGCAGCCGATAGCGGCCAATCCCGTCGATGGTGGCGAACGAGCTGCGCAGCGCATTCAGCGGCCTCCAGCCCAGCAGCCAGCTGTGGGCCAGCCCCTCAGGACGGCCCAGGCTCAGCCCGATCTGCGGCACGATGATCAGCAGCCCGCTCAGGATCGGCAGCCCCAGCCACCACCAGGCGTAGCGCCCGCGCCAGACCTGGGCGAGGGCGTACAGCCCGAAGGCCGGGACCAGCACAACATAGATCCAGCGGCTGATCACGGCCAGCGCCAGCGCCGCGCCCACCCCGGCCAGCCAGCGGCCTGGGTGCGCGGCGCGATCGGCGCGGACCAGCAGGGCGGCGGCCAGGGTGGCCCAGCCCAGCGCCGCCATATCGGCCATGGCCACCAGCGAGGAGACAATCGGCTGGCTGGCGGTCGCCACAATCAGCCCGGCCAGGATGCCGCTGGCTCGGTCGGCAAACAGCCAGCTGCCCAGCCAGTACAGCAGCGGCGCCAGCGCCGCGCCGCCGATCAGGCTGACTAGCTGGGCCGCCAGGGCGCTTTTGCCGACCAGCAGCAGCAGCAGCGCGACCACGGCCGGGTAGCCGTTGGGCCAGAAAAAATCGCGCGGCGGCAGCTGCCCCCGGGGCAGGTTCGCGCGGATCGCCAGCGCCTGGTTGAGGTAGGCGTAGGAGTCCTGCCCGTACAGGCCGTCAAAGCGCCAGACTAGCAGATAGGCCAGCCGGATCAGCAGGGCCACGCCAAACAGCACCAGCGGAATCAGCCAGCGCCGCGATCTGGTGGCGCTGATGGTGTGGGGTGCGCCCACGGCGCGGGCGTGATCACTCACCGGGCGTCTCCTCCAGGGCGGGCACCGCGCCCAGCCCATAGGAGTGCTGCGGCAGGCGCGGGTTGATCAGCGCCTTGAGATTGGCCGCCCAGAGCTGCGGATAGGCGTGGAAGCGCAGCCCGTCGGTCGCCAGCGCCCGCCGATCGGCGCCGTCAAGGTAGCCTTTGGTCGGGCGCAGAAACAGCTCGATGCCGTAGCGCTGGCGATAGTCGCGCAGCGTCGCCGCCACCGCCCGCGCCTTGGCGCTTGGGTCGCGGAAGCACTGCACCCCGGTGACGATCAGCCGGCCGCCTGGCGCCAGCAGCTGCCGGGCGCTCCGCAGGTAGGCCAGCGGATCGGGCATAAACTGCAGGCAGCGGTTGACAATAATCACAGCGAACTGGCCATCGAGCACCGTCAGATCGAGCAGATCCAGCTGGATTGCCCGCCAGGCGGTGCGGTAGAACTGGCGGGCGCCCAGGCCGTCGTGCTGGTCGGCAAAATAGTCGATCCCGGTCAGATCGTGGCCGTCCTGGGCCAGGCGATGGCTGAGCCAGCCGTTCCATGCGCCGATGTCCAGGATCCGGCTGGGCGGACGGCCCCGCAGCAGGCGGCGGATGACGGCGAGATCGTAGCGCCTGGCCCGCCACTCGTGGTGGTTCTGGCCGCCGGGCAGCCGCTCGTAGGCCGTCTGGTCGAGCAGGCGCTTGTTCTCGCTGGCGCGAATCGGCTCGAAGCGGGCCAGAAACGCCGCCAGCTCTGCCGCGAAGCCGTCCTCAAGCAGGGCGAGCACCTTGTTGTGCTGAAAGTACTGATGGCCAGCCGGGCAGCCCAGGCTGGCATCAAGCGGACGGCGGCAGTTCGGGCAGAGCAGTGACATCGTTCTCTCGCAGGCCAGCGGTCTGGCGCTGATAGGCCAGCACCATGGCTAGCTGAGCGATCACATTGGCCGCCAGCCCGCCGTCCATGCGCCAGAGCGGCATGAGCAGCAGACTGAACAGCAGATCCACCCCGATGCCGAGGAGATTAATCCGCAGCACGACGGTCTGGCGGCCGGCTTTGTAGAGGGCATAGATGATCGGCAAGTAGAAATAGATCGGCAGCACCGACAGCCCGCCGAGCAGCAGCGTCCCCAACGGCAGGTCGATCTGATACAGCCGGGCCAGGATCAGCGCCAGCCCGCCCATGAACGGCCCGACCACGGCCAGCCCGCCGAGCAGCAGCCTGGGCGCGAGATCCAGCAGCACCTGGGCGCGCAGGCGGTACATGCCCTTGAGAAACGGCGCCAGCGCAACTGCGGCCAGCGCCTGGCCATAGAGTAAAAAGTTGGTCAGCACCTGGTAGTGGGCAACCTCGCGGCGAGTCAGCCAGATATTCACACAGTACTGATCGATGCGCGACTGCAGCATCCCGCTCAGGCCGAGCAGAAAAAAGGGCAGCGCCAGCCTGAAGTAGGCCCCGTTGATCCGCAGCGCCGCCCGCCTGAGCGTGCATGGCCGCAGCCAGAGCAGCAGCGCCGTGGCCTTGGCCGCCTCCACCAGCGCAAACAGCCCGATCAGCCCATCGAGGCTTAGCGAGGCTCCCCCGCCGAGCCAGAGCACGCCTGCCACCAGCAGGGTCAGCCCGCCCAGATCGACCAGCATCTGGCCGACAAAGGCCTTGTGGTAGACCACCAGCACCTCGTGGGCCTGGTCGATGGTGGTCGCCAGCGCCCACAGCGCCAGCAGCGCCACCCGCCCGGCCGGCAGCTGCAGCGCCAGCAGCAGCGGCACAAATCCCCCGATCAGCAGCGCGCGCGTCAGCAGATTGCTCTGCCAGACGATTTTGATCCGCGCTGGCTGGCGGCTGAACTCGCGCAGCAGATACTCCTTGTTGCCCCAGATCAGCACGTGGACGGCGAGCTGAATCAGCAGCAGCACCTGGACAAACCCGCCCCACAGCTCCGCCGAGGCCAGCCGAATGACCAGCAGCGAGACCAGCGGGCTGAGCAGCGGCAAAAACAGCGCGTTGATCGCATTGGTGGCCACGCTGAAGGCCCGGCGGCGCAGCCGGGTGGCCCGGCGGCTGGTCAGCGCCTCCATCTAGAAGCTGCTGGTTTCTGGGCGCTGGTAGGCAAACACCTTGTGCAGCACCCGCAGCTCCAGCGGAAAACGATAAAACCCCAGGTGGTAGCGCCAGGCGGCCAGACCACGCAGCACATTCCGGCGCAGCCCGGTCAGGTTGATATCGGTCGTGGTTGGATAGTAGGCGTTGAGCACCCGCTCAAAATCGTGGAGCTGGCGGCGCAGCGGGTCGCTGATCCAGGGCATCTTGGCGGAGCGGCGCTGCGAAAACTCCTGCCAGCTCGGATCGACCCACTCCTCCAGTGTCTCGGGGAAGCGGAAGCCGTTGGCCTTGGCCTGATCGTAGAGGTCGCCAGCCAGCGGCACCGGCGTGTAGAGATACAGAATAATCTCGGAGGCCGGGTTGATCTGCTTGACCTTGCGGATAAAGGCGATCGTGTCGCGCACGTCGGCGGCGGGGTCGGGCGGGTTGCCCAGCACAAACGACAGCTCGGGCACCACGCCGTAGTCGGCCATCTTGCGCACCAGATCGAGGGTTTTGCCGACGCTGGACGTGCCGCCCTTGTTCATGCGCTTGAGGGTCGCGTCGGAGCCGGTCTCGGCGCCCAGGAAGACCATGCGCAGGCCGCTGTCGCGCATCAGCTCCCAGGTGCGCTCGGAGTATTTCAGCAGCGTATCGACCCGCGCCTCGCCCCACCAGCCGATCCCGAGGTCCATGATGCGCTCGGCAAACTCGGCGGTGCGGGCCTCGTTGACGAAAAAGTTGTTGTCGTAGAACTCAACCGCGTTGATGTTCCAGCGCTCGACTAGGCCGCGGGTCACCTGGGCGGTGCGCTCGGCCGACTGGGCCAGCCAGCGGCCGTTGACCATGTTGACCACCGCGCAGAAGTTGCAGAAAAACGGGCAGCCGTAGCTGGAGTGGTGGGGCAGCGTGCGGTCGCCCATAAAGGTTTTGCGCACATAGCGGCCTAGATCGATCCGGTCATACGGGAAGTCGGGCAGCGTGTCCGGCGACGGGATCGGCGCCAGCGCATTGCTCTTGCTCGCGCCGGTCTGCTGGTCGCGGTAGGCCAGGCCGGGCAGCCCGGTCGGATCGTCGCCGCTCAGCAGCGCCGCCACCAGCTGCTTGAAGACGACCTCGCCGTGGCCGCGCACCACGTAGTCAACATAGCCTGAGTGCAGGCAGGCCTCGTAGTGCTGGGTGGGGAAATAGCCGCCCCAGATAATCGTCACCTGCGGGTGCATGGCCTTGAGCTGGCGGCACAGCGGCGTGGCCTGGGTGAGCTGCGGGCCGGGCATCACGGTCACGCCGAGCAGGGTCGCGCCCGTCTCGCGAATGGTCCGATCGAGCACCTCCAGCGGATCGAGGTGCAGATTGCCATCGACAATCACATAGTCGCACTCGCCCTCGAGCAGGGCGCCCAGCGCCAGCAGCGACATCGGCAGGATTGGCTTGCGCCCGGCGCTTGATTGGGGGTTATAGAGCACTAGCATTCGTTAATCTCCTTGTGGGACGACCTGATAAACAGTCAACAGTTCGCTGATCGCGTCGCGCTGCGCCAGCGGGCGGCTGGCGTAGCCGTGGTCGGCCAGCGCCTGGAGCGTGGCGGCCTGCTCGCCGTTGGTGGAAAGCACCAGCAGCGCTTTGCCGCCCGGCGCCAGCGCGGCTGCCAGCCCGGCGGCAAAGCGCTCGATCACATCGGTGGCCCGGAAGGCCCGGTCGAGCGGGCTGCGCGGCGGGCCGCGAAAATAGGGCGGGTTAAATAGCACCAGATCGAACCTGCGCCCACCGAGCGGCGCAAACAGATCGCCCTCGCAGACCGTCAGGCGATCCTCGACGCCGTTGAGCAGGGCGTTGATCCGGGCGCAGCGCACGGCGGCCGGGTTGATGTCGACCGCCACCACCTCGGCGGCGTAGCGGGCCGCGCACACCGCCAGCACCCCCGAGCCAGTTCCCAGGTCGAGCACCCGCGCCCCGGCCGGGATTGTCGAGCGGTCGAGCAGTCCGGCCAGCAGATCGCTGGAAAAAAACAGCGCCGGGTTGAAGACCTCGGGCAGAACCACCAGCGGCCGCCCGGCGATCGTCTCGATCACCAGCCGGTTGTGGCGGTGGCGCTGGGTCAGCACAAAGCGGACGCGCAGCCACCAGCGCCAGAGTCTGAGGACGGTCGGATGCGATTTTAAGAGCATAGCAAACCTTTATTAGCTAGCAGCTAGCAGCTAGTGGCTAGAATATAGCGATTCTTTGTCAGCGCCGCTCGAAGACGGCCAGATAGTGGTCGTTGAGCCAGGTCCAGGGCCAGGCGTGCCGAAAACGCCGCTCTAGCAGGGCCAGGGTTGCGAACGACTGCGGCCAGCGCTCGGCCAGGTGGGCCAGCTGCGTCGGCGGCAGCAGCGCCCCGACCCCGGCCAGCTCAACCATGCGCCAGGCGGGCGCCAGCTCGGCCCGCAGCGTGCGCGGCGATGGGTACCAGACCTGCACGGTGCGGCCATCCCCAACGTGGGCGCTCACCCCCGATCGCCAGCGGCGGCGGGCGGTGTTCAGCTCGCCGTGGGCCAGGTGCCAGGCGACCTCCCAGGGGCACAGCGGACCCATCAGCACCAGCACCAGATGGCCGCCGGGGCCAACCCGCCGGGCCAGCGCGCCGCCGAGATCCCGGCGATCGGCCAGGCAGTTCAGGGCACCAAAGTTGGAGTAGGCGCCGGCAAACGGGCCGTCCAGGGCCGGGTCAGCCGATTCGGCCAGGCGGCCGGCGTCAAGCTGGCGGAAGCCGATGCGGCCCGCCTGGCCCGCTGCGGCGGCCTTGGCTGCGGCGACCGCGAGCATGCCGGGCGCGACATCGGTCGCCGTGACGCACAGGCCGCGCCCGGCCAGCCGCAGCGCATCCGCGCCGGTGCCGCAGCCCAGCTCCAGCACATGGTCGCCCGGCTGGAACGCGGCACCCAGGCGCTCCCAGACCGCCTCGCGCAGCCAGCGGCCCAGGCGGCGGTGGGTGAAGGCGGCATCATACTCGGCGGCGACGGCATCGAAGGCCTGCGGATCGCTCACGCGACCTCCTGGCCGGCCAGCGTCGGCCCGGTCTCGACCTCGCCCTTGGTCAGCAGCATTCCGACCCGGCCGATCTTGGCGCTGACAAACGCCTTGGCCAGCTGGCGATAGTTGGGCTTGGCGCTTTGGCGCTGCTTGCGCCAGGCCACCTCGTTGACCATCCAGCGGGTCGCATAGCCGTAGAAGCGCCGCGAGTAGCGCCCGGCCACCGTGGCGTCGCGGTCCGAACCCTCGGCCCAGGGGCGCAGCGGGATCACCCGGTCGGCGACCTGCTCGTAGTAGGGCGTGTTTTTGATCGGGTAGGCCACCGTGGTCAGCAGCCGGTCGGGGATGGCGGCGGTCAGATGGCGCACCGTGGCTTCGATATCGCTGATGTCCTCGCCATCGAAGCCCAGCATAATGAAGGTGCCGGCCTCGATGCCGTACTTCTGGAGCAGCCGGATCATCACGCGCATGCGCTCGGCGTTGGTTTTGCGCTTCATGGCATCGAGGATGCGCTGCGAGCCGCTCTCGGCCCCGACCCAGATGCGGAAGCAGCCCATCTCGGCCAGCGTCTTGACCACCTCCTCGTTGAGCCGATCCTCGCGCGAGATCGTCTCGAAGGGGACGCGCAGGCCGCGCCGCTTCAGCTCGGCGGCGTAGCTAAACAGCCAGCGCTGGTTGATCGTAAACACATCATCGGCGAACCAGACCATATCCGGCTTGTAGGTGGCCATAATCAGCTCAATCTCATCGGCCACGTTCTCGGGCGAGCGGCGGCGGTGGGTGTAGCCATACACGGCGTGGCTGCACCAGGTGCAGGTGTACGGGCAGCCGCGGGCCGTGATCAGCGAGACCGAGCCCATGCCGTGGTGGGTGCGCCAGACATCGACGTACTGCTGGATGTCGATCGCTGCCCGGTCGGGAAACGGCAGCGAGTCGAGGCTGGCGATCTGCGGGCGGGCCGGGGTGCGCACGGTTCGGCCATCGGCGCCACGAAAGGCGATCCCGCTGATGGTTTCCAGGCCGCTCAGGCCCTGGCTGGCCAGGTGGGACAGCAGCTCGGCGATGGTCTGCTCGCCCTCGCCGATCACAATGATGTCGGCGTCGTGGCTCAGATACTCGTCGAGATAGTTGGCTGGGTCGGGGCCGCCCAGCACCACCACGGCGCCGTGGCGTCTGCAAAAGCGCGCCATCTTGATCACATTGCGCCGCGTCATCATATTGCAGTACAGCCCGACCACCGGCGGACGCTGCGCCGCGATGGCCTGCTCGAACGCCGCCAGCGAGCTAAACGTCGTGTCAAACACCTCAACGGCGAAATCGGCCCGCTTCAGGTAGGCCGAGATCGACAGAATGCCCAGCGGCGGGTACGGGCGCATCACCGCCAGCTCGTGCGGGTCGTCATACATAAAATAGCCGTGCGATAACAGGACATCCATCAGGTATCCTCCGTTAGGACAGCTGCACCGGCGGGCGCAGCCACTCAATTAGATTCTTCTCAATTGGGAACGTGTAGACATCGCGCTGGCAGCGCCAGCGGGCCAGCGCCTGGAGGGGCAGCCGCAGCAGGCTGGAGTGGCTCCAGGCAATCCGCTGATAGAACTTGAAGCGCTCAATCCGCGTGTGGACGTCCTCCGACATCCACGGCCCGGACGATCCGACATAGTCGAAGTCGGCCCACTCCTCCAGGCTGGCAGGGAAGGCGTAGCCCTGCTGCTGAAGCTCGGCGGCGATCGGGTTGCCCGGATAGGGCTTGTAGTAGAACATCGCGATCTCAAAGGTTGGGCTGATCGCCCGCAGCTTTTTGGCGATGCGCAGCGACTCAGCCAGGTGAGCGGCCGTCTCGCCGGGAAAGCCAACGATCATATTGAACAGCACATTGATGCCCTGGCGAAGGCATTTTTCGGCGCTCTCGTACACCTGCTCCAGGGTGATATCCTTTTTGATCCGATCAAGCATCTCCTGCGACCCCGACTCGACCCCGATCATCACTCGGCGCAGCCCGGCGCGTCGGCAGTCGGCCAGAACCGCCTCGTCGAGGCGCGAACCCTGGTCGGCGCGCATGGTCGCCATCCAGCTGAAGCGCAGCGAGCGGCGGTTAAACTCCTCGGCGATCGCGGCCACCCGGTCGGGCCTGGTGAAGAAGGTCTCGTCCTGGAATCCGATATCGCTGAAGGCGTAGCGTCGCCAGAGCGCGTCCAGCTCTGCGGCCATGCGCTCGGGCGCCAAGCCCATCCAGCCGCGCCGGTAGACAAACGGATCGGCGCAGAAGGTGCAGCGGAAGCGGCAGCCCTGCGACGAGATATAGTCGAACTGACGCTGTTTCTTGAGCTTGAAATAGCGCTCGACCTCAATCAGATCATAGTTCATGGCTGGGAAGGCGTTGATATCTTTGAGCGGGCGCGGCGGATTGGTGACCGCCCCCCCGTCGGCCTCGGAGGCCAGCAGGGGGATCGCCTTGCTGGCGGCGGTGCCAGCGGGCGCCGGGTAGACGCAGCCGGGGACGCCGGCGAAATCCGCGCCAGCCTGCCGCCGCTCCAGCAGCTCGAGGAACGTCTCCTCGCCCTGGCCGATAACGACCGCGTCGATCCCCGCCTCAAGCAGCGTCTCCTGCGGGAACAGCGACGGGTGCCAGCCGCCCCAGACCACCAGCAGATCGGGTCGGCGGGCTTTGGCGGCGCGGGTTACGCGCAGGGCATCGCGGATGGGCGCCCCGGTGAGCACGGTCATTCCCAGGCAGAGCGCGCCGTCAAGCTCGGCCAGCACCGCCGCCACCGGATCGGCCTCCAGCCGCCCGTCGATAATCCGCACCTCGTAGCGCTCGGGATCGAGGTAGGATCCGATGGCGACGAGGGCCAGCGGCATCGTGTAGAACACCGCATGCGGATTGTAGAGCACCACTTTTTGGCGCTGAACCATAGATGAGCCTCCGTTTAGTGACTAGTCGCTAGTAGCTAGCAGCTAGTAATTTAGATGATTAGGTAGCCCTAAAACCAATATCGTTCAAATAAGCCGGAATAGCGTCATTATTGACCTCACCCCGGCGCTGTGCGCCACCCCTCTCCACGGCGGTGGAGAGGGGAAAATACCCACGAATTCCCTTATTTAAACGGTATTGGCCCTAAAACCACGCCGGAACCGCACTAGCTGCCAGCTGCCAGCTGCCAGCTGCTACTCGCTCTGCGGCGTCGGCTGGGCGGCCGCCTCGTGACTGGCCGGCGGCAGGGCCAGCTCAATCGGCTGATGGGAGGCCGTCGCCAGGCGGTTGAGGTGGCGGCGCTCCAGGGGCAGGGTGGCCTGGTGGTAGAGCAGCGCGGCGGCCTGGCGCAGGTGGGGGCGGCGCAGCGCAGACGGGCGGCGGATGATCCGGCCCAGCTCGACCAGCGCCTTGTGCGAGCGAAACTCTTTGTGCAGCACGACGTGCAGCTTGCGGTAGAACTCGGTCGCAAACGGCCCGCGGTACATCATCGCCAGGTCGTTGGAGTCGACCCAGTTTTGCTTTTCGCCCATCTGCTCGCGGACGGTGGCATAGAAGCGGGTTCCCGGCAGCGGGTACGAGACCGACATACCGATGTCGTCGGGGCGGCAGTCGCGCACCATCTGCAGGGTCAGCTCAATATCCGCCCGGGTTTCGCCGGGGTAGCCGAACTGGAGGAAAAAGCCAACCTTCACCCCGGCGGCGTGCAGATTGCTGGCGGCGGCGTAGATCTGCTTGACCAGCGTGCCCTTCTCCATCGCGTCGAGGATCTTCTGCGAGCCGCTCTCCGCGCCGACCCAGATGATCTGGCAGCCCGCCCGCTTGAGGGCCGCGACCGTCTCGGGGCGCTGGAGCAGATCGACGCGGCTGAGGCATTTGAAGGGGATGCGGGCGTCCTGGGCCTCGACCAGGTCGGCGAAGCGCTCCAGCCAGCCGGGCTTGAGGCCCATAATATCGTCGGCAACCCAAATATGGTCGGGGGCGTAGGTTTTTTTTAGCCAGGCCAGCTCGGCGGCCACATTGTCGGGCGAGCGCACATTGTAGCGCTGGCCCCAGATTGGCTTGGCGCACCAGTTGCAGTGGTAGGGGCAGCCGCGGGTCGTGACCATATTCATCGAGTAGTAGCCGTGGCGTCTGATCCACAGGTCGCGGTAGCGGTCGGTGTCGATCAGATCCCAGGCCGGGAAGGGCAGGCTATCCAGGTCCTTGAGGTCAGGCCGCCGCGGCGTGGCGACCACCGCCGCGCCATCCAGCCGAGCCAGCCCCAGGATCGCCTCCAGCGGCGTGGCGGTGCGCTCGCTGAGCCGGTCGACCAGCTCGACCAGCGTCTGCTCGCCCTCGCCGATCAGCACGTAGCTGGCGCCCGCAGCCAGATACTCGGCGGCGTGGTCGGTGGCATCCGAGCCGCAGATCAGCACCGTGCAGCCCCGCTCACGGGCCATCCCGATCATTGTCCAGGCGGCCTCGCGCATGCGCAGCAGGCACATCTTGGAGAGATAGTTGAAGTTATCCTCGTAGATGACCGCCAGGCGCGGGCGCTCGCGGTCCAGCGCCGCCGCCCACTCCTGCTCGGACTCGGCCAGCATCGCGTCGAACAGGGCCACCGCGTAGCCCCGGCTGCGCAGCAGGCTGGCCGCATACAGGGTGCCCAGGGGCGGATAGGGCTGCTGGGCCGCCCACAGCTTGGGATCGAAGCGCAGGTAGTACGACTGGCCAAACAAAATATCGCTCATTTGCTCGTTCCTCAGAGTAGCTAGCAGCTAGCAGCTAGTAGAAATGATTTCGTTATTTCCAATTCCTGCCTCAGCCCAGGGCCTTGATCCCGGCGGCCTGGTAGGTGGTGAGCGCCGACCGATAGATCTCCAGAGTCTGCTGGGCGGCGGACTGCCAGGAGTAGGCGCTGGATCGGCGCAGGCCGCGCGCGCGCAGATCCTCGCGCAGGGCAGGGTCGTTCAAAATCCGCCCCAGCCCGGCGGCGATGGCGCTGACGCTGGTCGGGTCCACCTGCAGGGCGGCATCCCCGGCGACCTCGGCCAGGGCCGGCGCGGTTGAGATCAGCACCGGCGTGCCGCAGGCCATGGCCTCGACGACTGGCAGGCCGAAGCCCTCGTAGAGCGACGGAAAGGCGAACAGGGCGGCGCCGCTGTAGAGCGCGGGGAGGTCGGCGCGGGGGACGTAGCCGGTAAACACCACCTCATCGGCGCAGCCCAGCGTGCGCACCGTGTCAAAGATCGCCTGATCTTTCCAGCCCCGCGCCCCGGTCAGCACTAGGCCGTGCTCGATCTCGCCGCGCTGGCGCAGGTGGTGCCAGGCCTGGATCAGGCGGACCAGGTTTTTGCGCGGCTCGAGGGTGCCGACGTACAGCAGGTAGGGCCGCTCCAGGCGATAGCGGGCGCGCACGCGCTGCTGCTCGGCGACCGGGGCCGGCTGAAACAGCGCCGCCGCCGCCTCGGGGATGCAGACCACGCGCTCGGGCGGAATTCCCAGCAGGCGGATGACATCCTGGCGCGCATGCTCCGACACCGTGATCACCCGCTGCGCCCGCCGGGCCACCAGCGGAATCAGCGGCCGCACCACCAGCTGGGTGCGCAGCTTGTGGTGCTGCGGCAGCAGGCTCAGCGTCATATCGTGGATGGTGACCACATATGGGCCGGGGTTGAGCAGCGGCCCCAGCGAGTTGGGGTAGTGGCACAGGTCCAGCTGCAGGTTGCGCAGGCCGCGCGGGAGGGCCAGCTGCATCCACAGCGCCCGACTCGGGAACGGCTGGACGGCCAGGCGGGCGGCCTGGGGCAGCAGCCCCGACTGCGGCGAACGGTTGGACAGCAGCACGTACTCATGGTTGGGCTCGGCCTCAACCAGATGCTGCAGCAAGTACCCGGCGTAGTTGCCAACGCCGCTCGGCTGGGCATTGATTGCAGTAATATCATAGCCGATACGCATGATCTGGATTCCTCCGTCTAGATGATTGAACGCTCGCTACGATCATGCTGCGGGCTGCTGGCCCGCTCGGGCGCAATCAGTCCAACAATCATGCCGATCCAGGTCCAAAAAAGCAGATAGGTCGGGGTGAAGGCCATAAACATATCGACCCCGCCGTGGATCAGGAAGGCCAGCCAGCCGGCCAGGCAGGCCAGCAGCGCCCACCAGCGCGGCGAATCGGCCGGCGCGCCGCGGGCCAGCAGCCGCCGGAGACCCTGCCACCAGAGCAGGCCGATCAGCGCCAGCAGGGCCAGCAGACCGACCACGCCGCTGCCGGTCAGCGTCTCCAGATACAGATTGTGGGTGTGGTAGCGCGGGTCAGCCTGATCCTGGCCGATCAGCGGGCCGTAGCTGTGCTGAAACACCGTCGGGCCGATGCCGAGGAGCGGGTGCTGGCGCCACAGCGCCAGGGCCGCCCCCCAGAGCGCCCGGCGGCTTGGCAGGGGCTGGCTCACCTCGAGCTTGCCTGAGCGCGACGGCGCCCGGTCGGCTGGCGCTGCTGGCGCGGCCACGCTTACCGGCGCACCAGCGACCACCACCGACACCTGCGCCGCATTGACCCCCAGCTGGCTGAACCAGCTGATATCTTCACCGACCATATCCCAGGCCAGCAGATATTCGCCCGTCTGCCTCGGGGCGCGCAGATTCGCCTGCAGCTCGAGGCTCTCGCCTGGGTCAATCGGGTGCGGCAGGGCGGTGCGCAGGCCCTCAAAGTCGATCACCACGCCGCTGGTTTGGTCGAGCCAGTGATAGGCCAGCCGGATCGGACGCTCGCCATCGATCCCCCACGCGGCCTTGCCGGTGTTGGTCAGGCCAACCGGAACTTTGCGCACCTCGCCAGGCGCCATCCGGGCGATCGGATAGGTTCGATAGCTGGCGTTGTACCAGGCGTCAAGCTCGATCGTGCTCAGGCGCAGGCGCAGGGCCGGATTGATCACCAGCGCCAAGCCCAGCCCGCTCAGCAGGAGGCCCGCCAGCCCGGCGCTCCGCCAGGTCGGGCTGCGGCGGCCCCAGCGGGCGGCCACGCCCACGGTCGTTGCCAGAAGAACCAGGATTGCGGTGAACACGCTGCCGCGGCTATAGGTCAGCAGCAGCGCCGTCCAGAGCAGACCCGCTCCAGCCACGCCAGCCCAGCGCCAGCGCCGGGGCACGAGGGCCAGGCCGCCAACCAACAGCAGCGGCAGCGTGGACTCAAAGTACATGGCGGCGATATTGGCGTGCTGAAAGCTGGCGCTGAGCCGCAGAATCCCGCCCATCAGCGTGGTGGTTTTGCGAAACGGCTCAAGGATGCCGCTGGCCATGCCGCCCCCGCCGACCTCCCACACCCCCAGGCTGGCGCTGAGCACGGCTCCGAGGGCCAGCCCACCGAGCAGGCGCCGCCCAAGCGCCCAGCCGCGCTCGCCAACCCGCTCGGCCAGACATGCCGCCAGCAGCGCCCCCTGGGCCTGGCGCAGGCTGAACTTCAGCGCCTCCCCACGCTGGGACTCGGCCAGCACGGCGCTAAGGATGAGCGCCGCGATCCAGCCGACCAGCGCCCAGCCAAACCAGCGCGGCAGACGCGGCAGGCGCCGCTCGGCGCCCAGCAGCCCGGCCCAGCAGGCGAGCACGCCCAGGGCCAGCAGCTCGACATTGGTTAGCACAAGGCCAGGCAGTCTCAGGCCGCGCACCAGCTCAAACGGGAGCAGCGCCAGCAGTACCACCAGGCCGAAATCAAGCAAGCGTTTGATGGAGATCCTTTCAGTAGCTAGCAGCTAGCAGCTAGCAAACGAGACGAGCCTTTCAGTAGCTCGTAGCTAGTAAACGAGACGAGCCTTTCAGTAGCTAGTAGTTTGACAATGTTAGATTAGGCCCATGGACACCATGGATGGCGTTCGCACCGACCTGCGCGATGACCGGGAAACCCAAAAAGCGCACGTATTCGCGGGAGGAGGGACGCCATATATGGCGTCCCTCCTCCAATCGTTATCCACCAAGCGTCCATCTTCATCCAAAATCCTGCGCCTTTGCCGTGTAATCTAACATTGTCAAACTA
>DAOTUS010000232.1:0-2390 GCA_034437415.1 Herpetosiphonaceae bacterium
GTGCCGGTCGTGTCGAGCACGTCGCACATACTGTCGAGGTGGCGGGCGCTGGCCTCGCGGGCAAAATCGTGGGCGGCGTAGCTGTGGAGTCCGCGAATAATCATGTAGTTGGTGGGCGCCCAGACTGCGCCGAGCCAGTAGTCGCCATACGGCTTGAACCAGCGCTCATCGGCGGCCAGGGTAGGGAACGGGTGGGTGCGCCAGAAGCGCTGCGGATCGCGCAGCTGCCCGATCAGCTTTGCGGCCTGGGCAGGGCTGGCGATCTCGGCCAGCAGCGCCCAGAAGGCCGCCACGCTGTAGGTCGGCACCGGCAGATCGCCAGCATCCAGATCCCAGTAGAACCCGGCGGCCTCGTCCCACATCAGCCGATTGATCTGTTCGCTGAGGCTGGCGTGCTCGTGCTGATAAAACGTGCTCGCGGCAGTGTCGCCGAGGATCTGGGCGATCTGCTGCATCGTGCGGGCGTTGAGGGCCTGCTGAATCGAGTAGTCGGTCCAGGCGGCGCCGTAGCGCGGCGTGTTGTCCATCCCCGAGCCCATATCGGTGATCCAGTACAGCCCGTTGGGCAGACGCCGATTCGCCATCAGCCAGCGATAGTAGCCGTCGAGATGGCCCCAGACCTGCTGCAGGCGCCCGGCGTCGCCGTGGATGCGGTAGAGCAGCCACTCGGCCCAGGCGAACAGCGGCGGGTTGCACGAGTCGCCTGAGCCTTTGGCCCACAGCGGCGCACCGTTCTCCCAGCGATACTCGCGGGCGATATAGCCATCGGGTTCCTGGCGCGAGTAGAAGTTATCCAGGGCGGGCCGCACCGGCAGCAGCTCGTTGCTGTAGCGGGCAAAGGCGGCAATGAAGCAGGTATCCCACTGAAAAATATTGCCGCCAAAGGCCGCATCGACATACTGGGGCGCAAACCCATTGCTGGGCGTCCCCTGGCGAACCATGCGGGCGCCCAGCTCCCAGGCGCGCCAGTAGAGCGCCTCCCAGCGTGGGTGGGCCGGCAGATGGGGGCGGGGCAAGCGCTCCCGCAGAGCCGTCAAATCGGTCTCTATTCCAGTTGATTCTGTCACGTTATCCTCGCTGAAAACGTTTCCATCGTTGGATTTTTAATCACGTTAGACAATTAATGCTAGAGTGAAGCTTGATATGGGAAATAAGATGATCTGGTGATCCGGATTCGAAAATCAGCTGGCTGGGCTGGTCGTCGCTCGTTCGATCAGCGTGACTGGAATAACCTGGATGGTTGGTTCGGTGTTGCCATTGAGTAAATTATCCAGCAGGCGCTCGGCGCCCTCGCGGCCCATCTGCTCCATTGGCTGACGGATTGTGGTGAGGCCGATATAGCGGGCCAGCTCCAAATCGTCATAGCCAACAATAGCAACATCTTTGCCAGGAAGCAGCCCGCGCATGGTCAGGGCATCGATCACGCCGAAAGCTTGCTCATCGCTGGCGGTGAAGATCGCGGTCGGCGGCTCGGGCAGGTCGAGCAGCTCCAGCGCGGTGGCGCAGCCGATAGCGCGGCCATCGTCGCCTGGGCGAATATACTCGGCGCGCACCGGCAGCTGATGGGCGAGCAGAGCCAGCTCGTAGCCCTGCTTGCGGTCACGGTTGACCGGAAAGCCAAGGGTTGGGTGGAGCGGCCCGGAGATATAGGCAATTCGGGTGTGGCCGCGCTGAATCAAGTGCTCGACCGCCAGCTGCGCCCCGGCGACGTTGTTGACCTCGACCGAGGAGTAGCCGGGCGCGCTGGTATCGATAAAGACCGCCGGCATCTCCGCATCGTGGAGGCGCTGAAGCTCAATCGAGCCAAGCGGCAGCGAGAGAATGATCAGGCCGTCGGTGCGGCCGAGAAAGGGCAGCGTGCCAAAGTAATGCTCGCGCTGCTCAATCGTCTCAACATTGAAGATAATCAGCTGATAGCCCGACTGGGCGATCACCGCCTCGATGCCACGGAGCACTTCAATGAAAAATGGCCGGGTCAGGAAGGGCAGCACCACCGCAATCGCGTGGGAGCGCGCGGTGACCAGCTGCCGCGCCGCCTGGTTCGGGCGGTAGCCAAGCTCGTCAATGATGGCCAGAATGCGGGCACGGGTGGCAGGCAGGACGTTGGGTGAGTCGTTGAGGACACGCGAGACGGTGGCAATGCCGACGCCGGCACGGCGCGCTACGTCTTTGATGGTATAGGCCATTTCAGCTTAACTCCACAGCGAGTATGGAAACGCTTCCAGCTATCATACGCCGAGCGTAAAAGTTTGTCAATGATTAAAATGGTAGCTAGCAGGGCAATTGCATCTAAATCAAAAACAGACATTGTTTGCTCAAAACAGCGTTTTTTGATCGGTATGTCATGGTTTAACGGCACCAAAACCAAAAAAGACGGGAACAGTATCGCT
>DAOTUS010000233.1:0-16414 GCA_034437415.1 Herpetosiphonaceae bacterium
TTTCCCGAACGGGCGCATCGGCGGAAACAACCCAGCATTTTAGACCCCTTTGTTCCCTATCTTACCCAGCAGATCGCCGCTGGATACGACAATGGCAGCCAACTGTGGCGCGATCTTCACAGCCAGGGGTATCTGGGCTCACGCGCCTTAGTTGCCCGCTGGGTGGTCCAGCATCGGCATCTGGGTCCGGCTCCCGCAGATCGGCCTGTGCAGCCGCCGCGCCGCGGACGGGTGCCGGGGCGCACCCCGGTGTCCCCGCGCCCGTCACAGCACCACCTCTCGGCCTGACAAGCCGCGTGGCTCTGCATGCGTCGTCCTGCCGAGCTTAAGCCCACCGATCAGGCGCTCCTTGAGCGACTGTGTGCCATCTGTCCCGAAGCAGCCACGGCCTACCAGCTGGGGCAGACCTTTCTCCAACTGGTTCGTGACCGTCAACCAGCTGGCTTCGCCGCATGGATGCAGGACATGGAAGCGAGTGGGATTCCTGAATTATGCCGATTTGCGACAGGATTACACCGGGATCGGGCGGCGGTGCTGGCCGCCTTGACGTTATCCTATAGCAACGGCCAAACCGAAGGCCAGATTACGCGGCTCAAGCTGATTAAACGGAGTGGGTATGGCCGCGCCAAGTTTGATCTCCTCCGCCAACGGGTGTTAGCGGCGTGAGCAAAAGCAGATCGACTCCACCAAAAGTGCGGAAGAGTCCCATTTCGCTTGACAAAAACAGGCCTCGCCCAGCCAGAGGTTGTTCGTCAACTCACAATCGTCGTCAGGGGTGAAAAATTGATTCGGTTTTTTTATCTTTTCATACCACACGTGTATGTTATCTTCCATAATGACCGCTATCCTCTTCCGTCAATTCCTCATTCTGGACATACTGGTTGATCCATGGCTGCAGGAGTATATCAACTTCATCATCACTCAGCGTTCCAGCCTCGGAAGGAAACCCAGTCCATTGTTCAATAGAACGAACAATTCTTAATGGTATCTGAAATGCTCTTCCAATACAATGATCCATGGCAATATAGGGGATTTCCCCAGGATACCGAGGTTCAATCCGTTTTAACAGTAATCGCAGGATTTCATGCGGTTTCCACCCTGCCCGCGCTGCATATTGCGCGGTCATGATATGTATAGCATACTCATTCATCGAAAAATCACCTCAACCTCTGTATAATCACCTGACATTCCCCGCAAAACCGTAAATTCTGGTTTGATAAACCCACGTGCTTTCGCTTGGCTGCCGGTAAAGGTGTTAATGGCCGCTGCGTCAATGTCCATTCCAGCCTTTATATTCTTGTTGAAGGCATTGAGATTATCCGGCATACCTGGTGCCCACTTCCCACCAACTGCTGTCGCATTTTTTCCAATTGCATCCCAAGCATCACCGAAGAGACTTTTACCAATACCCTGTCCTTTAAGTGCATCTGGGACACTTAATGCAGTCCAGAATACACCATCATTATCCACTAATGCTTCAATAGCAGCACCATTTGGTAGGGATTTGCCAAAGTCGAAGCAGTCATTATGCACCAGCCACTGCCCCTCACCAACAAAGAAGGTGTGCGCGGTGGCCACCGTCAGATTATACATGACCTGGGTTTGGTGCCGCAGCACGATGCGCTCGACGGCCCCCCACGACTCAGCAGCCGAGCGAATGGCATCGCCCAGCCGCAGGTCGCTCGCCGCTACCCAGCCGCGCTCCCCGGTGAAGAAGGGATGCTCGGGGGTCGTCGTGATCGGATCACCGTCGATCATGAGATCAACCAGCACCGGATCGGCGTGCCCCCAGGTGTCGGTGATCGTATACCAGCCGGTGGTCTGCGTCGCCTCGTCCCAGGCCCACACCAGCGTTCCGACCGTCAGCCCGCCAATCGGCAGCAGGCCGTTGATCGTCAGCACCGGGGTGTCCGGCGTGAATGAGCAGAATTTCGGCACCGTGGGCTTGGTGGGTCCATCATTGGTGGCCTTGATCAGATCGTTGGCATCGTCGGCAGTGTCCAGCCCGTTGGCGGTGTCGGCGGCGGTATCGGTGTTCCTGAAGACTTTGCGGGCCTGGTAGGTGGCATCAAACACCTCGTCCGCATGGTCAAGATTATTGACCAGGGTTTTCACCGATTTACCGACCGCCTTGGCCCCACTGGCATAGCCACCGCCGGGTAAGAACAGCCCGCCCACAAAGAGGGCGATTGTGAGGCCTTTTTCCCCAAGGCTGATACACGGGTCCATCACCGTCTCGTAGGTCGTATAGGCATCATAGACCGACAGGCTGAATTCCGCCACCGCTATCAGAACCCCAACCGCCAGCAGCACCGGGATCACGTTGCCGCTCGGGTCGGTGTGCTTCAGCGCGTTATTATGCGCGTAGGTGTACTTGTGCAGCGACTGCGGGCTGCTGGGGATGCCGGGGAAGCTGTCGCGCTGCAGGAAGCGGCCGAGGGCGGGCTGGTAGTGGCGCGCCCACAGATAGACCGTCGCAACAGCGCAGGCCCGCACCAGGGATGCTGGATGCGGGCCTGGGTCATAGCTGAATTGGGGACAGTTTACGCCGGTAGCACAACGCCACCGGCGGTGTGGTAGGGGGCTTCATCAATGGGGTCGATCGGCGCCGACCGATCGATCACAAAGATTGGATCGGAACCCGTTATAAGTTCGTCGACTAACTTCACTACTGTTCTATAGCAGTAATTCAATTGGTTCACCCGCTTCTGCATGGGCATATTCAATGCGACATGTATGAAGGATACGCACGAGTTCATTCCTCACCGTATCTGGGCCGATAGGATTAGTTGCAAAGGTGTGAAAAGCAAGGTACTGAGCTTCTATGCTCCTCCCTACAGCAGCCTCTATAAACTCAGGTAACCCAACATAGATGAAGTAATCTCGAACGGTGGCAATGCATAACCATGAAGCATTTTCCGCTACCATGATGATATTGAAGAATGAATAGGTTTTATTAACATAGGTAATCCCCTCCACCGATGACGTGACCTTAAGATATTCGGCAACATTCATAAATCCTTCAAAAGGAATAACATAGAAGTACTGAGTGGATGCTCCGTGCATTGCATGAATAAGACACGCTATGTCAAACGAATCGAAATGACTTGCACTTTCTACTGGAACGGCAATCCACCCTGCCTGTTTAATGATGCTGAGATCGGGAATGCTTTGTCCATGGATAAGACAATCAAGAACGCTATGTACGTTCAATTCCTCATCAGAACTGAGTATTGAATAACATTTACTCGCTTCATGGGTCATATCGCACCTTTATAGCCGCTTTACCAGGCACATTAATTTGAATAGTTGGCATGCCTCCGGAGCTGTTTGGTCGAACGCTAATTGTTATATTGCCGTCAAACTCTGCTGATCTAATCCCACCTGGATGGGATTTTACAGGTTGCGATCCGACTAAGGCATCAAAATCAGTATTTGCCTGGCTAAAGTCACCAACTCTTGAATATTGATCTGACTTGCTAACATTACCAGGTGTTGAATTGCCAACGAAATCATCAATAGAGTCATCAATGGTAGGTACCTTAGGTTTCGTGGGCACATCTGATGGATCAATACACTCGACATTATGAACCACCGTAGCCAACCGACCGACGGTGTAGGTGTGGAGTGTATCCACGGTGAAATTATACACCTGGACGTGGCGTATGGTCGGCTGTACTCCGGTGACCACGAGCCGTCGTCCATCGGCGGCTAGCAGGATATCGCCAACCTGCAGGTCGCCCGCATCAACCCAGCCTCGGCCTACCACCCAGAACGGGTGCTCCGCGGTCGCCCCGATATATTCGGTCAACGCCGTCTCCGCCGTTTCAGACTCAGGACTCCTTGCGAGCGTGACCGCGATCGTTACGATGTCCTCAGTCGCGTGGTTGGTCGTCCAGGTAATGAGGTGGTAGCCCGCCTCACCCGTTTCCGGGTCAACCGCCCACACCCGATCGCCTTCGCGGAGTGTTTCGATCACGACCAAACCGTGTTCGCTCTTGACCAGTGTGCCGGCGACAAAGCTGTTTTTAATACACGGGACATCATTGGTAGCCTTGATCAGATCGTTGGCATCGTCGGCATTGTCCAGCCCATTGGCGGTGTCGGCGGCGGTATCGGTGTTCCTGAAGACTTTGCGGACCTTATAGGTGGCATCAAACACCTCGTCCGCATGGTCAAGGTTGTTGACCAGCGCCTTCACCGATTTACCGACCGCCTTGGCCCCACTGGCATAACCACCGCCGGGTAGGAACAGCCCGCCCACAAAGAGCGCGATCGTGAGGCCTTTTTCCCCAAGGCTGATACACGGGTCCATCACCGTCTCGTAGGTCGTATAGGCATCATAGACCGACAGGCTGAATTCGGCCACCGCTATCAGAACCCCAACCGCCAGCAGCACCGGGATCACGTTGCCGCTCGGGTCGGTGTGCTTGAGCGGGTTATTGTGGGCGTAGGTGTACTTGTGCAGCGACTGCGGGCTGCTGGGGATGCCGGGGAAGCTGTCGCGCTGCAGGAAGCGGCCGAGGGCGGGCTGGTAGTGGCGCGCCCGCAGATAGACCGTCCCATCGACCATGCCCATCCACTCGCCCGTGTAGCCCAGCCGCGTCGCCACCGTGCCCGTGGTGTGGCGCACGGTGCCCCAAGCATCGTAGTGGATCGTGCGCGCCACCGCGCCGGCCGGGGTGACGAGGGCGCGAATGCTCCCGAGGGCATCGAGCAGGGTGTAGTGAATGGCGGCGCTGCTGGCGGTGCGGGTCTGCTGGGCGTGGACGCCCTCGCTGCCGTAGGCATACAGCGTCGTCACGCCATCCGACCGGATCGCGCCGAGCACCTGCGGCAAGCCATCGCGCTCATCGAGGATCAGGGCGGTCGTGGTGATCGTCGCGCCGGTCTGGATCTGTTCCTGCACCAGGGTGCCCCAGCCGTTGTAGGCGTAGGTCGTGGTCGTGCCGCTGATCGTCGTCGTCAGCAGGCGGTTGGCGGCATCGTAGGTGTAGGTCGTCGTGCCATCGCTCAGCAGGTTGCCCACCCCATCGTAGGTCATGCCGCTGGCCTGGTCGGCGGCGTCGAAGGTGGCGCTGGTGCTGCCGTCGCTCAGGCGGTTGCCGACCGCATCCAGCGTGTAGTGGATACTGCTCGCCGCCGGGCCACCCGGCAGCGCCGGATAGCTAACATCGCGCAGGCGCTGGAGCGGGTCGTAGCCGTAGGTCGTCGTGAGCACCGTCCCGGCGACCAGCTCGCTGCTGCTCAGCCGGTTGCTGACCGCGTCGGTCGTATAGCCAAAGCGATTGAGGCGGGTCGCGAGATACTGGTGATCAATCGCGCCGAGCTCGTGCGCCGCCGTGTAGGTGTAGGCCGAGGTGATCCCGCCGCGCGTGATCGTCGCCGGCAGCGCGGTGTCGCCGCGATAGGTGTAGCTGCTGGCCGGACCGTCCCAGGGCTGCAGCGTCGCCAGTCGATCGAGGGCATCGTAGGTGAAGGCCACCGTGCCCAGGCTCCAGTAGTCCAGCGCCGCGACCTGGCCGGTCAGGGTATAGGTGTAGGTCAGGGTGCGTCCGGCGTGGGTTCGGGTGCGCATCTGGCTCAGCGCGTCGTAGGTGTAGGTGGTTGTGCCAGTGCCATCGGTCATGGTGGTGACATTGCTGGCCGCATCATAGGCATAGGTGACATCGGGCGTGCCCGCCGGATAGTCGAGCAGGGTGAGCCGCCCGCCGTCATCGTAGGTGTAGGTGGTGACGCGGCCCAGCGCGTCCCGGCTCAGGCCCAGCTCACCCCGCGCCGTGTAGGTCAGCACGGTCGTGCGTCCCAGCGGATCGCTGGTGGCCGTGCGCTGGTTCAGCAGGTCGTAGGTGTGGGTGGTCGGCCGGGTGTTCGCATCGATGCTCGTGATCAGATTGCCCACCGCATCGTAGGTGAAGCGGGTCGTGACGTTGGTCTGCGGATCGGCCGGCCCGCCTGCCTGCGCATTCTCGATCACCGCCGTCAGCCGTCCCGCCGCATCGTACGCGAAGGTCGTGCGGACACCGGCCGGATCGATCACCGCTGTCCGGCGCCCGACCGCATCGTAGTCGTAGCGGGTGGCGCGCCGGAGCTGATCGGTGGACGTGATCATCCGGCCGCCGGCGTCATAGGCGCTGGTCATGGTCAGGCCCAGCGTGCTGGTCAGGATGGTCGCCCGCCCGAGCGGATCGTAGCCGGTGGCGCTGGTCTGGGTCAGCGGGTTGGTGCTGGCGACGAGGCGGTTGCCCGCATCGAACTGAGCGCGGGTGACGTAGCCACGGGTATCGGTGATGACGGTCTGATTGCCGACCGCATCATAGCCAAACGCCGTGGTCTGGCTCAGCGCATCGGTGATCGCCACCAGCCGATTGGCGGGATCGTAGACGCGGTGGGTGACAAAGCCACGGGTATCGGTGATCACGGTCTGATTGCCGACCGCATCATAGCCATAGCTGCTGGTCTGGCTCAGGCCATTGGTCTCCGCCAGCATCCGGCCGAGGAGGTCGTAGCGGCGGGTGGTCGGGATGCCCAGCGTATCGGTGACGACGGTCTGATTGTCGGCGACATCGTAGCCGAAGGCTGTGGTCTGGCTCAGCGCATCGGTGCTGGTGATCACCTGACCCAGCGCGTTGTAGAAGGATCGGGAGACCGCCCCACGGGGATTGATCACGGCGGTCTGGCGCCCGGCATCGTCGTACTGATAGCGGGTGGCGTAGCCCAGGGTGTCGGTCATCACCACGAGGCGGCTGAGGCTGTCGTACTGGTAGCGGGCGGTGGCCGAGAGCGCATCGGTCTGGGCGATCATGCGGCCAAAACTATCGTATTGCGTGCGCGTTGTGTTATTCAGCGCATCGGTGCGGGCGATCACCCGATTCGACCCGTCGTAGACGGTGCTGGTCGAATCCTGGAGCGGATTGGTCACCGCTACGATCTTGCCCGCACCATCATAGGTCATGGTGGTGGTGGCGGAGAGCGCATCGGTGCTGGCCGTCTGCCAGCCGTGGGCGGACTCGTAGGTGGCGGTGGTGCGTCGGCCGAGCGGATCGATCGTCGTCACCCGGTGGCCACGGCTATCGTATTCGTAGTGCGTGGTCAGCCCCAGCGTATTGGTCATCACGATCAGCTGATTCAGGTCGTTGTAGCCATAGCCCACAACGGCACCACGAGGATTGATCGCAGCGATTTTGCGCTTCTGGGCATCGTAGACATAGGTGGTACGCTGGTCAAGCGCATCAATGCTGTGATCGAGATTGCCGACCGCATCGTACTGATAGGTTTTCGTTGCCCCGCGCGGATCCGTTTGCGACGCCACCCGCCCATGATCATCGTAGGTCATGCGGGAGACGAGGCCGAGCGGATTGGTCAGCGCAATGGTGTTGCCGATCGTATCGTAGCCGTACGTGGTGGTTGCCCCGGTCGGATCAGACATGGACGCGAGCAGGCCACGAGCGTCATAGCGCAGGGTGCTGGTCAGAATGCGTCCTTCTTCCAGCAGCCACTGGCCGGTTTCCGCCAGCAAGCGGGTTCCTGGGAGATAGGCGTAGGTGGTCTTTGCCCGCAGCGTGCCCTGCTGATCATAGTTCATCGTCGCCGTGACCAGGTCGGGGAACTGCGGGTTGCCGTACGTGCGTTGGGTGTACCAGTCATCGCTGGGGTCGGCCATCACGCCGAAGTGGTCCCGATAGAGGACGTTGCCGTGCTGGTCGTAGACCGTGCCGGTCTGGCGGTACTCGTAGGAGCCGTCGGGCTGGCGAATATCCTCAAACGTCGCCGGGGTGCGCACGCTGGGCTGGCCCGATGGCAGGGTCACCGCCTCATAGTTGGCTACCACCTTATGGCAGTATGCGCCGGTCGCTGCGGCGGTCGTCATCCGCGCCATCGCCAGCTCAGGGGAGGACTCGGCTGCGCGGCCAGCGCTTTCTGGGGCCGGCTCACAGCCGCCTTTATAGGGCAGGCCATCGTAGGGTGGCTGGGTGCGATCTTTGCCAAATTCGCTGTTGCCAGCACAGTCGCTGGTCGAATGCTCCGACCCAGCGCCGTTCACCGTCGTCGTCTGGACCTTGGCGGGATCGACGTTCGGATCGGCACACGGGTTGCCGGACGCCGTGCTCACCGCCCGCTGCGCCGCCACGGCGGAATTTTTATTGGCGGATGCGCCCACCAGGCCAGCGCTCCCGGTCAGGACGGCCACTTCCGCCGCCGTGGGGTTGAACAGCGTGTGGTGTTTGGTGTAGCGCAGCATGCCCGTGACCGTCTGGCGGGTGTAGGCGTAGGCCACCGATGGGCCGCCATTCAGCGCCACCGTGGCCAGATGGACGCCCTCGCCCGCAATCTCCGGTGCGTGATACTGGAGATCGACCTGTTCGGTTGGGGTCGTTCCATCACGATAGGTCGTGATGCTGGTTAGCGCCAGCCGGTTGGCCGGGCCATCGGCCACGATCGTGTAGCCCAGCCCATAGCGCCGGGTCTCGACCGATCCGGCAAACACGGTGATGCTGTTCAGGCGGGTGGTCGTGAAGAAGCGATTGGTCGCCGGGTTGGAGTCAGTAGTGCCCCGTGCGGCATACTCGAAGATGATCGCGCGGTCGGGCTGTTTGCTCAGCGCAACATTGCCATTCCAGGCGATCTGGGACACCTGGCCGGCCCGGTCAAACGGCTGCCCGTTGCGCGTATCGGTCTCGGTCGCATAGGTCCAGCGTTGATAGTTGGTGTGGATATCCGTCACCTGGGCCACGTTCCAGCGCCAGATATGGGCCGTGCCCGCCGC
Organism: Herpetosiphonaceae bacterium; assembly: GCA_034437415.1. GTDB lineage: Bacteria > Chloroflexota > Chloroflexia > Chloroflexales > Herpetosiphonaceae > JACCRK01. Next base: position 8,768 of record DAOTUS010000233.1, read on the forward strand.
ATCGCGGAAGCGCCAGGCGCTGTCCGCCGTGGTGCCAAAGGCCCAGACCGTACCATCATTAAACGTGATCTGCCAGGCCGCGCCGCTATCGATTCCGTGGGCCGCGCCGGTGGTGTGCGCAATCTGGGTAATGCTATCGGAGAACCCATCGCCAACGCGCTCACGGGGCAGGCGATAGACCTCGCCCGCCTGCGACCAATCGCGGGTCAGGTTCCACAGCCGGTCATCCCAGAGTAGGTGATAGGCGTCATCGCTCGGATCCTGCGGGGTCGCATCGGGGAGGCGCAGCACCGCGAATTCGCTCAGGGCGGCCCCAGCGCCCACGCTCGACCCCTGGTGGGTGCGGCCGGCATCGGCCAGATAGCTGGTGACATGGAGCGCCAGCCCACGCGGGCTCATCAGGCCATTCCCCGCCATGAGCGGATAGTCAAACGCCGTGACGCCCTGCGCGGTCGGGTTCAGCGACGCGGGCAGCGCGGGCGGCAGCACCGGCTGATTCGCGTCCGTCACCGTGGGCAGCGCCACGCTAATCGTATCGCGGTTGAGATACACGGTACCATTGGGCGTGCGGTACTTAACATAGACCGCCTGTTCGCCGATGCCCGGCGGCAGCGTCCAGTCCACGACCAGCGGCGTAACAAAGCTGATCTGCTGCGGTGCGCCGTAGGTATTGGGGTTGGCGAAGCTGCCCTGCGTGATGGTGTAGGGCGTCCAGGTCGTCGGCGTGAAGATCGGGCTGTGGCTGAGCGCGAAGCTCCAGCCCTGACCGCCGTACACGTTTGGGTCGGGCGCGCTGAGGGTCACGGTGACCTGGCGCGTAGCGGTCGACAGCGCATCGCTGTTGATAAAGACCGGCTGGATGCCGGGCGCGCTGCCGAAGACGCTGTAGGCATAGCCGCCGGCGACCCCGATGCCGATCTCGCGGCTCCAGGGCGACAGCATGGCCTCGCGGTGACCATGGGTACTTCCCATCCAGCCATTCACTGGCGCGATTCCGGAGGTCACAGTGTGGTTGGGTGCGCCGTAGCCGTTCTCGCCCACGCCGCCCGTGTAGCCAGCACGGTGCGCGCGGTCGTCTGCGGTGGTTCCATCGGTGCCGTCGTGGCCGACCGCCGGCTGGTCATCGCCGTTGGGATAACCGACCACCACCTGATGCAGTTCCATATCAAACGCCTGGGTGCGGGCGGCCTTGTTCAGGCTGTCGTTGAAGGCCAGCGGGGCCAGCCCACGGGCCAGCCGCGCCTGATTGAAGTGCTGCCGGGTGGCATACTCCAGCGGGCTTTCCTCAGGCGTGTCGTAGGGTTCGGGAAAGGTGGTGTAATCCCCCAACACGATCGTCGGTGGCAGGGTCTGGCTGATCGGGCTGGCCGCCAGGCTCACGATCGAACCTTTCAGCGCGTTGGGCATACCACGGTGGGGCAGTTTCAGGTAGATCAGGCCGGATTGCGGCGGGGTATAGGAAAACGCCTGCACCCCATTGACGGTGGGTTCGGCCCGGTCGCCGACATAGATCCGGCGCGGGTTCGCCCCCGCGTCGTGGGTCAGCAGATACGCAAATTCGAACTGGTCACGCCCGGTCGTCGTGACGGTGACGTGGTAGTCCAGGCCAGCCAGACCCTCGAAGACATACCAGTCAGTTTGTCCCAGGAACTGATGCGTGCGCGTCACCACCGATCCCGGCGTGATCGGGACGGCGTTTGCCTGGGTGCTGGCGGCGGGCTGCGCCGGCATGATAGGTTCGACCAGCACCCGGTAGGTATGCAGGAAACCACCCCGCGGTAACAGATTGCTCAGCGTGATCGTCTGGGTGGGTTCGCCTCCAGCCAGAAAGACAGCGGTCAGTGTCCCGCTGGCATCGCTGGTTACGATCTCGTCGCCCCCACCAGCGCTGACCATACGCATCCTGAAGAGCAGATCCGGCTGCTGCGTGGTCACCCGTAGCCGGTAGAGGGCGCCCAGCTCGCTCGCGACGCGCAGCACATCGACATCCTGGCCGGGCACCATCCAGTGAGTTTGCGCCTGGCCGGGCTGGATGAGGGTCGCGTCTGCCTTGGTCGCATTCGGCTCATACGGATCGACGCAGGAGGCGGCGGCGGTCAGACACAGCTCGTAGCGGCGGGTGATATCGCCCTCGAAGCTCAGGGTATTGGCCACTTTGACCGCATAGGTTGTGCCTGCGGTCAGGGTGATGCCAACCGTGGGGTAGGTGCTGGATCCCGAACTATTGAAGGCCAGTGTGGTCGTGCGGTCGCTGTCCATGATCCACAGGCCCACCGCCATCGTGGTGGGATAGTTGACGACTTCTACCCGGTACTGACCGGTCTGGGTCACGCTGACCGTGGCCCAATCCTCATCCGATTGCTCACACAGCGCGCGCAGGAGCCGCCCGCCCCCAGACAGCGCCGGGCTGGTCCCGGCTTGTTCGGTGGATTCATAGCTGTCCGGACAGGTCGGGTTGACCTGGAGCGCCAGGATGTACTGGAAGCTCGGATCGTTCAGGCTCGACGACCGGCTGTTATCGATCCGCACATAGTACACACCGGTCTGGGTAGCGGTCCAGGTACGCACCGCCGAGTTCGTTGACCCAGTTGAAAGCTCGGCGCCATTGGGGTCGCTGTACAGGCGTAAACGCGGCGAGAACACCAGGGGGTTGAGGCCAGCGGCTGCCGTGCCTTCGAGGCGGTAGGTCGTGCCCGCCTGGGCATTGACGGCAAACCAGTCGACATCATTGGCCCCGCAGAGCGCCAGGGCATAGGACATCGCGGGGCTGAGTAGCCGGGCGCTGGTGAACTGGTCATTGGGTTCGATCTGCGCATCCGGACAACTGTCGGTGGTGATGCGCAGATCATAGAACGGGATCTCGGGGGTGATCGACGAGGTCACGGAGACCTTCAGGTAGACCGTGCCAGTTTGGGCCGGGCGGACATAGACCACCAGCGGATCACGGGGGTTGGTGGAGGTATCCAGATAGCTCAGTGGGGTGGTCTGGTCGCTGGCATACGCCTGCATCTGCAGGAACATCTGCCGCGGCACATTCACCAGCTCCAGGCGATAGAAGGTGTTGGCCGTGCCGGTGAAGGCGATCCAGTTGGTGGTGCCGTTCGCACACGCGGCAAAGGTGGTCTGGTTGCCGGCGCTGACCGGACTGGCCAGGGCGGCGGTGCTGTTGTCACCCCAGGCATCGACGCAGGTCAGCGGGCGGATACGCAGCTGGTACTGGTGGCGCGGGCTGCTCTGCGTTGGGTCGTAGGGTCGCACACGTACCCAGACGGTGCCAGCGACTGTGCTGGTCCAGTCGAACCGGGCAGCGGGCGGGAATGGCCCCTCATCGTTCTCGGCTAGCTGAGCGCCGGTGGCGTCATGCACGCTGACCACGGTATCGACGCCGGGCAACAGGTTGCGTGTCTCGATGCGGTAGGCCACGCCCTGGGCGGCCTCGAAGCGGACCCAGTCGGCATCGTTAGCCGTGCAGAAGGCATGGTCCTGGGTGACCGGGAAGCTCAACGGCTGGGCCTGGGCCTGACTATCGTTGGGTTCAAAGGCATCCTGGCAGACATCCAGGCTGGGGTCGGGCTGCGGCGACGGCGTGGCGGTGACGGTCGGAATGTCATCGCCGGGCAGCGGCGACGGGAATGGGGTGCTAGTTGGGGTGCTGGTCGGCACGGTGGTGGGCGTGGCGGTGGGGAAGGCCCCGGTGCCACCAATCGCCCAGCGCACCGCCGCCGCAAAGAGTGACCACCCCGCTGCTGTCGTGGCGGTGGGGCTGGTATTGTTAACAGGGATTCAGGCCAGTTGGCATTCACTGCCCCTTTGCAATGAGACGGGGTGCTGGCACGGGTGAACCCACCCAGAGCAGTCGGATTTCGGCGACGCGATCGTCACGACGGTGAGCGTGATCCTGGCACGCGTGGGAACCGTCTCATTTCAGGTGCGCTGGCGGATTAATCTGGCCGGAATCCCTGCTTATCCATCTGCGACCTGATTGCTGACACACCGATTGATCTATCGCACTCCATAGGGTGGCGGCGGCAGCAAGTCCTCGACGGACAACGATTGCCCCTCGGCGGCTAGGAGATCCCACTGGCTTGGGGTAAGCTGGGCCTGCACTATCAGCACAAGCTCCTGATAATCGCGTTGGGTGGTTGGCCCTAAGGTTACTCCGAGGATCTGGCGCTGGGCGTCGGCATACCCAAGGAAGCGCGCCGCGTCCGTCCAGCGCTGATCGGCGATGGCAATCCTGGCAACGTGCTCCACCATTTCTGGCAGAAGCGTAATCAACTCATGGGTCTGAATCATGCCCAGTGCTTCAGCGGCCGTTTGTTGTGCCTCTGATCGATTACCAGTCTTAAGCACCACGCCTGCGAGCATGATCAATCCCTGAGTCAGTGGGTCCGCAAGACCCGCCTCGCGGGCGAGACGAATGCCCTGCTGCAAGTGATCCCTGGCGGCGCGATAATCGCCCTCGCGCGAACGCAACTCGCCCATGTTGATGTGATTCAACGCTATTCCATGCTGATCCCCCAGTGTCTCGGCCATAGCCAGGGCGCGCGTGGTGATGGTTATCGCCTGAGGAAAGTCGCCGAGGGTCCAGTAGACCTGCCCCATATTGGTCAGGGTAATACTTTCGCTGAAGGTGTTCCCTAATGCCTGGGCAAGCTGTAAACTTTGCTGATACATCGCCAATGCCTCCTGATGCTGCCCCTGCTCAACCAGTATGAGCGCAATATTGGAGAGGAGGCGCGCTTCACCGCCGCGATCGCCAAGACGGTGATACAGATCGAGGTTGCGCCGGGAATAGGCCAGGCTATCCGCCAAACGGCCCTGGTAGAAGGTGAGGCGACCGAGGCCGTGCAGGATTCGCGCTTCAACCAATGGGTCAGCGGCGGCCTGGGCGTACTCCATCCCGAGATCCAGAGTGGTCTGAGCGGCGGTATAATCGGCCAGATCGAGCAAGATCAAACTCAATGCATGGGCGAGGCTGGCAGATTGTGCTGCTGGCAGCTGTGCCGCCGCATCTAGCGCGGTGGTAAGCCACTGGCGGCCTTCGTGGAGATAGCCGCGCATTCGCCAAAAAAACCCGAGGTGCAGGCTGATTGTGCCCAGTGCCGACGGTGCCTGACGGGCGATCCAGCGCAATGCGGCACGGATGTTATGATACTCGCTCTCGAGGTGCTCTAGCCAGGACCCTTGCTGTTCGCCCTCGCGGGATTCATAGGCTTGGGCGGCGAGCGTCGTAAAATAGTCGGCATGGGAGCGCGAAAGCGGCATGATCTGCCGGAGGGTGCGTAGACGCTTCTGCGTGTACTCGTGGACCGTATCCAGCATGAGGTAGCGCTGCTCCTGGCCCCACAACATCTCCTCAAGGATCAGGTGTTTCCTGTGGAGCATTTCCATTGCCTCCACAATATCCACGCCCAGATCATCGGCGGCGTTGCAGACCTGGGTGGCCGACTCGAGGGTCCAGCCTCCGACAAAGATACCAAGGCGGAAAAACAATTGTTGATAGGCGGGTTCGAGACGGCTGACACACCAATCCAGAATTGGCCGGATAATGCGCGCACGGCTGTCCAGCGAGTGTTGTAAGCGGCCAAGCGACAGGTGCTGGTGGAGAAAAAAGAGGAGATCCTGGGGCGTGAAGACGGCACTGTGGGCAGCGATTAGCTCGATCGCCAGCGGCAACCCCTCAACGAGCTGACAAATTTCTACGAGGGCGGCGCTATTCTGGTGCGTAATCCTAAATGTCGGCTGAACTTGGCGCATGCGATCAATGAAAAGGGCGATTGCTGAATAGGTGGGCAGCACCTCGATGTCCAGCACAGGTTCCTGCGGAAGGGCCAGCGGCGGCACCTGATAGACGATCTCGCAGGGTACTTCCAGGGACACCTGGCTGGTCACCATGACCCGCAGTGCCTCGGTCTGTTCCAGAAGGATGTTGAGCTGCGGAGCCGCCTCCCGTACCTGCTCCATATTGTCAAGGATCAAGAGCATACGTTTGCTCCGCAGGGCAGTGGCCAGCGATTCCAGCACCGATACGCCACCCTGATCACTCAAATCCAAACTATGGCCGATCGTAGGGAGAACAAGATCGGGATCGGTCACCGGCGCTAGCGACACAAACACGCAGCCATCGGGGAAATCGCTGGCCATGTGGGCTGCGACCTGCACGCTCAGGCGGGTTTTGCCCGAGCCACTGGCGCCAACCAGGGTCAGCATCCGCAGAGTCCCATCACTAAATAGATCCGACACAGCATGTTCAGACCGGTCGCGGCCGATAAACGAGGTAGCGTACACAGGAAGTTTGGTGAGGAGTGTGGTCATAGTGTTTCCTTATGAACGGATGGGGTGGAACGGCAACTAGTTTGGAGCGGTCGAGACCTAGAAGGTCTAATCAGCCGACGAATGCAGCTCCTGACTGAATATCCTTTGGGCCAGCTAGCACTCGGTGGATGAGAGCATAGCTGCTGGCCGTCATGTCCTACGTCATGATCCTAATAGTCAACCGAGCTGTGCCCACCAGGGCACCTATTGCCGCACACGGTGCATCCCAACACTGGCGTTGTGACCAGGATTCTCCGGCCGAGGTGCGCTCACGCCACCTGGGCCGTTCGTTTGCGCAAGACCACGGTGCGTCCTCCCTCAATCGCGGTGTGGAGGGACCAGTGCGCGCGATTCGCACATTCGTCGGCGACAAGCAGTGCTTCACGGCCATGGCCTAATTGGAGATTGGAGCACACAAGCAGTCCGCCATCGGTGAGCGCTCGTCGAAGGTGCATGAGCAGTTCAAGGGACGGCGCGAAGCCGTCGAAGAAGGCCATGTCGTAGCCGTCCGGCAGGCCAGCGAGCGTTGTCGTGAAATCGCCATGATGCACTGTGATGCGCGATTCCAGACCGGTGTGGGCAATATGCATGCGTGCCAACCGCACATGATCCGGATCGCCTTCGATCGTGTCCACATGGGCGACTGAACTACCATACGCCAGACAACAAGCCGTATAGCCTAGCGCAGTTCCCAATTCCACAATCCGCTGTGGGTCATAGGTGCGGACGAGATCGGTAAGTGCCAGACCATCTTCGAAGGTATAGGCGCCACACTGATGGTGTATGCGATGCTGTCGTGTTGCCGCTTGAAGGTCAATAAATGGATCGGGAAGCGACCGTTGATTCGTGTGGATCATCGTTATCCTCGTTTTAATTTTAATGGCTTGTGGTTGGGTCGTGGACCATCGCAGTTACGGAATGGCCGCACGCCAGCGCCTCGTGCAGAGTGCGGCTGCCAATCAAGCCGTAGAGTCACGTTGCATAAAAGAGCATGTGTACATAAGATAGCAGGCGCGTAGAGCAGGAGGAATGGCAAAATCGTGGGGGTGCATGTCAGTTTCGAACTGATCGCGATAGGCTTGTGGGGCAAGACCCGTTTCATTTCGGTATTACCGGCAAGGTGGCCTGGAGGCCACCTTGCCGGCTGAGTGTCACCTAGCGGAGGATCAACGGCAAAAAGCGCCGTTCCACGTTGCCGACAAGAATTACGCCCTCGCTATCCAGGGACTGCTCGACCGTGCCGACCGTGCCGGTCAGCACCACCAGCGCTGGACCACTGTGCAGCACTATTGGAATGATGATTGTGCCCTGCTGCTGGGCATTGCGCGC
>DAOTUS010000234.1:0-3300 GCA_034437415.1 Herpetosiphonaceae bacterium
GCGCTCAGGGCGGTGGGGGTTTTGGCCGCCAGCACCAGCAGCTGCCAGGGCGTCGCCGGGTCCGAGGGCGGCAGCAGTGGCGCCTCTTCGAGCACGATGTGGGCGTTCGTCCCGCCCATGCCAAGTGAATTAACCCCAGCCCGGCGCGGCGTGGCGCTGCGCGGCCAGTCGCGCAGCGTCGTGTTGACGAAAAAGGGGCTATTTGCAAAATCGATCTCGGGGTTAGGCGCCTCGAAATGCAGGCTGGGCGGGATCTGGCCGTGTTTGAGGGCCAGCACGGTTTTGATCAGCCCGGTCGCCCCTGCCGCCCGATCGAGATGGCCAATGTTAGTTTTGACCGAGCCAATCGCGCAGTACACTTTCTGATCGGTGGTTGCCCGAAACGCTTTGGTCAGCGAGGCAACTTCAATCGGGTCGCCCAGCTCAGTTGCCGTGCCGTGGGCCTCAATATAGCTGATCGTGTCAGCCGTCACCCCGGCGTTTGCCAGGGCGGTGGTCACCACCTCAGTCTGGCCAACCACACTCGGCGCGGTGTAGCCAACCTTGAGCGCCCCGTCATTGTTGATCGCCGAGCCCTTGATCACCGCGTGGACCATATCGCCATCGGCCAGGGCATCGGATAAACGTTTTAAGACCACCATGCCGACCCCGTCGCCAAACATACTCCCCTGAGCCCGCGCATCGAAGGTTCGGCAGTGGCCGTCGGGCGACTCCATCCCTCCTTCATGATAGAGATGGCCGGATTTTTTGGGCACCCGCACTGAAACACCGCCGGCGAGCGCAACATCACACTCACCATTGAGCAAGCTCTGGCAGGCCAGGTGCGTCGCAACCAGCGAGGTGGAGCAGAAGGTTTGCACCGCGAAGCTTGGGCCCCGCAAGTTGAGGCGATAGGACACCCCGGTAGTAAGCGCGTCTTTATCGTTGCCAATCACCGCCTGATAGTCGCTCACTGTCTCAGCCAGGGCGGGGTCGCGCAAAAGCTGCAAGAGATAGGTGCTGAGATTGGTGCCACCAAAGACGCCGATGAGGCCTTGATAGTCTAGCGATGAATAGCCGGCCCCATCCAGGGCCTCATAGGCACACTCCAGAAACAAGCGCTGCTGCGGATCCATCAGCGTCGCTTCACGTGGGCTGAAGCCAAAGAATGCCGCGTCAAAATGCTCAATATCATCCAGGATCGGGCGCGCCCTAACGTAATTTGGCTGGCGCAAAGCCTCGGCTGAAACACCGGCCTCTAAAAGCTCAGCCTCGGAGAAGAATGATACCGACTCAACGCCATTGCATAGATTCTGCCAAAACTGCCCCACTGTCTGGGCGCCGGGGAAGCGCCCCGCCATTCCGATAACGGCGATGCCATCATCGGTGTTCGTCCGGCGAGCCTGTTGGCGGCGTTGCGATAGATGATCGCTGACTGGTGCTAGCAACGGCAGCGAGGGGCGTAGGTAGCTGACCAGGGCGCTGACGGTTGGCGCCTCAAACAGGGCAACCGCCGGAATCTGCACTTGAAACTCTTTTTTCAGCCGACCGATCAGCTGCAAACCAATCAGCGAGTTGCCCCCCAGGTCAAAGAAGTTATCGTGCAGGCCAACCGTTGAAATCCCGAGGACCTCCTGCCAAATCGCGCTGATTCGGCGCTCGTACTCGCCCACGGTTGCCGTCAGCGGGTTCAGGGCCGGGCCACTTGATGGCGCGGCGCTTTCGCTTTGGAGATCACTGAGCAGAACCCACTGATCAATACGGGTTTGAAGATCGCCGGTTGAGTGGATGATATGCGGTTGGGAGGTGGTCAGAATATGGGCAAAGGCCGAGGCGCCCTCGAACGCATCCATCGCATATTCAAGCACGGTCGCACCGAGGGTGCTGGTGCGCTCGCCCAGCCATGTATCCCAGCTGACGCTCTTCCAAACCGGCGCACTATCTTGATTTTGGCGATAGACAAAATGGTCCATAAAGGCGTTTGCGGCTGTATACGCGACAAACCCAAGACCGCCCAGCACGGTTGAAAGCGACGAAAGCAGGATCACCAGATCAAGCGGCTGATCAGAGACGGCCTCGGCGAGGGCGATCAAGCCATGAACCTTAGCCTGGAAATGGCTTTCGCAGGTGGCCTGATCGATATCTTGAATGGCCTGAAAAGCCCGCTCGCTGGTTTGGCCCGCCCCGTGAATGACCCCATGAATTGGGCCAAAGCGGGCGTTGGCGGCGGCAACAACCGAGCGAAGCGCATCAACGTCAGCGACATCGGCGCTAGCGACCATAACCGTAGCGCCAATCTCTTCGAGGTCACGCAGATGCTGAATCCGCTGGCTGGTCGGATCATCGGCGGGATGGGTCTCCAGCCAACCACTCCAGTCTGCGGCCGCTGGAAAGGGCGAGCGGCCCACCAGGACAAGCGTAGCCGCAACGGTGCGGGCCAGATACTCAGCAATAATCAACCCCACATCGCCTAAGCCGCCGGTAATGAGATAGGTGCCCTGGGACCGCAAGGTAGGCGGCAGGTCAACCGAGGTCAGCGGCAGCGGAACATAGGCCTGGCGCCAGCGCTGACCGTCGCGGTAGGCGATGCCCGGCGTAGGATCGGCGGCGAATAGCTCGGCCGCAACCGCTGCGCCCAACTGATCTCCATCTGCATCAACTGAGGCGGCCAGATCAATCAGACGACAGTGAATATGGGGATACTCCTGCGGAATCGTTTTCCACGGGCCAAGCAAGGTTGCGCGGGCCGGGATCACACGATCAGAATCCTGGACAGGAAAGACTCGATCGGCCAAAATTGTCAGGTTAATCGGGTGATTTACCGCCTGGTCGCCAAGTGCCTGGCCCAGCGCCAACAGGCTATAGAAGCCCTGCTCCTGGCATTCATCCAGCCCTGGCTCAAGGCCATCAAGGGTAGCATTCCAGGCATGAATAATCTGCCGCGGAAATCGATCCTGGATTTTCAAATCAGCCAGCAGGCGCGTAAAATCCGCCCGCTCGGCCGGTCGAACGATATAGGTTCCATCGTCGTTGGCAGCGTAGTGGTGCCCGCTGGTGGCGTACATCACCATGTGGCCTGCTGCGGCCAGGCGCTGCCCAAGCATTTCTGTCAGCGGCTCAGCGCGACCAAGCAAAAGCCAGGTGGTCGGGGCAAGGCCCTCGCTGACCACCGGCAGAGCCTGCTGCTGCCAGGTCGGCTGATAAAACCAGTCGCTGACGGCCGGCTTTTTGCGCGCCTGCTTTGGCAGCGCCAGGGCCGCCTGGGCCTGCTGGGGTGGCTCAATCCAGAAGCGCTGGCGCTCAAAGGGATAGGTTGGCAGG
>DAOTUS010000235.1:0-2046 GCA_034437415.1 Herpetosiphonaceae bacterium
CCCAAGAGGGTCAAAACGCCGATAACCACGATAGCAATAAGAGCGAGGATCAGTGCGTACTCGACCAGGCCCTGGCCTTCTTCTTTAGCGAAAAATGAACGAAGCATTGTGGAACCTCCGAATAAAGTAGAAAATTACTATGTCGTTATAGTACAATCTCTAGCCGCACCATACAATAGTCCGTTAGTCCTGTTCGAGAGCTAATCCTGGTGATCTTTATGGTGCGGGAACCACTGCGACGACCCGCGTGCCGCGTCCGACAGTACTTTCAATGCCCATTTGACCGCGGAGCAGCACTTCGGCCTGTTGCTTCAGATTGGCAATACCCATGTTGCGCTTACCAGTTGGATCGCTGAGGGTTTCCGCCACGGCAAAGCCCGATCCATCATCCTCAATGGCGATCTGGATTCGGCTTTCATCAGCTTCGATAATCACCCGCACCTGGTGGGCATTTGCATGGCGCTGAACATTATTAAGGGCTTCCTGAACAAACCGAAAAATCGTCACCTCATAGTGGCTCGGCAAGCGTGATTCCATCCCTTGCAAGATCAAATTGATCTCCAGGCCATGTTTCTCGCCAAATTCCTGGGTATAGCGGCGTAAGGTAGGGATTAGACCGAGATCATCAAGGGTCATCGGCCGCAAATCGAAGATGAATCGCCGGGTATCCTGCAGCACGGTGTTGATGGCGGTCTTGAGGCTGGCCATCTCAGCGCGGGCCTGGTTGGGGTCGTGGTCGAGGAAGCGCTCGCAAATTTCAGCGCGGAGCACAAGATTGCTCATCGACTGAGCCGGACCATCGTGCATTTGCAGCGAGATTCGTAGGCGTTCCTTTTCCTGAGCCTGAATAATTGCGGCAATCTGTTCCTGGGGATCGATAGTTGAGGTTGAAACCGGCGCAGTTTCGGGAGCCAGCTCAACACCCTCAAGCGAGTCGATGACTTTTAGCAGCGTTTCATTCTGGGTGCGTAAAATCTGTTGCTTGGTCTGCAGCTGTTCGATCTGGCTACGCATCATCTGGGCGCGAGTCTGGACTTCCTGGGCCGATGTATAGAAGTTCTTGATATCTACTTTTTCGTAGCGATCGTAGTTGAGCTCCATATCCCGGCGTCGGCTGGTCACCGACATTTCACGCTGGGCCAATTTATCAACTTCAGCCTGGTTTTGGCGGATGAGCACATCGACTTCGCTGATTTGACGCCGTAAACGATCCTGTTGTTCACGCAAGTCTTTGACGAGAGTATCTTTATCAATAGCCATAACGTCCTCCAAAGCGGAAAGGTGTGGGTGAGGCAACGCTGATTATAGTCGGGGGATAGCAGCACCGTCAATTGATCTCCCAGCGGCGGAGCACGAGCACCGCATTCGAGCCCCCAAAGCCAAAGGATTCTTTGACCGCAGTGGTGATCGGCAGCGCCCGAGCGGTGTGGGGCACACAGTCAAGATCGCAGGTTGGGTCACCGGCCAGCCAGTTGATTGTTGGTGGCGCGATCTGGTGATACACCGCCAGGACTGTCGCCAAGGCTTCAATTGCCGAGCTCGCGCCCATGGCGTGGCCGGTGGCACCTTTGATCGCCGAGACCGGCAGCCGGGTGGCAAGCTGGCCAAACACTGTTTTGATCGTTTCGACCTCCGCCGTATCGCCAACTTTCGTGGCGGTGGCGTGAGCATTGATATAATCCACATCGCCGGGGGCAATGCGGGCCCGCTCCAAGGCCAGGCGCAGCGTCGCGCTTTGCTGCTGCACATCGGGGGCGACAATACTGCCGCCGGCGGTCGTGGCCGCAAAACCCGTGATCTCGGCGAAAATCGGGGCGTCGCGCTCCAAGGCGTGGTCGAGGGTCTCCAGCACAAACGCGGCCGCGCCCTCGGCCAGCACCAGCCCGGTGCGGTCGGCGCTGAAGGGACGGCAGGCCCGCGCCGGATCGCTCAGGTCGGAGGCGAGAACCCGCAGGGGCTTCCAGGCGCGGTACATTCCCCGAGTTAGCGGCGCATCGGCGCTGCCAACCACCGCTGTCTGGATGACGCCGTGGCGCAGCAGATCGT
>DAOTUS010000236.1:0-7534 GCA_034437415.1 Herpetosiphonaceae bacterium
ATAGTGTCCATTTTTGAGCAAAAAAGCCCCATGATAGGCGAGCAAATGCTTATTTTTAGCATGAATGAGCGATACTGTTCCCGTCTTTTTTGGTTTTGGTGCCGTTAAACCATGACATACAGATCAAAAAACGCTGTTTTGAGCAAACAATGTCTGTTTTTGATTTAGATGCGATCGCCCTGGGTGCTTCATCCCACCGACCAGCAGTGGGGTTTTCGCGCACTATGGAGTATAAAGATGATGCTGGGATCTTCTACGTGGCCTCAGTTCAAAAGGTTACAGAGTAATCATCGGTCCTGAATCATGCCCGTACATTCGGTGATTGTTCCGCTCCAGCGCGGCGCTAGACACTTTCAGCAACTTTGGATACAATACACCTGATAGATTTTCCTGTGGTAGATTTGGTAGATTTGGATAGGTTTTCCATGAATCATGCGCTTGCGAGCAACGCTCCAACCCCCGACAGCGAGTGGATTTCACTGCACGAGGCCAGCAGTCTGCTCGGCGTGGCAACCTCCACGCTACGCCGCTGGGGCGATGCCGGGCGGGTGCCGACGATGCGCACGCTGGGCGGCCACCGGCGTTTCCAGCGCCACGCCGTCGAACAGCTGCGCACCGAGTCCCATCCCGAGCCAATTATTCCCGATCTCACCCCAACCCGGCACTGGAGCATCGATCATCAGGAGCTGAGCCAGCAGGACTGGCACACCCGGCTGGCGGCTGGGCCGACGACCGACCGCATGCGCAGCCTTGGCCAGCGGCTGCTGGGAATTTTGATGCAGTACATCAATGGCTCAACTACCGATAATCGTTTGCTGGTCGAGGCCGCCACGGTTGGCGAAACCTATGGCAGCGAGTCGCAGGCCATCGGGGTTTCGATGCACGACACCGTCGAGGCTTTTTTGTTCTTCCGCCGGGCTTTCGCCCAGCTGGCCAAGGCCCAATCCAACAAGCCGGTTGATGTCGCGGCGGTCGTCGAGCTGCGCACGCGCCTTGATCATTTTATGGATGAAGTGTTGCTGGGGACGATTGAGGGCTATGAGCAAAGCCGATCCAGCGTCGAACCGCAGCAGCCCTAACGATCTGGCGCTTTCACGTCCATCCTTCATCTATGTTGCTTGGAGATCGCTGTGCAGCTAATTATTGTGGGAGCCCATCAACGAACCGCCCCGGTGGCAATTCGTGAGCAGATGGCCTTTACCGAGGCGGGCCTCGCGCTGGCGTTGCAGGCGCTGGGCCAGTCTGCCGCCGAGGGGTTCATTATCTCGACCTGTAACCGGGTCGAGATATATGCCCTGCTGCCGGTTGGCGATCAGGGGCGCACGCTGCGCCAGTTTCTGGCCGACCAGCACGGTCTGCCGCTCGAGGCGCTGGCGCCGCACCTGTACACCCTGGTCGGCGATGATGCAGTGCGCCACCTGTTTCGGGTCGCCGCCGGGCTTGACTCGATGGCGCTTGGCGAAGACCAGATTATGAGCCAGATCAAGGCGGCGTTTACGGCGGCTCAGACGGCAGGCTCGCTGGGGCCAATGACCTATCGGCTGATCCAGGCCGCGCTGGCCACCGGCAAGCTGGTGCGCAGCGATACGCAGCTGGCCCGCGCACAGCTGTCGGTGGTCTCGGTGGCGCTGTATCTGGCCCGCCAAACCCTGCAGAGCTTCTCCAACCAGCACGTCGTCATTATCGGCGCCGGGCGCACGGCCGAGCTGGCCCTGAAACATCTCAAGTCCGAGCCAACCCGCAGCGTCACGCTGGTCAGCCGAACCTTCGAGCGGGCCACGCTGCTGGCCGAGCGCTACGGCACGCAGGCGGCGCCAGCCGACGCGCTCGCCAGCGTGTTGACCAGCAGCGATCTGGTGATCAGCTGCACCTCGGCCCCGGATGTGATTATCAGCACCGCGCTGGCGACGGCCGTCCACAGCGAGCGGGCCAGCCGCCCGTGGATGCTGCTCGATCTGGCGGTGCCGCGCGATATTGAGCGGCGGGTTGGGGTGCTCCCCAATGTGTATCTGCACGATGTCGACGATATGCAGGCGATCTGCGATGCCAACCGCTCGGCACGGGCCGCCGAGGTCAGTAGCGCCGAGGCGATTGTTGAGGCCGAGGTGGCCAAGTGGACGGCCTGGTGGGCCTCGCAGGAGGTTCTGCCAACCATTCGGGCCCTGCGCGCTCACGCCGAGTCGATTCGGGTCGTTGAGCTGGAGCGGGTGCTGGCGCGGCTGAATCTGACCAGCCAGCAGGAGCAGGCGGTGGCGGCGCTCACCAGCGCCATCGTCAACAAGCTGCTGCACCACCCGATGGCAGCGCTCAAGACGACCGGCGGCGGCGACCAGCTGGCCCAGGCCACCAAGCTGCTGTTTTCGTTGGAGCGCTGAACCGTTTTATCCACGAAGGGCACGAAATATCATTTTCTATCCCATCGGATGGAATGATTTAAAATATTCTGCATGGCGTTGAGTCATTGTCCAAATCCAGCATTAATACGTATTCTTCGTGCGCCTTCGTGCCCTTCGTGGATCATTAATCGTCCCTTTGTGGATAATGTACTCCGTTGTGGAATCGTTTGACCTTTGATTTTATATGAGGATTTTTGATATGGAACAGCCAAAGCCCAGCTCAACCCAAGGCCCGCTCTTTGTGCAATATATGGCCTTCAAGGCCGCCCCCGAGTGGCGCCGCCTGCCCCTGGCCGCCCGTGAGGACATGCGCGAGCAGTTCGCCCAGGCCGTCGATGAGGCCGCGCCCGGCATCACCACCTATGCCTACAGCACGATTGGCATGAAGCTCAACGCCGACCTGCTGCTGTGGCGCAAGTGCAGCTCGCCGATTGAGATGCAGGAGCTGACCAGCCGTCTGCTCCAGACCGGCATCGGCCTGTACATGGAGCCAAGCCTTTCGTACTTTGGCTACACCCGGCCCTCGACCTACACCAAGCGCCCAACCACCCAGGAGCAGGCCGTCGACCTGGAGGAGCGCGACACGTTCTTTATCGCCTATCCGTTCACCAAAACCAAAGAGTGGTACATGATGAGCAAAGAGGCGCGCCAGGGCATGATGAACGAGCATATTCGGGTCGGCCACGAGTACGCCGATATCCGCCAGGTGCTGCTCTACACCACCGGCATCGATGACCACGAGTTTATCGTCGCCTACGAGACCAACGATCTGCCGCGCTTCCAGTCGCTGGTGATCGACCTGCGCGCCACCGAGGCCCGTCGCTACACCCAGAACGATGTGCCGATCATCACCGGCATCCATCGGCCGCTCCGCGAAGCCTTGAAGATGATCGGGTAAGCGCCAGTGACGAATATACAATCCAGTCGATTTTTACGCGCCTGTCGCCGCGAGCCAGTCGATGCCACCCCGGTGTGGTTTATGCGCCAGGCCGGGCGGGCACTGCCGGAGTATCGGGCGATTCGCGAGAAGCATTCGTTTATGGATGTCTGCTATCAGCCCGAGCTGTGCGCCGAGGTGACGATCCAGCCGGTGCGGCGGCTCGGCGTGGATGCGGCGATTATGTTCGCCGACATCATGACCCCGCTGATCGCCACCGGCGTTGGCGTGGAGCTGGTCGATAACGTCGGCCCGGTCGTCGCCGCGCCAATCCGAACCCTGCGCGATGTTGCGCGGATTCGCCCGCTGGAGCCGGAGCAGGATATTCCCTACATCATCGAGTCGGTCAAGCTGCTGAAGCGCGAGCTGGGCGACACGCCGCTGATCGGCTTTGCCGGCGCGCCCTTCACCCTCGCCGCCTACCTGATCGAGGGCCGCGGCTCGAAGAATTTCCTCAAGACCAAGGCCATGATGTACGGCGCTCCCGCGATCTGGCACGCCCTGATGACGCGGCTGGCCGACCTGACCATCGCCTATCTGGACACCAAGGCCGCCGCTGGCGTCGATGCGCTCCAGCTGTTCGATAGCTGGGTCGGCTGTCTCAGCCCCGACGACTACACCACGTTTGTCCAGCCCCACACCAGCCGGATCATCACAACCGTGCGGGCGGGCAAGGATCTGCCGTTTATCCATTTTGGCACCAACACCGCCACCCTGCTGCCGCTGATGCGCGCCGACGGCGGCAGCGTGCTTGGGGCCGACTGGCGGATTCATCTCGACGAGGCCTGGGCGCTGATCGGCGCGGACAAAGCCATCCAGGGCAATCTCGACCCGGCGACGCTGCTTGGCCCGAGCGAGTTTGTGCTTACGCAGGCCGCCGAGGTGCTGCGCCGGGCGGGCGGGCGGCCGGGCCACATCTTCAACCTGGGCCACGGGATTCACCCGGAGACCCCGGTCGAGAATCTGGAGCGGCTGGTGGATTTTGTGCACGAGTTCAAGGGGTAAGCCAAGAGAATTTTAGCTATAAGCCGCAAAAACCCAGGCTAGTCGTCGCTCTCTAAAGCGATAATTTCCAGTATTTGCAGATTAAGCAGCGGTAAATCCCGCTCAACAGTCAGCCAAATGGCATCCAAATCAATATCAAAGTAATGATGAACCAGGATTGTTCGCATGCCTATAATCTGTTTCTAAGCGATATTGGGATGCCGGTCGCGGAAAGCGGAAGTGGTAGATCGAGCGGCTTCACCCAAAATTTGCAGATGATGAACAATCCATGTTTGAAGCAATTCGTCCCGTTCAAAGGCATCACGCCCTTGGGTGGTATGACGTTCGATCCGTTCGATCGCCTCAAGCATATCGTGTAATCGCGCTTGATCATTTCTCACAATTGCACAACATCGCGTAACACACGCTCACGAATGCGTGAGCGTAAGCCGCGTTCCGTTGTCACATCAACCGGGCGACCGAGGAGCTGTTGTAAGTCGATCAACAAACCGCCCAGATCAAAAAGGCTGCGATTGGCTTCAAGATCAACCAGGAAATCAATATCACTTGCTGGCAGATCATCGCCGCGAGCAACGGAGCCAAAAATACGCACGTTTGTTGCCCCATACTGGGCAGCAAGCTGCAAAATAGCATCGCGGTTTTCATTCAATAGTTCGCGCATAGTGTATCCTTTCTGTTGGAATTACTGTAGCAAAAGAGCCAGGCATTCGCAAGCATCCATGTCTAAAATTGAGGAAATAGTATGAATCCATCACCTGTTGGCGTGCTGCTGATGGCGTATGGCACGCCCAACACAATCGACGAAGTTGAACAGTACTACATCAATGTGCGCGGCGGACGCATGCCCACGCCCGAGCAGGTCGCCAACCTGACCAGCCGCTACCAGGCGGTCGGCGGCCACACGCCGCTGACCGAGCTAACCCGCCAGGTCACCGCGAAGCTCCAGGCCCAGCTCGATGCGGCCGCGCCCGGCAGCTATCGGGTCTACTTTGGCATGAAATACTGGACGCCGTTTATTCCCGATGTGGTCAAACAGATGCACGCCGACGGCATCCGCACGATCATCGGGCTGGCGCTGGCCCCGCACTACTCCAAGATCAGCATCGGCGGCTACAAGAAGCAGGTCGAGCGCGCCCAGGAAGATCTGGGAAGCGAGATCGCGCTGCAGATGGTCGAGAGCTTTCAGGCCCAGCCCAAGTTCCGCCAGATGATCGCCGAGCGGATCAGCGCGGGCCTGGAGCAGTTCCCGGCGGACGTGCGCGATCAGGTTGTGGTGCTGTTCAGCGCCCACAGCCTGCCCGAGCGCGTGCTGGCCTGGGGCGACCCGTATCCGCAGGAGCTGACCACCAGCGCCGAGGGGATCGCCGCGCTGCTGGAGCTGCGCGACTGGCGCTTCACCTACCAGAGCCAGGGCGAGACCGGCGACCCGTGGCTTGGCCCCGATGTCCTCGACACGCTGGAGGTGCTGGCGGCGGAGGGCAAAAAGTACATTTTGCAGGTGCCGTTCGGCTTCGTCTCCGACCATCTGGAAATTCTGTACGATATCGATATCGAGTGCAAGCACAAGGCCCAGAGCCTGGGGATGCAGCTCGAGCGCATTCGCCTGCCCAACGCCGACGCCGAGTTTATCGATCTGCTGGCCACGATTGTTCTCGAACAGCCAGCCTAAGGAAGTTGGGCATGAAGATTACGATTGGCACCCGCAAGAGCAAGCTGGCGCTGGTGCAGACCCACTGGGTCCGCGATACGCTGCTGGCGGCGCACCCCGGCCTGGAGATTGCGATCGAGCACATCACCACCAAGGGCGATGCGATTCTCGACCGTCCGCTGAGCGCCATCGGCGACAAGGGCTTGTTTGTCACCGAGATCGAGGACGCGCTGCGGGCTGGCCGCGTGGATCTCGCCGTGCACAGCGCCAAGGATCTGCCCTCGGTGCTGCCGGCCGATATGACGATCGCGGCCTATCCGCGCCGCGCCGACCCGCGCGATGTGCTGGTGGCGCGTGCTGGCAAGACTCTGGCCGATCTGTCGCAGGGCGCCCGCGTCGGCACCGGCAGCCCGCGCCGCGCCTGCCAGCTGCGCCACCTCCGCCCGGATCTGGAGCTGCTGGATATTCGCGGCAATGTCGATACTCGCCTGCGCAAGCTCGATGAGGGCCAGTACGAGGCGATTGTGCTGGCAGCGGCCGGGCTGGAGCGGCTCGATCTGCTCGACCGAGTCACGCAGTTCTTCGACCAAGCCCAGATGCTGCCGGCCGTCTCCCAGGGCACGCTCGGCGTCGAGATTCGGCTGGGCGACACGCGCACGGCGGAGCTGCTGCAGGTGCTCGACGATCACGCGGCCCGCATCACCGCCACAGCCGAGAAAGCCTTTCTGGCCCACATCGGCGGCGGCTGCCAGGTGGCGGTCGGCGCGTTTGGCCAGCTCCAGGGCGCCACGCTCACGCTCAGCGGGATGATCGGGGCGCTCGATGGGCGGCTGGTGCGCGGCGAGCTAAGCGGACCCGCCGCCGCGCCAGCCGCGCTCGGGGCCGCGCTGGCCGCCGCGCTGCTGGCCCAGGGCGGGGCGGCGCTGCTCAAAGCGCAGTGAGCAAGGGTGCAGATAATGCTGCAACATAAATTTAAACATTAAGGGGGGGCAAGTTATGGGCATTAGCCAAAAAGACATCAAATTACTTTGGGGTCGCGCAGCAAGCCGTTGTGCATTTCCTGAATGCCGACGATCATTAACACAAGATGCATTAAATTCATCAGAATCTTCCCCTCTGGGCGAACAAGCACATATTATTGGTGAAAAGGAAGATGCAGCCCGAGGTATAAGTCCTCTCTCTCTAGCTGAACGAAATTCATATGCGAATCTTATTCTTCTCTGCCCAACACATCATACTGAGATTGATAAGCTTCCTGAAGATTATCCTGTGGAACGACTACATAAGATAAAAATAGACCATCAACTGTGGGTTGAACAATCGTTAGCGAGCACAAGTGACGCACGAAAGGTTGCCCAAGACAGTATTTATACAGAATTAATAGATACTGCTCAACTTGCCTGTCCATTTGATGAATGGGATCAATGGGTATCAATACCCTCGCCAATTTGCCATTCATCACCTCAACGCCTTGAGCGTCGTGTCACCGTGATAGCAATGGCTCGGCGAAATTAAAAGTCGATCTGGGTTTTGCTGAGACAATTTCAA
>DAOTUS010000237.1:0-7362 GCA_034437415.1 Herpetosiphonaceae bacterium
CCTGTGGGCCGTCAAAACACAGCTGCGCCAGATCAAAACCTAGCGTGCGGTTGGCTTCCTCGAAGGTCGCACGGGCGACCGCCGACTGAGCTGCGAGGTCCCGGCCCATGCCGACGACCTGCGAGCCCTGACCAGGGAAAATAAAGGCATAGCTCATATCATTCACCCTCATAATCAATCTCGCAGGCTACTTGCCCCAGGTCAACACGCCCGCCGCCCAGGTCAGGCCGCCGCCAAAGGCCGCAAATAGCACCGTGTCGCCGTCGTGCAGCCGCCCGGCGCGGGCCGCCTCGGAGATGGCGACGGGAATGGTGGCGGCGGAGGTGTTGCCATACTCGTGAATATTGACAAAAACCTGCTCCATTGGCACCTCAAGCCGTTTGGCGGTGGCCTCGATAATTCGCAAATTGGCCTGATGCGGGATCATCAGATCGACATCGGCCGGCGTTTTGCCAACCTGGCCCAGCACATTCAGCGAGCCATCGACCATGGAGCGGACCGCGTGCTTGAACACCTCGGCCCCGTTCATCTGCAGCAGCTGCTCTTTGTTATCGAGGCGCTCCTGGTTCATCGGATTGAGGGTTGCGCCGGCCTTGACCCACAGCATCTCGGCGGTATTGGGGATTGCCCCCAGCTTGTAGGACTGCAGGCCGCGGGGCTGCGCGCTGGCCTCAACAATCACGGCCCCGGCGGCATCGCCAAACAGCACACAGGTGTTGCGGTCCTCCCAGTTCAGGTACGACGAGAGCGTTTCAGCGCCACACAGCAGCACCCGCCGCACCCCGCCACCGCGCACCATCGCCGAGACCGCACTGAGGGCATACAAGAAGCCACAGCAGGCCGCGTTCATGTCGAAAGCTCCGGCCTGGGACGCATCGAGCCTGGTTTGCACCAGCGCGGCGGTGGAGGGCAGCAGCAGATCCGGGCTAGTGGTGGCGACGACAATCAGATCGATATCTTTGGCGGTCAGCCCGGCCTCCTCAAGCGCCAGCAGGGCGGCCCGAGTGGCCATGTCGGAGGTTGCCTGGCCGGGGGCGGCAATATGGCGCCGCTTGATGCCGGTCCGCGACTGAATCCACTCGTCGTTGGTCTCAACAATTTTTTCCAGGTCGGCGTTGGTCAATATCTTCTCGGGCGCATAGTGGCCCCAGCCAGTAATTGCAGCATACATACACAACTCCGTGTTTCGATTAGATTGATCAAAAGCAGCCCGGCCAACCCTAAAGCTCATGCTGCACTGCACAATGGGGCGCTAAAAGAGTGAAAGGGCAAAGGACGTAAATCCTCAACCCTTTCAGTGTGTCCGAAAACCCCTGCCTAAGCGTCAGCATTCTCTTTATTCAAGTACTGACGACCTTTGTAGGTTCCGCAGTTCAAGCAAACGCGATGCGGGCGGCGATAACCGCCACAGTTTGGGCAAAGCGAAAGTGAAGGTGCGGATAAGACCAGATGTTGACGACGATGCCCGCGCTGTTGGCGAGTGATTTTCCGACGTGGCAATGCGCCCATTGAAGTCAGGCTCCTTTCAAATGAGTAGTTGTTTTAGAGCAGCGAGGCGTTCATCAATAACCTCATCTGCATCGGTGTTTGCCTCTGGCTCCTCGTTCAGGTTGACGCCAGATTGTGATAGCCCCCGACAATCTTCCCGACAAATGGGCGCAATTGGCAAGGCTAACAGCGCATATTCACGAACAGCATCACCTAGATCAAGCAGATGGTTGCTGTTAATGCGAAATGTATCCGCCTCCTCAGCATCCGGCAGTGGTGAGCCGGTCGTGGGGTGTACGGTGGCATGATATTCTTCATCGAAGCTAACCGCCACCGGCTGGGCAAAATCGGTCAAGCAGCGTACACACTCGATCACGATAGCGCCTTCGACGGTTGTCTGAGCTAGAACCCCGTCTTTCGTGCGGGTAAATTTTACAGTCCCGCCGACCGGGCGTAGCTCCAGGCCCTCACCCAGATCCAGCACGGGATCGGTGAACTCGTGCTGACGGGTTGCCCCAACATGGTGTTGTAGTAGCTGCGCGACATTGAAACGGAGATCAGACATAGTGTGTCCTCCTGCTAGATTCAACGACCCGCAAGCGAATTGACATTATAGACACGAGCGAATGGTCTGTCAAACCACCCCAAGTTCATCCAGTCCATTTTGGATGATCGTCAGTGCCTTGCCGACCCGTTCTTCGAGATCTAGCAGCACTTGCCGCGAGTAATCGTCGGCCTCGGCGCGAACCCGTGCGGCCTCGGCCTCGGCCTCCCCAATAATCCTGGCCCGTTCACGTTGCGCTATCTCTAGCAAGCCTTGATCCGAGAGCGACAGAGCGATCTTCTTCTTGGTCGCCTCGATCAGCTGCTCGCGCTCGCGGACAACCTGGCGGGCCTGGCGCAGCTCATCGGGCACCGCCACCCGCATCCGATCGATAATGTCGAGAAAGCGCTCCTCCTCGATCATCAGCCGGCGGCTGAACGGCACGCGGCCACCAGTGGCTAAAGCTTCCTCCAGCTCATTGATCAGCCGCTCAAATTCGGCTTCAGCGTACTCAGGTGGCTGCTGAACCTGGCCGACGCCCTCTTCCGGCGCATCGGCGGCGGGCCAGGATGGGGCGGCATTGCTCTCACTCATCGGCGGGCCTCCTTTGTGCATACACCTGGGTTAGGGCGGCGGCAACGTGCGGCGGCACAAACGGGCTAACATCGCCCCGATAGGCCGCAATCTCGCGCACAGCACTGGAACTCAGGAAGGTATATTGTTGATCGGCCATCAAGCACACCGTCTCAATCATCGGCGTCAGACGATGGTTGATATGGGCCATTTGAAATTCATGTTCAAAATCTGTCGAGGCGCGCAGTCCGCGCACCAGGACGGTTGCCCCAACCTGCTGGGCATATTCGACCACCAGCGTTTCGAAAAAGTCGACGCGGATGTTCGGCAGCTGCGCCACCGCCTCGCGGATCATCGCCAGACGCTGCTCGGTGGTGAAGAGGAGGTTTTTGTTTGGGCGATGCGCCACCGCTAAAATCACCTCATCAAACAGGCGGGCAGCTCGGCGGGCAACATCAAGATGGCCGTTGGTTATGGGATCAAAGCTTGCGGGGTAGACAGCAATAGTCACAGAATTTACTCCGCTGTGGTGTGAGGGTCACATTCATAGATGGAAAAGCACGAGTCGCCGATGCGGCGATATTTCAGCAGGCTCAGGCGGCCAAGCTGCGCGGGCATAACCAGCCGTGGCCAGTGTCCCAGCACCAGCACGCCATCGGGGGCGAGCATGTTCTGCTCGCCGACTCGAACCACCAATTCAGGGATCCCCTCCATCGCATATGGCGGATCGAGCAAGATTATAGCATACTTTGTTTGCGCATCAACAAGCCCTAAAAACCGCTCGACAGGCATATTCCAGACCCGCGCCTGCGCGCTGAATTTGGTCAGCTGAAGGTTCTCTTTGATCACGTTGGCGACCGCTGGCCGCGCCTCCACAAAGTCGCACCACTCCGCGCCCCGCGAGAGGCTTTCGATGCCCAGCGATCCGGTGCCGGCAAAGAGATCAAGCGCCCGGCCAGCAAACGCATCGTAGCCTTCGAGGATGGAGAAGAGCGACTCTTTGACCCGGTCGAGCATTGGGCGCGTGCCAATATCGGGCGGCCCTTTCAGCGTGCGTCCCTTCGCACTTCCCGTAATTACACGCATAGTTCCTCCAGTGAGGGTGGTTGGGCAGGCCGGGCGCTGGCGGCGCGGATTCCACCGCCAGCGCCCGCCTGGGCCACCCTAAAATACTTCGGCGCCAACCTCGGAGACATTGTCGGCAAATTCCTCAATGTCGCGGCTGGTGCGAAGCTTGGTGATTTGCCCGAGCAGATCGGGCCGATTGGCATCGCCGGCCAGGACGGCACGCTCGATGTACTGGGTCAGATAGAGCTTGATCAGATTAAGCTGCACGGTGCTGAGATTGTCACCATTCATATAGGCATCGACCGCCTCGGCCAGCGCGCCCGTCTGCTCTTCCATCCAGAAGCGCGGCGGCGGCGTAACCTTAAAGGGATAGGGGTAGTCGGCGTTTGGCACAAAGACCAGCGTCCCAATCTGCTCGGCATCGGCCGGTAATTCATTCGACATGTTGATTGTTCCTTTTGCTTGGCGGATTCGCTGCTGCTTAGAGTAGCACGACTTCGCGACTTTCGGCCGAGTCCAGCGCACCCATAATGATGCGCCAGTCGGCCAGCGCCTCATCGAGGGTCGCGATCACCGGCGCGTTGCTGCGGATCGCATGGTAGAAGTTCTCGAACTCGCCCCGATAGCCACTGGGATCGTCGGCCTTGTATTCGATCGTCTCAGCGGTGCCGCGGTGTAGGGTTGCCACGCCATTGCGCACCGTAATGCTGCCCTCCAGGCCGAGCACCGTGATCGCATCGAAGCTGGGGTCGGCGGCCTGCACCGCGCCGCTGAACAGCAGCTGGCCGAGGGCGCCCGAGCGAAAACGCAGGTTCAGCACCAGCGAGTCGGTGCCCGCCATGACCGGATGCACATCCTTGGTGAAGGCGTGGATCTGCTCGACCTCGCCGCCGATCTCGCGCAGGGCGGCGGCCTGGTGGACCCCGGCGTCGGCGATAACCGCGCCACGATACTGGTGGTCCTGGCGCCAGGCGGTGCTGGCAAAGCCCTCGGTTGGGTCCGACCAGAACGCGGCGGTCAGGCTGATGATTGCGACCGTGCCAATCGCACCCTCCTCAATCCAGCGCCGGGCCTGCTTGAAATCGCTGCGATAGTGGAAGTTCTCGGCGATCTCAATCACCACCGGGGCGTGGCGCAGCTCGGCCACCAGGGCCTCGGCCTGCGGCAGGCTGGCGGCCAGCGGCTTTTCACACAGAACGTGTTTGCCAGCCCGGACCGCCGCCCGAATTGCCGCCGCGTTCAGGTGAATTGGCAGCGAGATCAGGACCGCCTCAACCTGCGCGCTGCTGAAAAAATCGTCCCAGTCGGTGGTAATGCTGGGATCGCTGCCGACCAGCTGGGCGATATCCTCGGCGGCCGCCTGATCGATATCGCAGACGGCGGTGATCGTAAACATCCCGTCCAGCTGTTGCAGGGCGGGCCAGTGCAAATACTTAACCGCCAGGCCGGCGCCAAGAATGCCTAATTGAATGCTCTGCATCTAGCGGTGCTCCTCACGCTGGCGATTGCGGCGGCGGAGCAGTGATGGACGGCGCCGATGGACCCGCACGGTCGGCGGGTTGGAGGCGTCTCGCTCGGCCCGGCGCTGGCGGCGCTTGGGGCGCTCAAAGCGGAGAAAATCGTACCCGGCCAGCCCAATCCCAACCACAATCACCAGCGCAGCGATCGATGAAAAGAGCAGGGTTGCCGTGTTTCGATTGACAACGCTCACAATAAATGTGCCTGCGATCAACAGCCACCCAACGGCTCCCTGCCAGCGGCGTCGAAAAACGACCACGACAACGAGCGCAAACAGAATCAATAAACCAATCACCAATCGTTCGAGATTGCTCATAGCCCAACCCTCCTCGGTGCAAATTAACTTAATCATCAGGGAAAATCTATGGTTTGACAAGCATAAACAATACCATTATTCTTATACCTAGTATTGCAAAGTATATTCTAACGCAAGGTACAGCTATGTTTGAACGCGAACTGCTTAAAGGCAGCCTGGGTTTGATGCTGATGGCGCTGATTGAACAGGGCCCGATGTACGGCTATCAAATCGCCAAGCTCATCCGCACTCACACCAACGATGTGATCGATCTTAAAGAAGGCTCGCTCTACCCCGCGCTCCATCGCATGGAAAAAGAGGGCATGATCGAAGGGTTCTGGCAGCGCCGCGACGATGGGGTCGATCGCCGCTACTATCGTCTATCTGCCGAAGGTCAACGTATTCTTGACGAGCGTCGTGCCCAGTGGAATCGCTTTAGTGCCGCAGTATCAAAGGTGGTATCCGATGCTCCCATTCAATGAGTCGTATTTTTCTGAGCTTGAGCAAGAGCTCGGCTCGCTGAGTGCCGAAGAGCGCGATTCAATTCTGCGCGAACTCCGCTCCCACACGGAAGATGCCTGTGCCGACCCAAGCGCCGATACATTCACCGTGCAGGTTGGTCTGCCAGAGCAGGCCGCCAAAGTCGGCCGGCATCTGCGCAGCGTGCACATTGCCGCCCGGCGCGAGGCCCGTAAGCGGCGTTCGACGCTGATTATCAGCACGCTTATGGCCAGCACAGTTATTGTACTCTCGTTTATCTTCCCGTGGTTTGATGGCAACTTAATTGCTTTTATTCTTGGCGGTGTCGCGGTGGTGTTTGCCGTGCTATCCCTGGTTGGGGTCTGGATGCCCAAACCGCGCATCGGCCGCTGGCTGGTGTGGAGCGGCAGCGCCGGGCTGACCCTGGTGGGCATGCCCGCCCTGATCAGCTTCAGCAGCTTTTATCTGATCTGCGGCCCGCTTTTGCTGCTCACCGGCATGCGCCTCCAGCGGGCCTGAGCATCCCAACTCTCGCTAACGTGTGATCCCAAATTACTGTATTTCAGGCAGCTTGCTTCATTAACCAAGCCTGTCCTTACCCAATAAGGAGTTATTCTGTGATTAACGAACCAATTGAACTATCACAAGCGCCCTTGCAGCTCGCTGGTCCGTGGACCCGCGAAGCGCGCGAACGGGCGGTGGCTGATGAAGTCAAACAGGCCTATATCGAATATTTCCGCAAAGCGGTCAAAATCCGCAACTGGATTCCGTGGGATGATCTGCCGCTGAAAGAGATGGCGGCCAACGGCCATCTGCTGAGCGAAGATACGATCACGCTGATCCAGAGCTTCCTGGGGGTCGAAGACTACGTTGGCGACTATGTGCTCGATGGGCTGAATGTGGTCCACGGCCGCCGCGAGCGCCGCAATCTCCAGCTCCAGTGGGGTGCCGAAGAGGCCAAACACGCCGAGTCGTGGGAGCTGGTGCTGCTGCACTCTGGTGTCCGCACCGCCGAGCAGCTGCGCGAATATCGCGACCGTGTCGCCGATCATCGCTGGACGATGGGCGAGAATCACCCCGGCTTCGATACGCCGCTGGGCTTGGCCGCCTACGCGATGGTGCAGGAGCGGGCCACCTATTTCAACTACGACGAGCTGCGCAAACGGATTCGGGCCGACTATGGCCTGCCCGAGCAGGTTACGCCCGAGGAGCGTGAGCGCGGGCATCAACTGGGGGCCGCCGCCGCCTTCAAGATCGTCTCCACCGATGAGATCGCCCACCACGGGATGTTCTTGCGGATCATCGATATCCACAAGCGCTATTTCCCCTACGAGACGCTGGATATGGTCTTTCGGGTGCTGAACGGCTTCAATATGCCAGCGCTCTACATTCTGCC
>DAOTUS010000238.1:0-3706 GCA_034437415.1 Herpetosiphonaceae bacterium
GAATAGCAGCCGCACGATTGATAGCACCACGCTGCCGGGCGCTGCGAACGCTGCCACGCTGATGCTGGCCCCGCCCAGCCACGGCAGCGCGACCTGGGCCAACGGCACCCTGATCTATACCCCGACCGCCAGCTTTCGCGGTATTGACCGCCTGCAGTATGGCACGCCAGGTGTGCCGCCGACGCCGCTCGGCGAGGTGCGCTTCTGGGTGCACCCGGCGACCACGCTGGTGACGACGACGATCGCGCCGCCAGCCACGCCGGTGCCGAGTGGAACCAGCGTGCTGCTGGTGGCTACAACGCCGCTTGGCCCCGGCGATACGGCGGTGCAGACCCGGCTGGAGCTGGCCGGATTCGCCGTGGTGGTCCGCGACTATCGCACGGTGGTCGCCGCCGATGCGACCGGCCAGGACCTGATCGTGATCTCGTCGACGGTGCTGTCGAGCGCGATCAACGCCTCGTTCCGCGATACGGCGGTGCCGCTGGTGACCTGGGAGCACGCGCTGTACGACGATCTGGCCCTGACCGGCGGCATGCCAGGCGTGGATTATGGCATCAGCCTGCCCCGCACGGCGCTGACGATCACCGCCCCGGAGCACCCGGCGGCCGCTGGCCTGAGCGGGTCGGTCGCGGCGCTGGCCTCGCCCGGCTGGCTGGCCTACGCCAAGCCCGGCCCGGCGGCGACCAGGGTGGCCAGCCTGCCGTGGGGCGCGGCGCTGTTTGTCTACGAGAGTGGTGCCGCAATGGTTGGCCAGACGGCGCCAGCCCGCCGGGCCGGCCTGTTCTTGCAAAATGACACCGCGATCAGCGCCACGGCCGCCGGGTGGGGCCTGTTTGATGCGACGGTGCGCTGGGCGATCGGCCTGGGCAGCCCCAACACCGCGCCAACCGCCGCCGACGGCGCCCTCAGCACCACCGAAAACACCCCCGCCAGCCTGGATCTGGCGACCCTCGCCAGCGACGCCGCTGGCGATCCGTTGACCTTTGCGATCGCCAGCGCGCCGCAGCAGGGCGTTGCCAGCCTCAGCGGCAGCACGCTGACCTACACGCCCACCGCCGCCTACATCGGCCCCGACCAGCTGATCTACCAGGTCAGTGACGGCGCGGGCCTCACCGCCAGCGCCGCCGTGTCGATCACGGTGCAGAACGAGCCGCTGCCGCCGACCGTGGCCCTGGAGGCGCTGCCGATCAGCGGAACCCTGCCGCTGACGGTGGCGTTCACCGGCACATTTGCCACGCCCCAGGGCGGTGCGCTGCTCTACAGCCTGGACTTTGGCGACCTGGATGGCGCGGTGGCCAGCGGCAGCGCGACCGACAACGGCACGTTCAGCATCACCCACACCTACGGCCTAGCCTCGGGGGTATACACGGCCACGCTGAGCGTCCAGGACGCTGACGGCCGCAGCAGTGTGGCGACCAGGATGATCACGGTCAGCGGGGAGCCCAACACGGCCCCGGTGGCGGAGAATAAAACCCTGGCCCTGAAGGATGGCGATAGCGCCACCCTGGATCTGGCGACCCTCGCCAGCGACAGCGACGGCGATCTCCTGCGCTTCTCCCTGGCCAGCCCGCCGCAGTTTGGCGTCGCCAGCGTGGTGAGCAGCACCCTGATCTACACGCGCACCGGCACCCACATCGGCACCGACAGTCTGATCTACCAGGTTGATGATGGCCGAGGCGGCAGCGACATCGGCGCCATTATGGTGCTGGATGGGCGGATCACGCTCGATATCACCCCGCGGGCGCTGCTGCTCACCAGCGATGTCCCGACGGCGTCGCTCCAGGTGCGGGCCTACGACTGGAACGGCCAGGAGCTGGATATCACAACCCTGGATCTCGACCTGGAGTGGGTCTCCACCGAGCCAGATGTCATTCAGGTTCAGGCGGGCCCCGGCGGCGGGCTGACCGCCGTGGCGGCCGAGCGCGGCGCCATCGGATCGGCCCAGATTATTGTGCGCGACCGCAACGATTTCCTGATCGCCTCGCAGATGGTTGCGGTGATCCGCGCCACCCTCAAGCCCGGCGTGACGGTGGTCAGCGACGCCCCGATCATCTACCCGCCGGTGAAGGCGCGGCCGGACCTGAGCATTCCTGAGCTGTACCCGGCCGACAGCGGCGGCAGCATCTCGATTGGCGGCTTTAGCCTGGAGGAGGTGTTTTCGGTCTACGACTACTACACCGACACCGAGGGCATCACCCTGACGACGATTATGCCGTTTGTGTTCGAGAATTTCGCGCCGCCGGTGGGGTCGCTGCTGGTTGGCGGGGAGAGCGCCGCGCTGATCGGCCGGGTGCTGGCGGTAACCCAGCGCAACGGCAAAAGCCTGGTGCGCCTCCAGCAGGTCGGCATGCCGGAGGTGTTTACGGAGCTCAAGTACCGCGAGAACACCGCCGAGCTGTTTGCCCGCGGCTTCTACGCCAACGTCCCCTACGAGATCGCGCCCGAGCCAGATACCCCGGCAGAACCGGATCTAGCGTCAAAAGGCAACGAGGATGACTACCAGGACCCGCTGGAAAAGTGCGAGACCAAGTTCGAGGGGCCGGAGTCGGGTCTGAAGGTCACCAAACCGACAATGAAGCTCAACGGGGTCGATATCCTGGAGTGGGGCAAAGAATTCAGCAGCCCGCTGACGATCGTGCTGCCGTATGGCCCCAGCGCAACCCCAACCCAGACCCTGAAGTTCCTGAAGCGAACCTTTGAGGTCGAAAAAGAGCTAGAGCTGGACCTGTCCAGCGGCGACAAGTTTAAGAACGTCAAGCTGATTTTCTATATCAAGCCCAAATTTGAAGCTGCGCTGGGCGCCAAGTTCCAGGCCAAGGTTTCCGGCTCGATTAAGTGCCCCCTGAGCAAAGAGTTCAAGATTCAGCTCATTCCGGTGCGTGAGTTCTGGACCGGCCTGATCAACTCGGTGCTCTCGCCCCGGGTCTCGCTGCAGGCCAAGCAGGAGCTGGATTTCAGCGCCGAGGGCGGGCCGTCGTTTGATGTGCAGTTCAAGTTTACCGCCACCTTCTCCATGGCGTTCGGTCTGTCGTACAGCCAGACCGGCGGCTTGAAGAACGAGTGGGTCGCCCCCGGCTTCGACAAGAACTTCGATGGCACGAAAGTCGCGTGCGACTGCACCACCGATGCACTTAAAAAGTGGAAGGTCAACATCACCAGCGGCATGTACCTGGATGCCAAGCTGTATCTCCAGGGCGCCGGGGCCGTCTTCGATGCTGCCCAGGCCACCCTGGAGGCCTTGCCGGGAGTGGTGAAGGGCACCGCTATCTATGAAAACGCCGTGAAACATGTCAAAGAACTGGCCAAAAAAGCCCAGATCCCCATCCTGACCGTTCGGGCCGGCCTGCGCTCGCCGACCGAGTGGGCCACCCCGCTGTACGTGCTCGACAAACAGGGCAAATACGCCTCGAAATCCGATCTCGAGATTGTGTTTACGCCCAAGCTCAGCACCGAGGGCTTGAACACCTTCCTGAAGTCGCTCGGCATCACGAACGCGCTCCCGGTCGGCCTGCCGGACGGCTGGAAGTTCCCCCCGCTTAACCTCTACAAGCCGATGCTGAAGGACGGCAGCGCCCACGCGGTGCAGCCCAAGTTCATCCGCGATGGCCAGCCGGTCACCTTTACCAGCTTCCCGAACGCCAATGAGCGCCCGTGGTCGGTCAGCTACGGCGAAGTCTGGTACTGGGTCGATCCTGGCGTCATGGGC
>DAOTUS010000239.1:0-2079 GCA_034437415.1 Herpetosiphonaceae bacterium
CTGGTCAATGACCGATTCGACCGTGACCATCGGATCATGAATACTTACCTGCTGGGTCATCGCATTCTCCTTTATAACGCATGCCATCATCCGATGTGCATGCGATCAATCGCCGTCCGCAGATCATCCTCGCTGGGTGTCAGATACATCCCGGTGGTTGAGAGCCGACTGTGGCCAAGAATCCGTTGGATCTCTGGCAGCTGCGCGCCTTGGGTCAGCAGCCGCCGGGCCAAACTGTGCCGCAGCTGGTGGGGTGCGACGGCATCGAGGCGGTGCGCCGCCAGCAGGAGTTCATCGATCCGCTGGAGATCGGCGAGCTTTGCCGCACTGTCGCGGAGGAGCTGCGCGCCACGGTGCCCAAGCCGCTGCACCACCTTGCCCACCCCGCGCGCCGTGATCCCCGGCGTCAGCGGTCGGCCAGCCGTGGCAGGATCGATCCGCACCAGCAACGCGGTTCGTTCATCGTCACTGCCGAGCGGTAGCATGCGCTGCGAACAGCGCACCTGGGACAGATAGCGCTCCAGAAGGCGGATGGCGTCAGGATGCAGGGGAATGCGGCGCGCTTTCCGGCCCTTGCCACTCCGCACCGTCAGGGTGCCTGCGCGCAGATCAAGATCGCGGAGTTGGATATCGCAGGCTTCCTGAGCGCGGACGCCGGTATAAATCAGGAGGGCGAGCAGCGCCTCGTCACGGCTACGTAGCGGCTCATCCTGGTTCCGGGCGGCGCGCAAGAGTGCGTCGACGGCCACTGCGGGCAGTGCCTGCGGTCCGACCGCCTCGGTCGCCACATCCTTGAGTTCTGTGCAGGGATTATCCGCAAGGTGACCGTGTTGGACGGCCCAGGCACAGAAGCGGCGGAGGGTGGAGAGTGCCCGATTGATGGTCGCTGGCGCTGCGCCATCCTCCGCCTGGCGACTGCGCTGCCAGTGTCGGAGATCGCGGTCGCTGGTCACGGCCACCATCCAGGGTTGGTGATACGTCGTTTCCCACCATGTACCAAACTGCCCCAAATCGGAGCGCACAGCACGAACCGTTGCTGGAGAACGGCCCTGGACAGCAAGGTGATCAAGATAGTGGGTAATAATCTCCATCGGTATCCTCCAACGTCCATCTTATCAGCCCCGTCAGCATAGCACATGACCGTCGGTTTTGCAACACCTTATCAGAACCGCTGAAGGGGAGGAAATTGATCAACGGGGCCGATAAGGATAGGTATCAGCCCCGTTGATCCCGTATACTTCGCATGGTGCCGGGGACAGTCGCCTGGCGTGATCCGGAGGACGGAAGGACCTCCATGCCCGAATCTCTTTCTCCCAGCAAGCGCTTGCGGCTGCTCGATCCACGGGATCGGGCGGCCCTGTATGATCGACCTATCTTCTCGGTGGATGAGCGCGTGGGCTACTTTTCTCCCACACCCGCCGAGCGGGTGTTGATGGAAACCTTTACGGAGGCCCCGCTCCAGGCCTTTTTCATCCTCCTCCTCGGCTATTTCAAGGCCAAGCAACAGCTCTTTACCGTCAAGCTCGACGACGTGCTCCCGGATCTCCGCTGGATTAGCGATCACCTCGACCTCGGGGTGGCGCCCGATGATTTTCGCATCCCCAACCCCCGGACACTCCACCAGCAGCGCCAGCACATCCTCGATTTCACCGGCTACCGCCGCTGCAAGCCCGCTGATCGCGAGCAGGCGTTCCAGGTAGCGCTCCAGGCTGCCCGCGTCAGCCCGAAAATGCCCTATCTCTTGCGCGTGCTGCTGCGCCACTTTGCCAGCGCCAAGATTGTGCTGCCGGGCTACACGACCCTGCAGGAACAGCTGATTGGCCAAGCCCTTACCACCGAGGAGCATCGGCTCTGCACGCTGCTGGCCGAGCATCTCACGGCTGCGGATCGCGATCAACTCGCCATGCTGTTTGATCGCGAGGCAGGCCGCTATCGCGTCACCCTGCTCCGCCAGGTCCCACGCACCTTGCGACCTCGTGCGCTGACTCGTGAGCGGAAGCGTGCGGCTGAACTCCAGCCCCTTGGTGCGATTGCCGACCGCATCCTGCCGCTGCTGGAGATCTCCCCCGACGCCCATGC
>DAOTUS010000240.1:0-2224 GCA_034437415.1 Herpetosiphonaceae bacterium
ACCGACAAGCCGAAGCCGACCGACAAGCCGAAGCCGACCGACAAGCCGAAGCCGAAGGAAGAGCAGCCTACTTCAACGGCGATCCCAACCGTGGCTCTGCCTGTGCCACCCGCAATCCCGCCGGGCAACCCGCCAGGGAACCCGCCAGGGAACCCGCCGGGCAATCCGCCGGGCAATCCGCCGGACAATCCGCCGGGCAATCCGCCCAAGCCAACCGACAAGCCCAAAGATCCTAAAAAGTAGCCGCAGGCCCGCTTCATTTGTATGAAGCGGGCCTGTTTTTAGCCTGGCTGCGACTGCATCCACTCGGTCGGCACCCGCACCGCCAGCACCACCCCGCTGGCGCACAGCAGCCCCTCGGCGGAGAGACTACAGTGGACCAGGGTTTTGCGCTCACTCTGAACCTCAAAGCGGGCGCGCAGCTCGAGCGGCGGGCCAAGTGGCGTTGGGCGCTGATAGGCGACCTCGAGCTTGCCCGTCACGTACCAGATCGCCGGGCTGCCATCGCCCAAGCTCTGCCCGGCGGCGCGGGTTGTGTAGGCCATCGAGCTGATAATCGAGTGGCAGTCGATCAGCGCCGCGATGATCCCGCCGTTGACCACGTGGGTCGGCGAGGCGCAGTGCCAGGGCTGCGGCAGCCACGTGCAGACCGTCTCGGCCGAATCCCAGTAGCTTTTGATCTGCAGGCCGTGGGGATTATCGCGCCCACAGCCCCAGCAGTGGTTGCCATCGAGCAGGTCCTGAAATGCGGTTTGCATAGATTCCCCCTTTTGTTTTGGGATCGATAAAAGCCACGAGGGACGCCGGGCGGCGCTCCCCGTGGTTGCTGGGATTTGTCTACTCGCTGTAGCCGTTGGGATGCTGCCGGTGCCAGTTCCAGGCGGTCTCGATGATGCTCTCGATGCTGCTGTAGCGTGGCTGCCAGCCCAGCTCGGTGCGAATCGTCTCGGACGCAGCGATCAGAGTGGCCGGATCGCCGGCTCGCCGGGGGACGACGTTGGTGGGGATCGGGTGGCCGGTAACCGTGCGCACCGCCTCGATCACCTCCTTGACCGTAAAGCCGCTGCCGTTGCCAAGGTTGTAGCGGCGGCTGGGGCCACCGGCAACCAGGGCCTCCAGCGTCAGAATGTGGGCCGCCGCCAGATCGGCGACGTGGACATAGTCGCGCACACAGGTACCGTCGCGGGTTGGGTAGTCATCGCCAAAGATGCTGATCGACTCGCGCTGGCCGAGCGCAACCTGCAGCACCAGCGGGATCAGGTGGGTCTCCGGGTCGTGGTGCTCGCCGATCGTCTCGGTGCAACCACAGGCGTTGAAGTAGCGCAGCGCACCGTAGCGCATGCCGAAAATGCGGTCGTACCAGTGCAGCGCCCGCTCCATCCAGTACTTCATCTCGCCATAGGGCGAGCCGGGGACAATCCGCTCGGTCTCGGCGATTGGGATGCGCTCCGGGTCGTCGAACAGGTTGGCGGTTGAGGATAAGATGAATGCCTTCACGCCATGCTTGGCCGCCGCCGCCAGCAGCGTAATCCCGGCGCTCACGCTGTCGCGCAGATACAGCTCGGGCCGCTGCATCGACTCGCCAACCAGCGTGTGCGAGGCAAAATTCATAATTCCATCGAATGGCCCGTGCGCGCTGAAAACCTGATCGACGGCGTCAATATCCTTGAGGTCGCCCTCAACAAACGTGGCCGCCGGGTGGATCGCCGCCCGATGGCCCTGGCGCAGGTTGTCGAAGATCACCACAGTGTGCCCGGCTTCGATTAAGGTTGCTGCGGTGACGCTGCCAATATAGCCCGCGCCACCAGTCACAAGAACATGCATGTTAATTCCTTCTACTAGCGAATTGTCGGCTATTCTAGCAGGGATTAGCCTGGCCAAAGATGAGGAGTTGATCGGAGTTGGCCGTTGCCGCCAGCCCTGCCGAAGCCTTCGATCCGATCAGCGGCATCCTTTTTCGCTACAGACGGTGGTATAATCGCCGACTATGAACCATCTTGCTATTGTGATTTTAAACTACAATTCCGCCGATGTGCTGCAGCCCTGCCTGCAGTCGCTGCTGGCCCAGCAGTTTGCTGGCCAGCTTGATGTGTGGGTCGTGGATAACGCCTCGTCCGATGCCAGCGTGGCGATGGTTGAGCGCGAGTTCCCCAGCGTGCAGCTGATCGTCGCGCCGACCAACGCGGCTTTTCGGCGGGCAACAATCTGGCCCTGCGCCGGATTC
>DAOTUS010000241.1:0-12075 GCA_034437415.1 Herpetosiphonaceae bacterium
TCTCGACGTCCTCGTGAATTGGGGGCATATCTTTGCGCATGGCAGACCTCTATCCTTCACATATGACCGCTGTGAAGGATACCTGAGAAGCGCCTACTATGCAATGCTGAATGGTATCATCTTACCACGCTACGCAAGAGGGGCCTGAACGCTTACAGTGAGTTTGTAATTGTGAGTATTGTGAAAAATGCAAGTGTGGTTCTTCGTGCAAATATTACTTATAGGCTTTTTAGGGCTGTAGTAGAGAAATAAGATGTTTGCGCTCGTTGTAGAATCAATGAGATTCAGCTATTAGTGCGAGGGTAGTATGACAGAAGAAGAATATCTTAATGCAATTGAGGCCGCGACCTATCTTGGGCTTCATCGTTCCAGAATCTACGCGCTGGCTGAGAGTGGGCGGCTGGGCAAAAGGCTGGCGGGATACTGGGTTTTCACCAGGACTGAGCTGGATGCCTACAAGCAAACGTCGCTCGGACAGAGCGGTCGTCCCAGAAAAACAGACAAAAAATTATAGACAATTATCTATAATTTTGATATAGTACATCCATGCTAAAAAATAACCTGCTCAGTGGTTCAGCACTGAACAGGTCGTAGCCACAACAGAAAGGACCTGTTATGACTGGCATGGATGATAGCACATCACCAGAGCGCATGCTGAAAATCGGCATCTACTGGATTCTGAACCTGGAAACGGGCAAGATGTACATCGGCAGCACCACGACCTCGTTCAAACGACGCTGGGAACAGCACCGCCAACAGCTAGAGAAGGGAACTCATGTCGCCAGACATCTTCAGAACTCGTGGAACAAACGTGGGCCAGCGGCTTTTGTATTTGAGATTCTGGAGGAGATTGATGATCCGGATCTGGTGATTGAACGGGAGCAGGAATGGATCGACCGCTATTTTTCGACTGGCATCCTCTACAACTCATCGCCAACAGCTGGTTCGACTCGCGGTTTCCGCTTTTCTGATGAAGCAAAAGCCAAGATAGGTGCAGCTAATCGAGCTTTCTACAGAACACCAGCAGGTCGAGCATCAACAGCTGAGCGTATTCGCAAAATGTTAAGCTCGGATCAGTGGAGAGAGTCCCAGAAAATAGGCCAAACCCGGCGCTGGGAAGATCCCGAGAACCATCGCAAGGCCTCAGAGGCTCAGCGAAAAGCTAATGGAACCCCTGAACGCAAAGCGGAATTCTCTGCACGAATGAAACGCCACTGGGTCGATCCGCAGCATCGCGAGCGCCTGCTCGCCCACAATCGGCGCATCGCCACCGATCCGGAGCTAAAGGCCAAGAAAAAAGCCACGATGGATGTTTTGTGGAACGATCCTGAGTACCAGCAGCGACACGCCGAGGGGCAGCGCCGCCGCTTCTCGACCGACGAGGGAAAGATGCAGGCCAGCCAGGCCCGGCGGCCGCGCGACGAACATGGCCGGCCGATCAGCTACAACCTGCGCGGGCCGGACGGTACGATCTACCTGGACATCCCCAACGTGGCCGCGTTCTGCCGCGAGCGTGGCCTGACAACGGGTAAGATCACCAGCGTCCTGCGCGGCGAGACCCGCCGATCCGCAGGCTGGACGCGCTACGATCCGCCGGAGCCTGAGCTGGACGGCGGCGAATAAAACGCAGCGGGGGCCAACCAACACGGTCGGCCCCCGCTGGGAGGCTGCGGAAGACTGGAGCGGGAGCGGCGGCCCTCACGTGCCCCACAGCGCCCGGCGATAGACCGCCAGCAGCCCGGTGGCCAGGGTGGCGTAGCCGAAGCTGGCGGCGACGCGCTCGCGGGCGGCCTCGCCCATCCGCTGGCGCTCGGCCGGGTCCTCGCCGAGGCGCTGGATAGCGCGGACGAACGCGCCCACATCATCGAGTGGACATAATAACCCGGTCTCGCCATCGACGACCACCTCGGGGAGCGCCGAGGCGTTGGTTGTGATGACTGGTTTGCCACAGGCCCCGGCCTCGGCGGCCACAATCCCAAAGCCCTCGACGCGGGCGGGAAACAGCAAGATATCGCAGGATCGATAGGCCGCGATCAGCCCATCCTTGTCGGGCGTGCCGATCGGCACCATCTGCGGGTGCGGCGGCGCGGCCTGGACGCCCTGAAACGACTCGGTGAAATACAGCACGTAGCGCGGCCCCAGCTGGGCCATAATCTGGGGCAGCAGATCGAAGCCCTTGCGGCGGGTGCGGTTGCCGACGAACAGCAGGCGGATCGGCGCGGCGTGGGCGGGCAGATCGTCGGTGCGGCGGCCGTCGCTGGTCGGCGTAAAGGCATCGATGTCGATCCCATCGTAGACCACCGTGGTTGGGCGCGGGCCGTAGGTCAGGCGGGTCTGCTCCTGGGTGTAGCGGCTCACACAGATCACCTCGTCGGCCCCGCGCACCGAGAGGCCATCGTAGGTGCGCTCGATCAGCCGGTAGAACAGGCGCTGCTGGGGCGAGCTGTACGGCTGCAGCAGCGGATCGGTGACGATGTGATGGACGGTGGTGACCAGCGGGAGACCGGGCGCGCGCAGCGCCCAGGCGCAGCGCGAGCGGGCCTGAATAATGTCGTGGCCGCGCCACCAGCCAGCGCCCAGCGCCCAGCGGGCGCCGAGCGGGGCGAAGTTGAAGGCGTGGGGCAGCCGCCGCAGGGTTGGCTGGTGGCCGGCCTGGCGGAGCGCACGGGTGATATTTTGAATGCCAATATCAACGCCGCCCTTGCCGAGCGGCGAAATGTAGAGTGGGTGCAACATAGCGTTGTCTGATTTCCTCAATACTTAGCGCGGCGGCGCGGAGATGCGGCCATTGACGGTAACCCGATAGGTCTCGCCGCTGGCATCGCTGCTGGTCTGCACCGGAGCGCCGCCCTCGAAGGTTGGGGGCGCGTTCGGGTTGATCCGGGCGGTCGGCCCGAACTCCTGGGTGACCGCCTCGGCGTAGGCCTGCATAAAGGCCTCGCGGATCGCGGCGGCGCTGCTGCCAGCCGGCACCGTCACGGTCAGTTCCTGCTTGTACTGCTGCACAATCAGCGTGGCGGTGGTTGGGGTGGCCGGAGCCGTCGTGCTGCTATCGCCGCCAAACAGGCCCGTGATCTGGTCGCTGACCCCTGGCTGGCCCAGAGCGATCAGCGCGCCCACCACAATCACCATCAGCAGCGGAATCCACCAGCGGAAGGGCGCGTGGGGCTTGGCGGGCTTGGCGGCCGGTGCGGGCTTGGCTGGCTTGGCGGTCGGCGCTGGCCTGGCGGGCTTGCCTGCTGGCGCTGGCTGGGGCGCTGGCTGGCGGACGCGCTGGGGCTGGGGAACCGGGGCGACCTGGGCCGCCATCACCGCCGGATCGAGCGTGATCGTTGGCTGGGTGCTGGCGGGCTTGCGGCCTGGGCGCTTGGCCAGCTCGGTTGGCAGGGCGGCCCGAAACGCCGCCGCGCTCGGCCAGCGCTTGGCCAGCTCCATCTCCAGCGCCCGCATAATCGCCCGCTCGGTCTGCGCCGAGACGCTCGGCACCAGCTGGCGGACGGGCGGGAACGAAAACGGCGGCTCGTCGCGGGGGTCGCGGCCGGTGAGCAGATGGTGCAGGGTCGCGCCCAGCGCAAACACATCCGACTGCGGCGTGGCCTGGCCCTGGTACTGCTCTGGCGGCGAGTAGCCCGGCGTGCCGATCAGGGTGCCGCGCTCGTTGGGCTGAAACAGCTTGGCGATGCCGAAATCGACCACCTTGACATTCCCGGTCGTGCGCTCGATCATGATGTTCGATGGCTTGACGTCGCGGTAGATCAGGCGGCGCTCGTGGAGATAGTCCAGCACATCGGCGATCTGGTCGGCCCAGCGGATCACGGTGGCCTCGTCGTAGCGGCCGTTGGGCTGGTGGCGCAGCAGGTCCTCCAGGTCATCGCCCTGGATAAAATCCATCGCCAGATAGTAGCGTCCGCCATGGAGGAAATCGCTGTAGACCCGCGGGATCTGCGGATGCTGCAGCTCACGCAGGATGGATGCCTCCTCCTGGAACCGGGCGATGCCGTCGGCCCGCTCGGCCGGGTCAGTGAAGCGGTCGATCAGGGCTTTGAGCGCATAGCGTTTGCCGCCGTCGTCCATCGCCTCGTAGACCGCGCCCATCCCGCCCTCTTTGATCGCCCGCACGATTCGATAGCGGTCGTTGAGCCAGATATTGTTGCCGCACTTCTGACAGAATTTGGCATCAGAGCGGTTATCGGTATGACAGATTGGGCACAAGGCCCGTTGGATTGGCGCACTCATCGTGCAATGCCCTCACTCGCAAGATGCGTAGGGTTACCTTTTGATTGGTACGTTGCATTAGTGAATGTTGTTGCATTAGTGTAGCAGAAATTGGCCGTTGGGCGGCGGCGGGCGCGGCCTCAGACCGCTCCGGCCTGCCCGCGGTACAAACCTTGCCCCAGCGTCTGGATAGCGCACCAGGTGGCTTTTTATGAATCACAGGAGGACCTTGAAGATGGCGACCATTAGCACCGATGATGTGTTTGAGTACATTGAGAACGAGCTGGCGCACCACTCCCTGGCCGGGAACAGCGGCGAGCTGCGGCATATCCGCCAGATCACCGCATTTCTGGCGCGGGTGGCCGAAGATGTCGACGATGCGGCCAATCAGCAGCGCTTTCTGACCCTGTTCAGCGCCGCCGATGTGCTGCTGCGCGATCAGCCCTCGGCACTGCGCGGCTAGCGGCGGTTTTTTCAAATTGTGATATCTATCGATCCAGGAGGACCAGATGCTGACGATCCAAGATATGCACGACTCGATTGCCAGCGCGATTGAGCGGGCCAAAACATCCCAGAATATCGCCGACCTGAGCGAGCTGCAACAGCTGGCCGGTTACCTGATGCGCCCGGCTCATCTGAAAGATGATCAAGATACCGAGTATCGCTTTCGGGTGCTGGCCGCCAACGCCGCCAATCTTCGTGAGGCGATTTTGCGCAAGCGAGGACAGAACGATTGAGCGAGATCGCGATTGAACATCGCATGGCCGCAGTCAACGGGGTTGATCTGCACTATGTGATCGCTGGGCGCGGGCCGCTGGTGGTACTGCTGCACGGCTTTCCCGAGTTCTGGTACTCCTGGCGCCACCAGATTGCGCCGCTGGCCCAGACCCATACGGTGGTGGCGCTCGATCAGCGCGGCTACAACCACTCCAGCAAGCCTGCCGGAGTTGCGGCGTATGCGCTCGAACACCTGGTCGAGGATGTGCGGGCGCTGATCCGGCATCTCGGCCATACCAGCGCCACGATTGTGGGCCACGACTGGGGCGGCGTGGTGGCCTGGTCGTTCGCGATGCGCTATCCCCTGGTGACCCTGCGGCTGGCGGTGCTGAACCTGCCGCACCCACGCCTGATGCAGAGGGCGCTCCTGACCAACCCGCGCCAGCTGCTGCGCTCGTGGTACGTCGCCGCCTTTCAAATCCCCCGGCTGCCCGAGTGGCTGATGCGGCGCAACCGCTACGGGGTTCTGACCCGCGCCTTCACCACCTGGGTAACCCGCTCAAATGCTTTTACGCCCGCCGACCTGGACCGCTATCGCCAGGCATGGGGCCAGCCAGGGGCGCTGACGGCGATGGTCAACTGGTACCGGGCGCTGTGGCTCAGCCGAAGCTTCTACGCCGCCGTGCCCGCCACCATCAGCGTGCCGACCCTGCTGATCTGGGGGACCGCCGATCGGGCGCTGGGCCAGGAGCTGACCTACGGCACCGAGCGCTATGTCAGCGACCTGCGCGTGCGCTACCTGAACGGCATCAGCCACTGGGTCCAGCAGGAGGCGCCCGCCGAGGTTAACGCGATGCTGGTGCCGTTTGTGCGCGGCGAGTGGTGAGCGCCGCGGGCGGCTACAGCACGCGGTCCAGCTCCTGATCGCGCCAGGCGGCCGGATCTTCGAGCGGCTCAAGGTGGGTCAGGACATTGCACTCGGGCAGCGCGGCGACAATCGCCAGCTCGATCTCGTCGCAGATATCGTGGCCGTGCTGGACCGTCCACTCGCCGGGCACCAGCACGTGCAGCGAGACAAACCGGCGCGGCCCGGCCACGCGGGTGCGCAGGGCGTGGAAGATCAGCCCGGCTTTTTCATACGGATGCAAGACCGCCGCGATCAGCTGCTGGTCGGCGCTGGGCAGGGCGCTATCCAGCAGGCCGTAGCCGGTCTCCTGGAGCAGCCGAAACCCCGCCCAGACAATATTCAGCGCCACGACAATCGCGATCAGCGGGTCGAGAATCAGCCAGCCGGTCAGGCGGACCAGAATAATCCCCAGGATGACGCCGGCCGTCGTCCACACATCGGTGAGCAGATGCTTGGCATCGGCCTGGAGGGTGATCGAGCGCAGCCGCCGTCCGGCGCGGCCCAGAATCCAGGCCACGCCGCCATTGATTGCGGTGGCGATCAGCGAGAGAATAAGCCCGATGTCGAGCCGCTGGAGCGCCTGGGGATCGAACAGCCGGGGCCAGGCCGTCAGAATAATACTGGCGGCCGCGATAATAATCAGCAGCCCCTCGAATCCGCTGGCGAAATACTCGGCCTTGGAGTGGCCGAAGGCGTGAATATCATCCGGCGGCCGCGCGGCGATCGTGAGCATCCAGAAGGCCAGAATGGCGGCCAGCAGATTGACGACCGACTCGGCGGCATCGGAGAAGAGTCCCACCGAGCCGGTCAGGAGATAGGCGCTAAATTTTAATCCAATGGTGAGCAGGGCGGCCACAATCGAAATTACTGCATAGCCGGATTTTGAGAGGGAGCCGGTGTGGTTATGGGTCATTATTCTTCCAAAAAGTGCAGTTCGCGCTCGTAGACTAACAAGCCAACCCGCAACGTATCGTTGGGAACCAGGGAATTTAAGCTATGAATCAGAGTATTGATCGGTTTAATGCGCAGCGCTAGCTCTTCCCGCAGCGCGGTCTGCTCCGTCGCGCTGGCGCTGGCCCAGCGCGCCCTGACGTTCTTGCGCCAGATCATGTAGCGGCCCAGCTGGCGCTCGTAGTCGCGCAGTGGCTCGACCCACGGTGCGCCTAGGTTCTGGCCCTTCATCAGCCGGAAGGCCATGCGCATCTCCGGCGGAATGTGGACATCGTCGTAGAGATTGAGCGGCTGGCCCGCACCATCAAGATTGTCAAACATTCCAGCTTCAATCGCGGCCTGGATACGCTGCTCGGCGATGCTGCCAACTCGTGCGGCGGTCAGGGGCGGCTCTTTTTTGTTCTGGTCAGCCGCCTGGTCTTCCTCAGGCAGCGGGGCGGTCTCGCCCCGCAGGCGGGCGGCCAGCATTCGGCGCTCGGCCAGGCTGGCCTCGGGGTCGCTGCTGGCGGCGGTTTTTTTCGGCTGTGGAGCCGCCTGATTGGCCTGGCGGGCCTCGGTATCACTGTCGTCACGGCCGCGAAATCGATCAAGCAATGGGTTACTCATCAGCCCAGAAACGGGCGCTCGAGCAGCGTGGCATCACCTTCGAGCTGCGGAACCTGGGCGAACTTGTTGTCGTACATCTCGCGCCGGAGCTGCTCGGCCAGCGCCTGGTAGGTGATCCCCTGGCCGCCCTGGAGCGCCAGATTGAGGAAAAAGGTCATTGCACCGTGATAGGTGCCGCCGAAGTTTGCATCGGCGGCGGTCTGCTCGGGCTTGCAGGCGGCCAGGAGAATCACATTCTCGTGCGACTGCGGCTTGCCGAACGACTGCTTCTGCACGGCCGCGATCAGCTCCTGG
The DNA here is from genome assembly GCA_034437415.1 of Herpetosiphonaceae bacterium. Classification (GTDB taxonomy): domain Bacteria; phylum Chloroflexota; class Chloroflexia; order Chloroflexales; family Herpetosiphonaceae; genus JACCRK01. Next base: position 7,691 of record DAOTUS010000241.1, read on the forward strand.
GCGGCTTTTTCCAGTTCCTCCGCGCTTGCCTCGCGGGTGGCGATAGCCTGAATCTTGGTGACGACGTGGTTGAGCTGCACCTTCTGAAAGGCAGTTTTCGCCGCCACAATTTTTTTGTACTCTGGCGGCGCAATCGGCATCGTCCGATAGCGGATATCTTTGCCAAAGCCCTTGTGGATGGTCCCCGAGTGACAGCTATCGATCAGCAGCACCAGCTGGGTGGTTGGCGGAAAGCGGCTGTACAGCTCGCTCAGAACATCGTCGGTCAGCACACCGGCGCTGGTGTGGTCGATCGGCAGCAGGCACTCGTCGGAGCCATCGGGTTCGTCGCCATTCTCGTCGGCCTGCTGAATGCCGTGGCCGGCAAAGTGAAACAGGCGGACACTTGGGGTATCGGAATCAGCGTCCGGCGCAGCCAGCCAGGCCAGGCCATCGACAATCGCGGCGCGGGTGCTCTCGGCATTGGAATGCAGTCGCAGCTGATCAGCGGGCACACCCCGCTGGGTTTTTAGAAAATCGCGCATCAGGATTGTGTCGTTGACACAGCCCTTAAGCGGCCGCTCGGCGTAGTCGTTGATCCCAACCATCAAAGCACGTAAACCCATACAAACCCCCGTTCAGCACTCAAAAACAGCGGCGGCGATCGAGGCGCAGGCCCGATCACCGCCGCTGGCGCAATTTAGCTTGTGCGGATTGCCTCGGCCCGGCTGGCGAACTTGGTGCCATACTCGGCATCGTCGGTCCAGCGATTGTTGAGCGCGCTGAGGGTTTTGGCGCTGCCACGCAGCTCGGGCTTGATCTGGGCGTGGCGGGGATTGCGGCCCATCATCTGCTTCTGGGCCTCGCTGGCCTCGTCATCGCGCAGCGCAAAGGCCAGCAGCTGGCCGATGTGGGCCTGCACGGCGGCATCCCAGGTGCTGAACGACAGACCGCCCTCCTGGCGCACGCCCAGCCCGGCGGGATTGCGCTTCGGCCGGGCGCACCAGCCCGAGGTCAGGCCGCCGGTCTCGAAGATACACTGGGCGGCGGCGAGAAATGGGTCAAGGCCGACATTCGGCGCATAGACCCAGTAGTAGTTCAGAATTGTCTCGACATCTTTTTGATACTCGGAGGTGGCGGGCAGGGTTTTGCGCACAAAGCCGATCGCCTGCTCGCGGGTGCCCGAGGGCGAACCCAGCAGCGGCGTGGCGGCGGTGATTGCGGTGGTGGAGGTTGCCACGGCCGGGGCATTGTTCAGCCGATCCCAGGCCGCCTGAACGACCCCGATATAGTAGGGCTCGGTGATGGCGGCGCCGGGGCAGGAGGGCTTGTTATAGTCGCGGTGCGAAGAGATCCCGCCGGAAAATTTTTGATGTTTGATCTCGAAATTGCCCAGCTTGCGCTTGATCACCGCGATGCACTGGCCGACCAGCGCGGCGACCTGCGCCGACCACTGGACGCTCTGGAAGTTGCCGCAGACCTCGATGCCAACCGAGTAGCGCAGCCGGCCCGAGCTATCGCGGTAGCCGTTGCCCTCCTTGGCGTGAATTCCCTGCTCAAACATCGGAGTGAAGAGCCAGATCCACGTATCATCAATAAACAGATGCGGCCCGCGATCCCAGCCCGAGCCAGTGCGATAGAACTCGCGCAGCGCCTCCAGCTGCTTCAGCCGCTTGCGATAGACCTGGCCCTCGCTCAGGCCCGCCTCGCTGCTATCCCAGCGCCAGCCGGTCGGGTAGGGCGCGGCCTGGGTGCTGGGAATGGCGGTGTGGTGGAGCACCACAAAATCCGGGGGCTGCTTGCCGAAATTGTAAGACTCAACATAGTGGGCGAACTCGTCGGCCTTCAGCCCCTGCCCAATGTACAGAAACTGGGCCACCGAGACGGGGCCGCCGCGCTGGCCCTCGTCGGCGATATCGCCCTCCAGGGGCATCAGCTCATCGATCGGGGGCAGCTCGAATTCGGGCAGGGGTTCGTCGGACAGTGGATCTGACATGCTACGTCTCCTTTGTTCAAATGGTGAACAAGCGCAGCCGCCTAACGACAGCTGCTCTGGGGGCGAGGAAACAGGGACGAGGATGTAAACCTGTGGCGCTGATTATATACTACTGCGCCACGTACAATCAATTGTCAATCATTGGATCATTGGGGATCGGGGATCGGGGATCGGGAGTGGCGCACTCTTGCGGGGCCGCATCCGCCGCGTGCGGCTGGACTAGCCACTAGCCGCTAGCCACAGCCACTAGTGCATCATCACGCAACCAGTGCGGAATTACACCCGGCTCTTCGTGGCCTTCGTGGATGATGCTCCCCGTCTGCAGCGGTATTCCGCATAGCTCGATTGGGACAGCACTAGCCACTACTACCCCACCTCATCCCAGAAGCTGAGCTGGGCGGCGCGGGCATAGCGCCAGTGCGGGCCGGGCTGGCTGCGCGGGGCCACGCTGACCTGCATCGAGCTGACCGCCGCCGTCTCCAGGGCCTCGAGCACCGAGGTCAGGGCCAGCGCCGGGGTGTTGGAGCGCTGCGAGAGGTGGGCCAGCCAGACGGTGCGGGTGCGCGGGTCGAGGTGGTGCAGCGCCAGCAGCAGCTCGGCGGTCTGCTGGTTGGCGAGATGCCCGCGCTGGCCGAGGATGCGCTGCTGGAGCACCCGCGAGTAGCCGCAGTAGCGCAGGCGGTCGGGCTGGTGGTTGGCCTCGATGATCAGCAGATCGGCGGGCGCCAGCTCCTGGCAGATCTCGGGGGTCCAGTGGCCGAGGTCGGTGGCCAGCGCGATGCAGCCCTGCGGATGCTCCAGGCGATAGCCGACCGGCTCGGCGGCGTCGTGGGATACGGCAAAGCTGGTCAGCCGAAAGTCGCCCAGCTGAAGGCTGCCCCCGGTTGGCAGCTCAAGCCAGGGCAGGCCGGGGATTCCTAGGGCCTGGTAGGTCGCCGCATTGCAGACCAGCGGAACCTGGAGCAGCTCGGCGACGATCACCGCGCCGCGAATGTGGTCGCCGTGCTCGTGGGTCAGGCAGATGGCGGTGAGCTGGCCGGGGCTGAGATTATCCTGGGCCAGCAGCTCCAGAAAGCGGGTTGACGAGATCCCAATATCAATGGCGACCACCGCCTCGGGCGAGGTGACCAGCAGACTGTTGGCGGTGGAGCCGCTGGCGAGCGAACGGACGGATAGACTCATTGATGCACTTCAATCTAGCTCATTGTTCCGCTGCGGAACACGAGGGCTATGCTGGTTTGGGGCGACGGCACGATTGCGGCTACCCGTTATGTAATTAAGGAATAATACCAGAATACAGCGAAGGGCCGTCACGGCCGAAAAACCTGGACGTGACGGCCCTCGATCTGGGCGGGACCGGGCTGGTGCCTATTTTGGCTGCTCCTTGACCGGCAGATTGATTTTGAACGTGCTGCCCTGGCCGAGGATGCTGGCGACCTCGATGGTGCCGCCGTGCTCCTCGATGATGCTTTTGACAATCGCCAAGCCCAGGCCGGTGCCCTCGACTGGCGAGTCCTCGTCGCGCTTGACGCGGTAGAAGCGGTCGAAAATGTGCGGCAGCGCCTCGTCGGGGATACCGAGGCCGCTATCCTTCACCAGCAGCTGCACGGTGCCATTGCCATTGTGGGCGGTGACCAGCACCGTGCCGCCCTTGGGCGTGTACTTGATGGCGTTGGAGACCAGATTGTTGAGAACCTGGCGGATGCGGGCCGGGTCGGCGACCAGCGGCAGCGTGCTTGGCAGCTCCTGCTTGATCTGCAGCTGGCCCTGTTTGGCCCGCATCTGCATCTCGTCGATCACCTCGCGGATCAGCACCGCCAGATCGGTTGGCTGGGGGTCGAGGCCAATCCCGGCCTCGATTTTGCCCAGATCGAGCAGATCGCTGATCAGCACCGTCATCGCGCCGGAGTTGCGCACCACCGCCTGGAGCGCCTCCTTCTGCATCGGGTTGATCTCGCCCATGTGGCCGTCGGCGACCAGCTGGGCATAGCCCTGGATGGCCGTCAGCGGCGATTTGAGATCGTGTGAGACCGTCGAGACAAAGCGGCTCTTCAGCTCGTCCAGCTCTTTGAAGTAGGTGATATCCTGCAGCACCACCACCTGGCCGCCGATGGCCCCGCTGGGCTTGCGCAGCGGCGCGGCGTTGACGGTGTAGGTCCGTTTGTTCATGCTGAACTCGCTGTTGTGGAGAAAGTCGGCCTGCTCCAGCGTCGGCAGGGTCGGGAAAAACGTCGACAGGGGCTGATGGAGCAGCGCGGTATGATCGACGCCTGCGATCTGCCCGGCCGCCGGGTTGGCCACCACGATCAGGCCCGCGTCGGTGAGGATAATCCCATCGCTGACGGCCTCGATCGCGGCGGCCAGAATGGTGCGCTCCTCGGCGGCCGGGCAGATCGCAGGCGTCGATCAT
>DAOTUS010000242.1:0-8681 GCA_034437415.1 Herpetosiphonaceae bacterium
GATTGTGGGCGTCTTTCTGATCTACAACACGATGACGTTCTCGGTGGTTCAGCGCCGCACCCTGTTTGGCACGCTGCGCTCGCTGGGCGTGACCCGTGGCGAGGTCTTCGGGCTGATCATCAGCGAGGCGGCGCTGGTTGGTGCAATTGGGGCGCTGCTGGGCGTGGCGCTGGGGATTGTGCTTGGCCGGGGGCTGGTGCAGCTGGTCACCCAGACGATCAACGATCTGTATTTCAGCGTGAATGTTCAGGGCGTCGATCTGGCGCTTTGGCCGCTGCTCAAGGGGCTGATCCTCGGTCTCGGCGCGACGGTGCTGGCGGCGTGCGTGCCCGCAATCGAGGCGACCCTGGCGGCCCCGCGCACCGTCTTGCGCCGCTCCAGCGTCGAGGAGCGGATGCGCCGCCTCCTGCCGCGCACCACGGCCAGCGGCGCCCTGCTGATCCTGGCCGGGATCGGCATTTTGCAAATCCCAACCCGCAACCTGATCGTCAGCTTTAGCGCGCTGTTCTGCATTCTGATCGGCTGTGCGCTGCTGACGCCCAGCGTGACGGTCGGCCTGATGCAGCTGATGCGGCCAGTCTTTGGGCGGGCCTTTGGGCTGCTCGGGCGCATGGCGGCGCGCGATGTGGTGGCGGCGCTCAGCCGCACCGGCGTGGCGATCGCGGCCCTGATGGTGGCGGTCTCGGTGACCGTCGGCGCTGGGACAATGATCGGCTCGTTCCGCCAGACGGTGGTGCAGTGGCTCGACACCTCGCTCCAGGCCGATGTCTTTATCTCAGCGCCCAGCCTCAACGCCACTCGCACCGATGTGCCGCTCGACCCCGCCGTGGTGGAGCGGCTGGTTAGCACCGAGGGTGTCACTGGCGTGACCACGTTTGTCGGGCTGCAGGTTGGCAGCGATGCCGGCCCGACCAATCTGCTGGCGCTGCAGCTGGCCAACGACCCGCGCAATCGCCGGGCGCTGACGTTTATTGGCGACTCTGACGCGGCCTGGGAGCGGTTTGGGAGCGGCGAGGGCGTGTGGGTCTCCGAGCCGTACTCGTATCGCACCGGGCGCGGCCTGGGCGACTCGCTGACGCTGCAAAGCGAGCGCGGCCCGCAGACGTTCCCGATCGTCGGCGTCTACTACGACTATGCCTCCGATGTCGGCACCGTGACGATCAATCGGGCGACGTTTGATCGCTTCTGGAACGTGCCGCAGATCTCCTCGATGGCGATCTGGGCGGCCCCGGACAGCGATATCGATGCGCTGGTGGCGCGGCTGCAGGCCAACGCCGGCAGCACCCAGGATCTGCAGATCCAGCCCAACCAGGCGATTCGCCAGGCCACGCTGGAGGTGTTCGACCGCACCTTTGCGATCACGGCGGTGCTGCAGGTGCTGGCGACGATTGTGGCGTTTATTGGTATTCTCAGCGCGCTGATGGCGCTGCAGCTGGAGCGGGCGCGCGAGCTGGGGGTGCTGCGGGCCAACGGCCTGACGCCCGGCCAGCTGTGGGCGATGGTGCTCTCGCAGACCGGCCTGATGGGCCTGACTGCGGGCCTGCTGGCGCTGCCGGTCGGCATGATTCTGGCGGTGGTGCTGGTGTTCGTGATCAACAAGCGCTCGTTTGGCTGGACCCTGCAGCTGCAGTTCGATCCGGGGCTGCTGGTGCAGGCGTTGGTGGTATCGATTGTGGCGGCGCTGCTGGCCGGGCTGTATCCAGCCTGGCGCATGGGCCGCACGTCCCCGGCGCTGGCGCTGCGCGAGGAGTAAATAGCCCGCAGCGGGCAAAACCAGCAGTGGGCAGTGTGGTTATTTCAAGCCACACTGCCCACTGCGCATTTAGGACGACTTGCGTTTGCTCTCCCATACAATCTTGATCCCCCTAAATGCACCCCACTCGTTATAGCTACAGTGTGTCGTGGCGCTATCGACATTATAGAGACAGACTCGATTGGCCAGACTCCAGTCTAAGAAGTAGAGTTCTCGCGAGAAATATCCGAGATCATAGCCTGTGGGAGTGCTTTGATACAGCCAGTACGGCTGATCATAGCCAATCATACCCACGTATCTATTCGTGGCCTGAACAGCACCATCGCACTGCCTGGCCTGAAAAGTTTGATAGATCTCCAGCGATCCATACAGATCGTCTGGGTAGGTGTGGTGTGCCAACTTCCATGCCTCCAGATTTTGCGCAGTGAGGGTCAGCGCTGCCGTAGTCAAACAATCTTGGGCGCGGATATAGGGATACTCAATGGTGGCTTTTAATCCCACAGGAAGGAGGATACTGATCAGGAGGCTGCTGTATACGCGAGCCGCACGATACTGGCGCAGAGTCCAATGCTGGATCAGGGTTCGGAGGATAATACCCACTCCACTGAACAAGAAAATGACATCACCAAACGAATTAAACGGAAAATATCCTCTGCTTCTTACCCACAGAATATAAAAGCCCAGCGCATAGATTCCCACCAGAAGGAGCAATCCATACCAGCGTGATCGGGCAAGCAGACGGTGTGATCTTAGATCATGGAGTAATCCAATTCCGATCCAGCCTCCCGCAGCACTGAAGAAAGGAGAGAGATAAAGCAGCAGTAGAATCATATACCTGTCCTTGGCTAAACGCGAATGCATCAGAGAGTGATGGCCGACCGGATTGGTCGGGCACTGTCAGTCTAGGTGAGCACTGTTACAGCCGTGTTACACGCATATACGGTCCAAGAGCGAGAGTACGTACTGATGATCGGTACATCCAATCACTTAACTATGTGCTTCTAGCTCTATCTTGGATATCTCTAAACTATTCCCCAGCGATCAAACCAGCTGATACTCTTTGCTGATCGCCTTGAGCGAGTCGCCGCCGGCCAGCCGCACGTGCTGCAGGGTCGCCTCAAGCATCTGGCGAAACACCCGCCGGTCGGTCTCGCGCACCACCGCCTGCTCGTGGGCACGGGCCAGCGCCGCCGGGTAGCCGCCGCCGCGCTGGGCCTGGTCGTACACCACCGCGTGGACGAGATCGCGCTGATCGGGGTCGGCGGCGACCCACTCGGGCAGCTCAACCCGCACCAGGTCGCGCCCAACATTCAGGTAGAAGAAATAGATCGCGTGGTCGCCATAGTGGTCGGCGTTGATCTTGGACAGGCTTTTGAACAGTGCGCTGCGCTCGCCAACGGCCAGCAGACCATCAAACAGCATGCGGTCGTCGATCCCACGGTAGGGATCGCCGGAGCCGTTGGGCTGGTTGGCTTTGGCAAACGTCGGGTCGGTGATCAGCCGGACCAGCCCGGTGACCTCGGGCGCGCGCGGGCGGCTGATGTACGAGCAGGTGGCGATCTCGGCCTCGCGCAGCCGGGCCAGCCCCTGATCGAGATAGCGGTTCAGAAAATAGTCGCGCACCCACGGGTCCAGCCCGCTGAGCGACCAGCGGATCAGCGTGCCGTCCTGGAGCGCAATCCGCGGGTGGTCGGTCGGCAAGGTCGCGGCCAGCTCGGCCAGGGCCACGCCCTCGCGGGTGTCGCGCTCGGCGTGCACCAGCGGCCCGGCCATGGTGTACTGGCGACCATTGTTGTCGCGCAGCACCACCTCGTCCTCGTGGTAGTGCAGCTGCGGGATCGAGCGCAGGCGACAGGCCGGGCTCTCGCCATAGCGCAGCACCACCAGCCCCAGGTTGATCAGAAAGCACTCGGCGGTGCCGTGGCGGTCGAGGTCGATCTGCGAGCCGTCGACTGCGGCCAGATTGTAGGTCGCCGGACAGGGCGGCAGCGGGAAGCGGGCATCCAGCGGCTCGGCGGGGGCGGCCAGTAGCCACGGGCTTTTGTCGTAGACGGCGTTGGCCCGCTCGCGCCATACCTGCCAGTCGGCCGCATTGTCGGCCAGGGCCGCCCGCGCCTGGGCGATCCGGTCGTAGCGGTCGTTGGCGCTCTCGCGCAAGGCTCCGCCCATCTGCTTGACCTGCTGCCCGATAAGATTAAAATCCAGGGCCATGGTTCGATCCTCCTGCTGCGTCTGACCGCGCTATAATAGCACACCTGGGCGAGTAGAGTCCTGGCGCTGTCGGGCGCTGGTTAAACCAAAGGCCGCCGTGACACCTGCGTTCACGGCGGCCCTAATGCGCTGATCGGCGGATTATTCTTCGCCCTGCTGGCCCATTTTGCGCACCAGGTCGGTCTGCGAGAGCACCCCAATCGGCCAGACGCGGCCATCGTTGCGCTCCTCGACCACGACCAGCCGATGGATTTTGTGGTTGGTGAGCAGGCTGGCGGCCCGATTGATGTCGAAGTGCGCCATACACGTGATCACTTCGTTGGTCATAAAGTCGCTGACCGGACGCTCCATGGCCCGCTCATAGTCACGGCCTTCGCTCCACGCCCGTAGCGCATCGGTCTGGGAAAACACGCCCGCCAGCGATCCCGGCCCGTCGACCACGACAAGCGCATGAATGCGATGCTCTTGCAGCAGATCGATGGCCTCACGCAGGCTAGTTTCCACGCGACACGAAATCACACCGGGGTTCATAATCTCGCCGACGGTTGGTTGGTTCGTCATAACACGCTCCTTTGCGAACTACGCTATGGGGATTGATATCGGCTTTAGTATAGCATAACGCAGTGCAGCAAAAACGCGGATCTAGGGCGCATCCGCAGGCGCGGTGGCAGCTTTGCGCCGTACCCGCAGCACGGCCATTTTGGTCGAGTGGTTAAACGGGGCCGGGTCGACCGGCGGCTGCCCGACGCGGGTGCCGGGAAAGCCGGTGAAATCTGGCGGGACCGGGATCAGCGCCTCCAGGGCCAGATAGCCGTCGGCACACAGCGCCTCCAGGGTGCGCATGTAGTCGGCGCCGCTGAAAAACAGCGCATTGTTGATCGTCACCAGATAGCCGTTGTCGTTGATCAGCGGGCGAACTTTGTTGATGACGCGCTCGGGGTGGGCCATCAGATCGACCCGGCCGTGCTGGGTTTGGGCGAACAGCGGCGGGTCGACAAACACACAGTCAAAGCGCTGGCTGGCCTTTTTGAAGTGGCCGATCCGCGACCAGAAATCGCTGGCCTGGAAATCGGCCTGGTTGACCGGCCAGCCGTTCAGCGCCATCGAGGCTTTGGCCAGCTCCAAAAACGGCTGGCTCAGATCCATCTGCACGACGCGGGTGGCGCCGCCGGCATGCGCGGCCACGCCCAGACTGCCGGTGTAGGCAAAGGTATTCAGCACCGTCTTGCCGCCCAGATTGTCCAGCGCCCAGCGCCGCAGATTGCGCGTATCAAGGTACAGGCTGGCGTCCTGGTTGAGCCGCAGATCGAGCGCATACCCCACGCCGTGCTCGCGAATCTTCTGGGCCAGCGTCGTGCCCGCCAGCAGCCGGCCCTGGCGCCCGGTCGGCGCGGTGGCGTTGCGGGTCTTGAGCAGAATCGCCGTGACCCAGGGCAGCGCGCGCTGGATAAACGCCTGGGCGATCGGGATCAGCGGCTGGGCGCGCACGGGCGGGTCGGCGTAGTTGTGAATCACGGCGGTCTGGGCGTACAGGTCGATCACGATGTCGGGGCAGCCCTCCAGAAAGCCGTTGAAGAGCCGCAGCGCGCCGACGTGCTCGGCGTCGAGGAGGTCCGTCCTGGCGGCGAGCGCCTGGGTGAGCAGTTGATCAAGTGTTTCAGTTGACATAATATTTACGAGGACTCCTCAGCCTCAAGCCAGGCGTGCCAGTCGGCGACCAGATCGTTCAGCGTGGCTCCGTAGACCAGCTGATAGCTGGCCGAGCCAGGATAGCGCCCGGCGCCTGAGCGGTACAGGTCATCGAAGGCCGCCCAGCCGTAGGTTGCGATCAGATAGTCGACAAACGCGGCCCAGCCTTCGTAGACATCGTTGGCGGCGGCTCCGCCCAGATCGGCGCGGATGGGCCGCAGCCGACCGGCATCGCGCAGCACCCGCCCGCGCTCGCGCCACGAGCTGCTGCCGGTGGGCGCCAGCCACTCGTCGCCAGCCAGCCAGGTGGCCAGGCCCTCGTGCAAAATCGTATCGGCCAGCTTGTGCTTCTCCACGCCATAGCGATCCGACTCGAGCTGATGGGCCAGCTCGTGAATCGCCACGCGCACCGCGCCCTCGGGCTTTTCATAGGGCGCGTAGAACAGCTGGGCCTGGCGCTCCTCGGTCAGCGCCAGCGCCCGCACGCCCGCAAATGGCTGGCGGCCCAGCCGATAGAACGCCAGGCTGGTGCGGGCCTGGAGCCGGGTGCCCAGCAGCGCCTCGGCCCGATCAAGCCCGCCGTCAATCCGCGGCAGCAGTGCGGCGACCGCGCCCTGTGGCAACGAATCGTAGCCAAGATACACGTCGTAGCGGTCGGTGCGCTCGATCAGCTCGCCGGCCATCTCTGGGCCTGCGCCAGGCAGCGGCGGGATGGGCGTGGCGGTTGGCACCGGCGTGGCGGTTGGCCGAGGGGTCGTGGTTGGCCGCAGCGTGGCGGTGGGCGGCACGAAGGTTGGCTGGAGCCGGGGCAGGTCGCGCCGCACCGATTGAATCTGCAGCGGCAGCGGCGGATTGGCAGGCGTGATAGACTGAGGGGGCGAGCCTGTAGACAACCCCAGAATTTTGGTCAGTAGCACATAGACAGTGCCAATACTGAGCAGTATGATCGCTCCACTATTAAAGCGTAGATATTTCAGCCGGAACCTCATCATTCTTCATGGAATGGCTACGCCCCATCGTTGCATGGATGCGGCGCACCGTAGCTGCCGTGTTGTACCACAGGCCAGCGCACCTGTCAAAATGAGCAGAAACAGCCGCACTTTCACTCAAGGAGGTTTCGATGCCACTCCGGATTGCACTGTACGATCTCGACAACACGCTCTATCCATTCACCTCTGGCCTGATGGATCTGATCAACGAGCGGATTAACATGTTTGTGCAGCAGCGCCTCCTTTTGGATCTGGATGCAGCGATGGAGCTTCGCCACCACTATTTTGAGACGTATGGCACGACCCTGGTCGGCCTGCAAAAGCACCATGCCGTGATTGAGACCGAGGATTATCTGACCTTTGTCCACGATATCACCCTCGATGCCCTGAGCGATGATACCGCGCTGCTCGATGCGGCCCTCCGCGAGCTGCCGCTGCAAAAAGTGATTTTCACCAACTCGCCGCAGGAACATGCCAGCCGGGTGCTCCAGCGCCTGCGCCTGAGCGACCATTTCAGCCACCTGCTGGATATTCGGGCCTTTGAATTTGCCGCCAAGCCGCACCCGCTGGCCTACCAGACCGCCCTGCGCGCTCTGGGCGCCGCGCCCGAGGAGTGTGTCCTGTTCGAGGATACCAGCGCCAATCTCGGCCCGGCCAAGGCCCTCGGCATGACCACCGTGCTGATCGCCCCGCCCAGCATTACCGCGCACCCCCACGCCGATATCGTCGCCGAGGATGTGCTGACCGCCACCCGCCAGGTCCACGCTATGCTGATGAAGTGTGTGGTGTAGGGATTGGTGCTGGTTCATTAAAATAAAGTAGGCTTCGACAGGCTCAGCCAGCGATCAATCCGTTGGCTGAGCCTGTCGAAGCCGCCTCTGTTGATACCAACTGAAGCCAGCGCTAGATCGAAAACCCGCCGGTGACCTCAAGAACCTCGCCGTTGACATAGTTCGCGAGCGCCGAGGCCAAAAACACCATTGGCCCGGCGGCCTCCTCGGGCGTGCCCGAGCGCCCCATCGGGTGGAGCATCGTCAGGCCCGCGATCAGCGTCTCGGGCACGCCCAGCTTGATCTGTTTGCCCTCGCGCTCGATCGTCTCGCCAGCGCCTTTGTCGGCGGTCAGCCGGGTATTGATGAAGCCATAGCAGACGGCGTTGCTCTGAATATTAAAGCGCCCCCACTCCTTGGCCAGGGTTTTAGTCAGCCCGACCACACCCGCCTTGGCCGTGGCATAGTTGGCCTGGCCAGCGTTGCCATACACCCCCGAGGTCGACGAGACATTGATGATCTTGCGGGCGGTGGCGGCGCCGCTGGCCTGGATCTCCTGCTTGGCCGTGGCGCGCAGGTAGGGCGCGGCGGCCCGAATAATCCGAAATGGCGCGGTGTTGTGCACCATCAGCATCGCCTCCCACTGCTCGTCGCTCATCGTGTGGAGCACGCCATCCCAGGTGTAGCCGGCATTGTTCACAATAATATCAAGCGTGCCATACGGATCGAGGGTCGCGTCAACCAGCCGCTGGGGAAAATCGCGCTCGGTGACATCGCCGGCGACCGCGCTGGCAGTGCCGCCCGCCGCCGTAATCGCGGCGGCAACCGCCTGCGCCGGGGTCGGATCGAGATCGCTCACGATGACTCTGGCCCCGTGCTGTGCAAAGAGCCGGGCGGCGGCGGCCCCGATGCCACGCCCGCTCCCGGTGATGATCGCCACTTTGCCCGCCAATAGTTCCATGGTGGTGTCCCCCTATAACGTATGATGCGGCCAATTATACGCGGCCAGCCTGATCGCATGGCAACAAAAAACCACCGCCCTGTTCGGAGGGCGGTGGTTTTTGGAGCTGGTGCCTAGGAGTTACCAGCGGCTGTTGCGCTGCTGCTGAAAGCAATCGCGGCAGAACACTGGGCGGCCCTGGGTTGGTTTGAAGGGCACCGTGGTGGGCTTGCCACATTCGGCGCAAACGGCCTCAAACATCTCGCGCTGGCCACCGCCGCCGCCGCCGCCGCCGCCGAAGCCACGGCTGTTGCCACCACCGAATGATG
>DAOTUS010000243.1:0-2092 GCA_034437415.1 Herpetosiphonaceae bacterium
CTGACCATCACCAGCCGCAACACCGAGAAGCTCACCACGGCGGCCAGCGAGATGACGGCGGCCAAGGGCGGCGAGGTGTTCACCGTCGGCTGCGATGTGCGCGACCCCGAGGCCGTCGAGGCCATGATTGATGCGGTCTGGGAACACTACGGCACGGTCGATATTCTGATCAACAACGCCGCCGGGAACTTCATCAGCCCGACCGAGCGGCTCTCCCACCGGGCCGTCGATGCGGTGCTGGGGATTGTGCTCCACGGGACGTTCTACTGCACGCTGGCGCTGGGCAAAAAGTGGATCGCCGCCGGCCGGGGCGGGCAGTGTCTCAACATCGTCACCACCTACGCCTGGACCGGCAGCGGCTACGTCGTGCCATCGGCGGCGGCCAAGGCCGGCGTGCTGGCCCTGACCCGCTCGCTGGCGGTTGAGTGGGCCCACTACGGCATTCGGATGAACGCGATCGCCCCCGGCCCCTTCCCGACCGCCGGGGCCTGGGAGCGCCTGGCGCCAACCCCGGAACTGGCCCAGGAGGCGCTCAACCGGGTGCCGCTCAAGCGCGTTGGCGAGCACAGCGAGCTGGCCAATCTGGCCGCCTATATGCTCGCCGACGAGGCCAGCTACATCAACGGCGAGTGTATCACTATCGATGGCGGCGAGTGGCTTTACGGCGGCGGGCAGTTCTCGCAGCTCGACAAGCTGCCGACCGAGGCCTGGGATATGCTGGCCTCGATGACTAAGCGGGCCAAATAGCCTCCCCACAGCAAACGCAAACCAGGGCTTTACCGCTTGGTGAAGCCCTGGTTTGCGTTTATGGGGCTAAAACAAGATTCCCCATGCGCATCAACCTTATTTTGGAGACGCCTCCAACTCCAGGAGGCGTTGGGTGGTCGTCGGTGGATTATGGCGTTTCTGCGTCCGCGCCAGCCGCTGGATCACCCGTGCCACGCTGCTTAACACGCGCTCAATCTGGTCGACACACGGATGGGCACTCGCCAGCTCGGCAGCATACGACGCCACGATGACACAGAGGGTACCCCGCGGCCTTAAACAGACTCCGCTCGGGGTCAGCCCAGCTGCTGGCTGCCAGAATCCACTGCTGGAAGACCAGCCCGATCAGTTTGGCGTAGACCTCGCAGAGAATCCGTGCCGGGTTTTTGGTGCGCCATTCGTCCACCCGTCCGTGGCTTTTCCACAGCTTGAAGAGGAGTTCGATCTGCCACCGAATCCGCAGCAGCACCATCGCCTCCGGGAGGCTGAGCATGCTCCGGGGCACATTCGTGATCGCCACATTCCAGTCGGCCAGCGCCAGTGCGGCGTTCGTCGGTGATCGTCCGTGATCAGCGGCTGCGGCTTCCCGCCCGGATAGGCCACCAGGGTGTTGCTTTGGACGCGGGAGAGCCAGTATCCGCCGTCGGCATGGATCTGTCCCAGGACATTGAGGTTGTAAAATCCAAGGTCCGCGAGGCGCAGACTGCCGACCGGCATGGGTGCGTCACCCAGAGGGTCCCCGCACCGGCAGGGTCTGATCCGAGGCGCGGCCATCCACCAGATCGAGGCCACAGAGTGCGCCGGTGAGCAGGTCGAGCTGGACGCCACATTTCAGCCCAGCGGTACCGTGATCGGTGGCGTTGCCACAGCCGCGCCAGGTGCTGGTGAGCACGTCGGGTAGGCTGATAGGTGGTGCTGTCGTGAACCCGGACGCTGGTAAAACGTTGGAGCAGCGGGATGGCCACCGGATCCGCCGCGACGACCTGCTCGGGGACCCTCTGGGTGACTCGCGCTGAGGACCGTGCGGAGCAGGTCCGTGGTGGCGGCGGTAAAGCGGCGGTCAATGGCTTGGGGCGAGACATCGACGCCCACCCGGTCGGCCATCTGCGCGAGCTGCTCGACCGTGGCAGTCGGGTGGGCGAGCCAGCCAAAGACGAGGGTTTGCACCAAGGTACTGGGCGTGAATTTAGCTTGGTCGGGGCGCTTGACGTAGGCGAGTGCTGCCGCAATGGTCTCGGTGGTGGTGGTCAGCAGGGTTTGCATGGTCTGGCTCAGGTGGGGTATGATCGGCATTGGGAACTCCTTGGATTCATGAAATGTGATAGTC
>DAOTUS010000244.1:0-5244 GCA_034437415.1 Herpetosiphonaceae bacterium
CGCCGACGGCGATTGCCCTCAAGTCGCTGCAGCTGCTGACGGCGCTGCTGCTGGTCGGCGGGCTGGTCTGGCTGGTGACGCTGCTGCTGCCAGCGCTGCGCAGCCAGCCCCTGGCGGCCTCCAGCGCCCGGCGCACGATCTGGGTGGCTCAGCTGGCGACGCTGGGCCTGATCGCCGGGACGCTGGGCGAGTTCGCCCTGCGGGCCGCCGAGCGCGGCGATGGCACGCTGGCCTCGATCGGCTACGCCGACATTGTCTCGGGGCTGGCGATCAGCCGCTGGGGACTGCTGGCGCTGGCCCGGCTGGCCCTGGCCACGCTGACGATCCCGCTGATCTTTCTGGCCGGGCGCTCGCGGGGCGCTGGCGAGGCCGCGATTGGCCTGAGCGCCCTGATTTTGCTGACCTTCAGCATGAGCGGCCACGCCGCGGCGACCGCCAGTCCGCTGCTGCCGATTATCGCCGACTGGCTCCACCTGCTGATGGCGGCGATCTGGTTTGGCGGCGTGGTTGGTCTGGCCGCCGTGGCCTGGGCCACACGCCGGGCGCCCTCGGCCGAGCGAACCACGCTGCTGGCCCACCTGATCGGGCGATTCAGCCCGCTGGCGCTGATCAGCATTGCGCTGGTCACGCTGACCGGCGTGATCCGCTCGCTGAATCAGATCCCCGCGCTGGCCGACCTCTGGGGCACCACCTACGGCCGCACGCTGCTGATCAAGCTGGCGGCGCTGGGCGGGGCGCTGCTGCTGGGCGCGGTCCACTGGCGCCAGGTCGGCCCCCGGCTGCGGGCGGCGGCCACGGCTGGCGACGCCCGGCTGGCGCTGCGCTTTGGGCGCACGGTGGCGCTGGAGAGCGGCCTGGCCCTGGCGGTTGTGCTAATCGCCGGGGCGCTCTCGCAGACGCCGCACCCGGTCCAGGCCAGCGCCTCGGCTGGCGGCACGGCCCCGGCAACCCTGCCGACCGCGCTGCCGGTGGTGGCCCAGCCGCTGCATTTGACAACCACGGCCGCAGGCTTGACGATAGCGCTTGAGCTTGACGATCGGCGGCCGGGCACCCGCACCTTTACCGCCGCGATCAGCGCCACCAGCGGCCTGATTGCGCCCGACCGGGTGCGCCTGCGTTTTGCCGCCCTCGACCTGGAGATCGGCCAGCAGATCGCCATCCTGGAGCCGCAGCCCGACGGGACCTATTCCGGCCAGTCGGGGGCGCTGAGCCTGCTCGGCCGCTGGCAGATTGAATTACAAGTTCGGCGGGTGAATCTGCCCGATGTGACCGCCGAATGGATTGTGGAGATGAGCCGCTAATGCTACGTTTTGCTGTGCCGTCCAAAGGCGCGCTGGCCGATGAGACCTTTCGTTTTCTGGAAAGCTGCGGCCTGAAAGTGTCGCGCCCCAACCCACGCCGCTACACCGCCTCGATCAAAAGCCTGCCCGATGTTGAGGTGCTGCTGCACCGCGCCCCGGATATTGTGGAAAAAGTCGCCGCCGGCACGATCGACCTCGGCGTCAGCGGCTACGATCTGGTCGAGGAGCTTGGCGGCGAGAGCGACGACCTGGTCGTGGCCTACGCCGATATGGGCTTTGGCTACTGCGAACTGGTGCTGGCGGTGCCCGAGAGCTGGATTGACGTAACCTCGTGGCAGGACGTGGCCGATCTGGCGGCGGAGTACGCCCGCGGCGGCCGTCAGCTGCGCATCGCCACCAAGTTCCCCAACCTGGTGCGCCAGTGGTGCATCGAGCACGGCATCAACGTGTTTGCCCTGATCGACTCGCAGGGCGCCACCGAGGCCGCGCCGACCCTGGGCTACGCCGATATCATCGCCGACCTGACCGCGACCGGCACGACGCTGCGCGACAACCACCTGAAGATGATCAGCGGCGGCACCCTGCTCCAGGCCCAGGCCTGCCTGATCACGAACCGCCGCACCCTGGCGGCCGACCCGGCTAAGCAGCGGATTGTCCAGTCGATCCTGGAGCTGATCGAGGCGCGGCGGCGGGCGCGGACGTTTGTCTCGCTGATCGCCAACGTGCCCGGCGAGAGCGTCGCCGAGGTCGGGATGCGCGTGGCGGCCTACCCGGAGCTGGCCGGGCTGCAGGGGCCGACGGTCGCGCCGGTCTGGAACAAGGATGGCTCGGGGGCCGGCTGGTTCGCGGTCTCGCTGATCGTCGACTCGGCGATTGTGCTGTCGGCGGTCCAGCACCTGCGGGCGATTGGCTCCAGCGGCATCACCGTGCTGCCGGTCCACTACGTCTTCGCCGACCACGCCCAGAGCTACGCCCGCCTGCGCGAAAAGATGGATCTGTAGCCACAAAAAAACGGTGGGTAGAATCACAGCAGCGGAGCCAGTTTCCTGGCTCCGCTGCTGCTTTTAGGACTATGCCTTGCGTCTAGAGCTGGTCGCCAGCGCCACGATGTTTATTTAAGTGACAAGTGTCGTACATCGGCGATGAAATTCTCAAGGGTGATGATACCATTCAGCATTGAATATGACGCATAATCGCGCTTCCATACGACACCAATGGTGGCTCCCCTCGCCCGTTCTGGGAGAGGGGTTGGGGGTGAGGGGTCACAATGCATCATTCCTATGGCTGAATGGTATTATATTGATTGAGAAAATATGTGCTGATTTATTATATACCTAGAAGGTGATTATTGAAAGTGATTTCAAACTCTGGATTTTTCTTTTTTCCTCCATCTTGAATCGTTGGTGATGCGTAGCGGCACCGAAACGATTATACTCACGCCAGCAGGTAAAAGCGCAAGATCGCCCATCGTGGCGGGAACTTCTAGCGCCCGCGCTACGTCTTGAATAGAGAGATAGCCTGTGCCGCCGCCGTGGCCTGCTCAGACCTGGCGTTTCTACGCTGCGTTTGCGCGGATAGTGCGGGCGGCACGCTGCAAATTCCCCTCCAGGAACAGGAGTGAACCTATGAAACCTCGTTATGTCGGTCTGGCCGCCGCTCTTGGCATTCTGATCGTGGTCGTCGCTGTGCTGCTGGCCCGCCGCCCCGCCCCGCCGGTCGATCCAGTGGTCGGCCAGCTGACCCCGGTGCCAACCCGCCCGCGCCCGGAATACACCCCGCAGCCCGCCGATAATGTCGCGCCCGTGGTAGTGCAGCGCTCGCCGGAGCGTGGCGAGGAGCTGGCCAGCGATGGCGTCGTGCAGCTGGTGTTCGACCGTCAGATGGACCGCGGCTCGGTCGAGGCGGCCTTTAGCATCGCGCCCGCCGCCCCCGGCCGCCTGGAGTGGGCCGATGAGCGGACGCTGCGCTGGGTTCCCGCCGCGCCGCTGGCCCGCGCCGCCGTCTACGATGTGCTGCTCACCCAGGGCGCAAAAGCGACCGACGGCGCCGCACTCAACGACGCCTATCAGTTTCGCATGGCGACCGCCGGCTACCTGGAGGTGGCCCAGGCACTGCCCGCCGACGGCACCCAGGAGGTCGAGGCCGATGCGGTGATCACGGTCGTGTTTAATCGGCCGGTGGTGGCGCTCAAGATTGTTGAGGAGCAGAACACGCTGCCCCAGCCGCTCCAGTTCGATCCGCCGCTGGACGGCACCGGCGAGTGGCTGAACACGGCGATCTATGTCTTCAAGCCGGCCCAGCCGCTGCCGGGCGGCACCACCTTCACCGCCAGCATCCCCGCGCTGGCCGACCTCGACGGCAACCCGCTCGCAAGCCCCCACCGCTGGTCGTGGACGACCGTGCGCCCCCAGGTGCTCTTCGCCGAGCCGGCCGATCAGACCAAGCTGGTCTCGGTCGAGCCGGTGCTGACGTTTCAGTTCAACCAGCCGATCGGCCAGGCTAGCGCGGAGCAGTCGATCGAGGTGCGCTCAAGCAGCGGCACGGCGGTTGGCGGCACGGTTCAGATCAGCGGCGCGACAGTGATTTTCACCCCCACCAGCCGCCTGGAGTTCGACCGCCAGTACGATGTGGTGATCGCGGCGGGCATCCAGGGCAGCGCTGGCGGCGCGGGGATGGCGGCGGAGTATCGCAGCTCGTTCAGCACCGTGCCGCTGCCGCGGATTATCGGCACCCGGCCCAGCGATGGCGACCAGCAGGCCGAGCCATACACCGACTTCACGATCAGCTTCAACGCGCCAGTCGATCAGGATACGGTGATGGCGAACCTTGTGATGACCCCGCCGCTGACCCCAACCGAGGTCTACACCTACTTTGACAGCTACTCCAACGAGTTTCACCTGAACTTTAACGTGCAGCCCTCGACCGAGTACGCCGTCCGCATCGGCCCGGACATCGCCGACCCGTACGGCAACCTGACCGGGCAGACATTGGATGTGCGCTTTAAAACCGCCCAGCTCGATCCGTCGGCCCAGCTGATTGTGCCGGGCTCGATCGCCACCTACAACGCCGGCAACCCGGCCCGAGTCGGCATCCGCTCGATCAATCTGGCCCAGGTCGCGCTGGAGCTGTATGCGCTGCCAAGCGAAATTCTGAAGGATTACTCCTACGCCTGGACTCAGGAGTTTCCATCGGGGGCGACATCGCTGCGGAGCTGGACCGAAACCCGGCAGACCCCGCTCAACACCACGGTGCTCAGCCAGGTCGATCTGGTCGCTGGCGGCGGGCCGTTGGCGCCGGGCGCGTATCTGCTGGTGCTGAACGATGGCGATGACTACCCGGAGCGCCACGTGCTGGTGGTCTCAGATCTCAACCTGACCCTCAAGTCCGCCGAGCGCGAGGCCCTGGTCTGGGCCAACCGCCTGAGCGACGGCCAGCCGCTGGCCGGGCTGACCCTGGACTTCTTTGACAATTCGGGCGCCACGCTGGGCAGCGCCACCACCGATGCCAGCGGGATCGCCCGGCTGGATCTCGATCGCACCAGCAACACTGGCCTGATCGCGCTGGCCGCCGAGCCGTTTGCCGCCATCGCCGCCGACTGGAGCAGCGGGGTGAGCGCCTGGGACTTTGGCTTGGAGGGCGCCTGGGATCTGCCCGAGCTGACCGCGCACATCTACACCGACCGTCCGATCTATCGCCCCGACCAGCAGGTTGAGTTCAAGGGCCTGCTGCGCAACGAAGATGATGTGCGCTTCAGCCTGCCGTCCGGCCTGGCCAGCGTCGCGGTCACGATCAACAGCCCGACTGGCGAGCAGGTGTTTCAGTCCGACCTGCCGCTCTCGGACCTCGGCACGTTTGCCGGGAGCCTGAAGCTGGGCGCGGTAGGCGGCAACCTCGAACGAGGTGCTGAATCCGCTCTCGCCGCCCTGCACCGCGATCGCGTAGC
>DAOTUS010000245.1:0-2589 GCA_034437415.1 Herpetosiphonaceae bacterium
CAGCCAGCAGATCTGCGGCATCGCGTTCGAGCAGGTACGAGACAAAATCATAGACAACGGTGAGCTTATCGGGTGGCAGGCGCTGCAAACGCTCATCAATTTCAGCGATTGTGACCGATGACATCGCGTGTCTCCTTGCTGTACATTCGACAATAGTAACCATAAGGTATGGCTGTTTCATCATATCACACGAGCGGAATCAGCCAGCGTGGTGTGATAAAGCATCCCCTAAACGCACCAGCGCACCGCCATCTGACGGTGCGCCGGCTCGGGATCATCATCACGCTAGCTCCTGATCAAGAGTCTGCTTCATCGTTCTGCTCAAACACGATCTTCTCATAGATGTCGGCGAGGAGAACGGTGCAGCCAATGGCCTCCAGCGCGACCTGATCCTGGGGATCGGTGTAGACCTCGAACAGGAACATTTGCGGCTGGTCCGAGTGGCGGGCGAAGCGCTCCAGCCGATAGGTCTCCTGGTCGATCAGAATGTACTCCTGCACCGATGGCAGCGACCAGTAGTGCTTAAACTTGGCGCCCCGGTCGTACTTCTCAGTCGATGGCGAGAGCACCTCAACAATCAGCGTTGGGTTGAGCAAGGTGTCGCGCCGGCCATCTTCAAACTTGGCCGGGCCGCAGACAGCGCTGATGTCGGGGTAGGTGTAGCGGGGAACGTTGGGGATCAGCACGCGCATATCGCTGGGGTAGACGGTGCAGTGGCGCTGGCGCAGCTGGGCGTGCAGACTGGCGTATAGATTGCCGGTGATCAGGTTATGCTGCTCGCTGCCGCCAGCCATAGCATAGATCGTCCCCGCACTATACTCGTGGCGCTCGGCGCTGGCCCGCTCGAATGTCAGGTATTCCTCGGCTGAGTAGCGGCGATTTCTTTGTCCACTCATGGGCGTAAATCCTTGGGGTAATGCACTCCGCGTGCTCCCAAACACCAGCAAGTTGTTGCGCTCGACGGCCAGCATCTGCTCTTTTTCGCTGCGTGGGTGCATGGTGGTGCTCCAGATTCAGCGGCGTGGGTGGTCTCTTATGGGAGGAGTTGCACGTGGGCATAATTCCGAATTTTCGTATCCACGGTGAGCAATGAACAGGCATAGGTTCGTGCGGTTGCAACGATGATTTGATCGGCGGGATCATTATGGAATGGTGGTGGTAGGCACGTTGATTCAATCGCAATCTCTGGAGATAGTGGAATCAAGTGTATTCCTGGATAGTCCAAGGCCAGCGCGAACCAACGATCAATCGAGTAGGGCAGGCGCAAACGACCTTTTTCGACAAGCTTTGCAATCTCCCAGCAGGAAATGATACTGATCCCAATACCTATTGATTCATGCTGCTCGATAATCGTTCGATATAGTATGGGTAGTTCGGGCGCATCATGCACCCACCACACCCAAATATGCGTGTCTAAGATTATCATTGCGTGGCAGTCCAATCATCCTGGCTCACTGGCTCGGTCGGCTGGTCATACTGGATAGATGTGCCCCGCAGCGGGTACACAGCGCCTTTGGGTTTTGCTGGGACGGCAAGAATGATAATCTCGACCGCCTCGCCAGCCTGAAAAGGCAGCTGGTCGAGCAGCACGGTTCCATCCGGCCTGATGGTTGTTTCGATCCGATGGGCAAGCATAGCGATCACCTCCGTGTAGATTTAGGACATGCCCTGAGACTGAAAGGGTAGCGCGAGAATGTATCTCAGCGGCGCGGGCGGCGGATAGTTAGACTCGCTCACGTTCGAGTAGGTCGATTATATAGTGAAGCAGTTGATCAGGCCGATTAGTAGTACCAAAAGCTTCACGTGCTTTCGTCCAAACATCGGGTGTGTAGATTGTATAGAAAATGATTGGTCGAACAAGATTAGCGCGTTTTATTTTTTTAAGAAAATCCAACCCCTCGTCCTTGATTCCTTGTCTTCCCATATCAGAAATAATGAGATCGTAATGAATCTGGGGCAACATTTCGATGGCTTCCTCTGTGGAACGTGCAAGATCGACAAATACCCCAAATGATCGAAGGATATGCCGCTCATTGATATTGTTGCTAGGATGATCGTCAACCCAAATAATTTGTGCCCCTTTAAGTATCTCACTAGCAAAGCGAGCACGCCGCAAGACACGGGTGCGTTCGGTCTCGCTCACTGCTGGTGATTGCTTCGTTATCGCCGCATCAAGTGCGCGGCGAATCAGAGCGATTTCATCAAGGTGATCCTCAACACTGATATTATTGAGTCGTAATATATCTTTCAATCGCTGAATATGGTCGCGGGCATCAGCTATACCATTAAGGATTGGAAGTGGTGATGCTTGTTCACTACCGTATTGGGCAGCTTGGATAAGAAGGTAGGAGAGATTCTGGCGATAGATAACAAGCTGTTTTTGGTGGTGCTTTACGTCTTCTTCTGTGATCATATTTGTATCATCACCCTCGCTTTAGTTTTTGCGTTGTTCGAGTATAGCATGCTCGATATCGCCCTTTACAAATGTGCCCATGCCGCGTCCTCTTCTGGTCGATCCCAGTCGCGCCGTAGCACCGCCTCCGCTGCCAGCATCGTTGCCCGTGCAGCGCTAGCACCATCAGCCAGCAG
>DAOTUS010000246.1:0-3761 GCA_034437415.1 Herpetosiphonaceae bacterium
GCCATATATGGCGTCCCTCCCGCGAATACGTGCGCTTTTTGGGTTTCCCGGTCATCGCGCAGGTCGGTGCGAACGCCATACATGGTGTCCATGGGCCTAATCTAACATTGTCAAACTACCTATATTTTGCTGGAGGTTGCTATGGCTACTCGGTACAATCCTGAAGCAGTCGAGCCGAAATGGCGCGAGATCTGGGAACAAAGCGGTCTGTACGATTTTAACCCGACCAGCGAGCGGCCCAAACACTATGCCCTGACCATGCTGCCCTACCCATCGGGCAACCTGCACATCGGGCACTGGTACGCGATGTCGCCCAGCGACGCCCACGCCCGCTTTATGCGCATGCGCGGCTACAACGTGTTTTTTCCGATGGGCTTCGACGCCTTCGGCCTGCCCGCCGAGAATGCGGCGATCAAGAACAAGCTGGATCCGCGCAAGTGGACCTACTCCAACATTGCCTATATGCGCAACCAGCTGAAGTCGATGGGCCTGATGGTCGACTGGAAGCACGAGGTGATCACCGCCGATCCGTCGTTCTATCGCTGGAACCAGTGGTTTTTTATTCAGTTTTTCAAGCGCGGCGTGGCCTATAAGAAATACTCGGCGGTGGACTGGTGCCCGTCGTGCAACACCACCCTGGCCCGCGAGCAGGTTGTCGGCGACGAGCGCCGCTGCGAACGCTGCGGCACCCTGGTCACCAAGCGCGACCTGGATCAGTGGTACTTCAAAATTACCGACTACGCCGACGAGCTGCTGGATTTCAGCGGGATGGACTGGCCCGAGCGGATTATGGCGATGCAGCGCAACTGGATCGGCCGCTCCGAGGGCGCCGAGGTGACCTTCCGCTCCGCCCAGGACGATCCGATCACGGTGTTCACCACTCGGCCGGATACGCTGTGGGGCGCGAACTTTATGGTGCTGGCCCCCGAGCACCCGCTGGTGGCCAAGCTGACCAGCCCCGAGCAGCGGGCGGCGGTCGAGGCCTATGTGGCCGAGGCGGTGCGCAAAACCGAGGTCGAGCGCCAGTCCACCGATGACGAGAAGCCCAAAACCGGGGTCTGGATCGGCGCCCACGCGATGAATCCGGCCACCGGCCAGCCGGTGCCAATTTGGATCGCCGACTATGTGCTGATGACCTACGGCACCGGGGCGATTATGGCGGTGCCGGGCCACGATGAGCGCGACTTCGCCTTTGCCACAACCTTCAATCTGCCGATCACGCGGGTGGTCGCCAGCAGTGTCGCCGAGGCCGCCGCGCCGCTGGAGCAGGCTGAGACGGCCTACGCGGTTGCGGTCAACTCGGGCTTTATCGACGGCCTGCCCTCGGCCGAGGCCAAAGAGCGAGTGATCGACTGGCTGGAGGCTGCGGGCACTGGCAAGCGCATGATCAACTACCGCCTGCGCGACTGGCTGGTCAGCCGCCAGCGCTACTGGGGCACGCCCATCCCGATGGTCACCTGTGAGCAGTGCGGGATTGTGCCGCTGCCCGACGAGCAGCTGCCGCTGCTGGTGCCCGATGATGTTGATTTCAAGCCAACCGGCGAGTCACCGCTGAAGCTGCACCCGACCTGGCGCTTCACCACCTGCCCGGCCTGCGGCGGCCCGGCCGAGCGCGACACCGACACGATGGACACCTTCGTCGACTCGGCCTGGTATCAGTGCCGCTACCTGACTCCGCAGGAAAATAACGCGCCGTTCGACCGCGAGATCGCCCAGGAGTGGCTGCCGGTCGACCAGTACACCGGCGGCCGCGAGCACGCCGTGATGCACCTGCTGTACACCCGCTTCTGGTGGAAGCTGATGCGCGACATGGGCCTGGTCGAGGCCGACGAGCCGATGCGCCAGCTGCGCAACCAGGGCGTGATCCTGGGCGAAGACGGCAACAAGATGTCCAAAAGCAAGGGCAATGTCGTCGACCCGGATCTGCTGGTGGCCCAGTATGGCGCCGATGCGGTGCGCACCTTCCTGATGTTCATCGGGCCGTGGGACCAGGGCGGGCCGTGGAACAGCAAGGGTATCGAAGGCCCGGTGCGCTTCCTGGACCGGGTCTGGCGCATTGTGCTGGACCAGCCCAGCCGCACCGACGCCCCCGGCGACGAGACGCCGATCCGCCGCCTGACCCAGCGCACAATCAAAAAGGTCGGCGAGGATCTGGAGCGCTACTCGTTCAACACGGCCATCGCGGCCCTGATGGAGTACGTCAACGAGCTGATGCGGGTCCGCGAGACGACGGTCTACGCCAGCCCGGCCTGGTCCGAGGCGCTGCGGGCGCTGACCTTGATGCTGGCGCCGATTGCGCCCTACATCAGCGAGGAGCTGTGGGCGCACCTGGGCAACCGCGACAGCGTCCACAGCCAGGCCTGGCCCCAGTATGACGCGGCCCTGCTGGTCGAGGACGAGATTACGCTGCCGGTTCAGATCAACGGCAAGCTGCGCGGCAAGGTCGTGGTCCCCGCCGACGCCGCCGAGGACGCGATCATCGCCGCCGCCCTGGTGGCCGAGCGCATCCCCGAGTATGTCGAGGGCAAGACCATCGTCAAGCGCATTGTTGTGCCAGGGCGGCTGGTCAATATTGTGGTGAAGTAGGGATCGGGGATCGGGGATCGGGGATCGGGATTGGCGGCCACGATACGCTTGCCGTGGCCGCTGATCCTGGTGGCCCGCTCCCTGGCGAGCGAGAGTGGACAGAGCTGCGACTACGCTGCGCTGCCGCGTCTGCCCGGCCTCCCGCAATACCGCAACAATGCTATAATCACCCATCTGTTTCTTTATCTGGGTGCTGTGATTATGGCCTATATCTCTCCACAAATTATCCCCTCTGATTGGAATCCTTCGTTCAGTGGACACGAAACCTTTGTCTTACGTGGCTCGTGGCTCAAAAAAGCCTACGACTTGATACTGAACACGCCTTCGTTATTTAGTCACGAGAATGCATTCGTCATGTTGGGCGTAGGCAAAAATATGGCGCAGTCGATTCGTCATTGGGGTAAAGTGTGTACTATTTTTGAGCGCTGTGCCGATGGGAGTGGATTTCAGCCAACCCAATTAGGCCATGCTCTATTTGCTGATGATGGTTGGGATCCTTTTTTGGTGACGCCAACGAGTGCCTGGTTGCTCCACTGGCAGATTGCTGCTCGACCTGAAGGTGCTTCGACATGGTTTTATACGTTTAATCTTTTTCGGAGCGGTGAATGGACTGTTGAGCAGCTCTGCGATCATCTTGATACGTGGTGCGCTGAACACGATTGGCGACGACCATCAGGTACCACAGTACGACGAGATGTGGAATGCATGCTGCAATCCTATAGTCGTCCGACGAGAAAACAGGCGGGTGCCGCTGAAGATGGTCTTCTCTGTCCGCTCAGTGATCTTGATCTTGTGCACTCTATCGGTAATAGCTATCGCCTGAGCAGCAGCGCCCAATCGACACTTCCTGATGAATTGGTTGCTTTTGCGATTCACGAATGGCTCCGTCGGTACGGGCGCAGAACGGTATCGTTTGGCGAACTGGCGTATTCACCCTGTTCACCAGGTCGCGTGTTTCGCCTTGATGAAGATGCGCTGTTGCAACGGCTGCAGCGCATTGAGCAAACTACGGCTGGGGCAGCCTATTTCACTGATCAGGCGGGTATTCGTCAGGTTGCATCAATACCCTCGCCAATTTCCCATTCATCACGTCAACGACGTGAGCGTCGTGTCACCGTGATAGCAATGGCTCGGCGAAATTAAAAGTCGATCTGGATTTTGCTGAGGCAATTTCA
>DAOTUS010000247.1:0-1778 GCA_034437415.1 Herpetosiphonaceae bacterium
GGGGTGAACAGCAGATTCCACCGTTGGCGGATGTGATTGCCGAACGGGCAGCCGACCTCAACCTCGGTGCCTCCTGGGCCGCACCGTAACCGCTACCCTGCTTTATTGAGCAGATACACAATAACTCAGATATACTTGATAGCACAAAGAAAAGAAAAGCAGCAGAAGCTTCTAATCCCAGCAACAGCCCAGAAAGCAGTAAATTAAACAAAGAACAAAATAAAGAATATATGAAAATAATACAAAATAACCACAAAGAATATTATCATTTTTTACCAAAATCAGGTTCATTTCTTGGTGGAATTATAAATTTTCGAAAAATAGAAACATTTACAATAGAACAATTCACTACATTATTCGACCCACCAGCGATTCAAGTATTTATGGCATTTACCAAAGATATAGTTGCGAGATTCTCTGCCTACTATGCTAGACAGGGACAACCTGATTTTGATTTTCAGTCACTTTTAGATGATCTGGAAAAATAAGTCTCCGTATCACAAAATCGAGATTTAAATTTATTAATACTTTCGCCCTCCATAAAGAGATTTGATTTCTCGCTGGAGGGTGAATCTTTATTTCACAGAGATATCACCCAAAATGCTAAAAACCCTCTCCAACCGGCTGGCCGAGGCCATGCGCTTCCTGACGATTCTGCCGATCCCCGGCACCAGCGCGATGAGCGAGATCGCGCTGGTGCGGGCGATGGCCATGTTCCCGCTGGCGGGCGCGATCATCGGCGGGCTGGTGGCGGCGACCTGGTGGGGCGCGTCCTGGCTCTGGGGCGGGCTGGCGGGCGCGCTGTGCGCCGTGCTGACCTGGGGCGGGCTGACCAGCGGCCTGCATCTCGATGGGATCGCCGACAGCGGCGACGCGCTGTTCAGCTGGCGCACCCGCGAGCGCAAGCTGGAGATCATGAAGGACAGCCGGATCGGCACGATGGGCGCGCTGGCGCTGATCGGCGTGGTGCTCCTGAAGTGGGCCTTTGTGGTGACCTGCGGCCCGCTGGCCTGGCGGGCGCTGATCCTGGCGCCGATCCTGGGCCGCTGGGCCAACCTGCTCGGGATCTTCTGGTTTCCCGCCGCCGCCGAGGGTGGCCTGGGCCGCACGTTCCACGACCACACCCGCCGCCGCGATCTGTGGTGGGCCAGCGGGTTTGCCGTGGCCGGGGCGGGGCTGCTGGCGGGCTGGTGGGGGCTGCTGGCGCTGACCGTCGTGGCGGCGACGACCGTGATCTGCGCCCGCTGGATGGTGCGCTCGCTCGGCGGGCTGACCGGGGATACCTACGGGGCGCTGTGCGAGATTGCCGAGGTGGCGACCCTGGCCGTGCTGGGCGCGGCGATCACCCACGGCGCGTGGTGAATTTATTGGCACTCTATCCCAACCGTGATGATCTACTGCGCGAGTATCCAGAGCTGGAGCCAGAGGATTTGCAACAGGCATTACTCTATGCTGCAACGCCTCCCATCATTGCCAATTCTTGAATAATCCATATATCGATGCGATCTGAATGCCGACCCCAAACATGTCCATAAACACTCAGGGGCGGGGTGGCGCGGGAATTCGATCCCGTGCCGCCCCGCCCCTGAGCCATCGGAATGTGTCAATAGCGGTGAGACATCCATCAACGGGGTTTACGGGCGATTAGAGAAGGGAATCCGCCCCAGTTCTGCGTCCATCGCTGGTGGTTCTGGGCCACGCGGGCGGTTAATCCAGACCGCCTCCGGCACCTGCGGTGGACGCGGCATGCCGCGTCCAAAGCGTTCTGGGTGGGCCGC
>DAOTUS010000248.1:0-3976 GCA_034437415.1 Herpetosiphonaceae bacterium
GTTCAGCTCAATACCCTCGCCGGCCACCACCGTCTTCTCGGGGTCGAGATCGTACAGCCGCAGGCCCAGCTCGCGCTCCGGGTGGCTGTTGAACAGGATCAGCTCCGCCCGGCGCAGCATCTCCCGATAGGTCGAGTAGTAGGCATACGGCTCGTCGTGCAGACACGGAATGTGGTAGGCCCGGCCCTGGGCCAGAAAGCTGCCCCAGTACGACATACCCATTGGATAGGGCATAAAGATACAGCGCCGATCCGGGTGATCGACAATGTGCTGATAGATGCCCGTGCTGTTGGGCAGGCTGCCGAGCAGATTGATCTCGTGGGCCGGGTGGTCGGGCAGCGGCAGCTTGAGCTTGGCGGCCAGCTTGCGCACAATCGGCGGCATGCCCAGCGCCGGTGGGTTCATCGCCCAGCGCCGCACCCGCAGGCCGCGCCACTCGTTGAGGCCGGGCGGGTAGTGGTAGCCGGTGCGCGAGGAGTACGAGTCGCGCGAGGTCGTCGTCCAGACCTCGATATCGGCGCCGAGGTCGCGCAGGGTGCAGGCCAGCGTGCGGGCGTGGTCTTCGGCGCCGCCGCGGGTGTCGGGGCCAAACCACGGCGTCACAAGTGCAAGCGGCGTCACGATGCATTGTCCCTGGTGGAGCCAGCTTCTAGCTGGACCACCCGCGCCCGCAGCCGAGCAATCTCGGCATGCTGCTCTTCAATGGTGGTCACCAGGCCGTGGAGGGTGCGCACAATTGCATCGTTGGCATTGTTTTGCTGCTCAGCGATTGGATTGATATACCAGCGCAGATAGCGCCGCACAACTTTGTTCACCGCCGCTATTATTTTCTGCGGCAAGGTCTGGCCCTGCAGGGGCCAGTGGACACTTACCACACGGGTTGCTTCAACCTCAGCCAGCAGGCGCCGCAGATCAACATCGCTCAGGGCTGGCTCAAGCGGCACATCGGGCGGCAACGTGGCCCGGCGCTGCTGCACCCCATCGCGAATCTCGGCCAGCACCGCCGCCACATCAATCGGCGCGTTCGTTTCGGTCATAGCAAATACCTCAGGAGAATAGTGGGCGGTGCGTCCTTGGCCGCCGCTAGCAGTATACGAGTATGGTAGGGGTTCGTCAAAATTGGGCGGACTCTGCGGTAGCATCCGCCGCGCCGTGCTGGTACTAGGGCCAGATCACAGGTGGCCTACAGCGACGATGCTGGCTCGTTTCCACAAAATCCTCTCCATGTACGACACAAAGATCGAACATGTACGATAGCCAATCCTGTCGCGATCGGTCACAATACCCCCATAGCTCAAACGGCCGGAGGCCACCCGTTCCCATCTACGCATAACCATCGAGCCCGCCACTGTTTCGTCATCGCACAAGGAGGCTCACCATGAAAAAGCTCGCCACTCGCCTGACTATCTGCGTTTTAGCGCTCCTCGCTCTGGTCAACTATAGCTCAACCATCGCCACCGCGCCGGCCCAGCCTGCCACCGAGCTGCCGGTCCGGCCGGAGCAAACCGCGCTGCGCTGGCCGCTGCCCGCCAACGCCGCCCAGGCCCAGCTGCTGCTCGCCCAGCCCGATGGGTCGGTCACCCGCCAGACCTTCGCCGCCGGGGCCACGCCAACGCTGGGCGCCACCGACGCCAGCGGCAAGCGGCGGCCTGATGGCGCGTATGTGTATGAGCTGCGCGTGCAGCTGAAGGCCGATCCTGCCAGCCTCACCGCCCGCCAGACCCCTGACGAGAATGGCTGATCGGCCAGCGTCGCCCAGACGGTAACCGATCAGGCTCTGGTTCAGTCGGGGGCGTTTCGGATTCTCAACGGGGAGCTTGTGACGGCAGGGGATGTCGAAGAACCCCAATCGCCCCCTGCCACTAGCCCCAAAAGCCAGCCAGTTGCCCCCAACGTCCCCAATGATCAGGTGATCGCCGATGATCTGATTGTCCAGGGCAGTATCTGTGCTGGACTTGATTGTGCCGATGGCGAATCGTTTGGCTTTGAGACGCTGCGGCTGAAGGAAAATAACCTGCGGATCGGCTTCAGCGATACCAGCGCCACCGCTGGGTTTGCCGGCAACGATTGGCAGATCACCGCCAACGGTGACGGCAGCGGCGGCCTGGATAAGTTCTCAATCGACGATATTACCAGCGGCAAAACGCCCTTTACTATTCGGGCCGGCGCGCCCAACAATGCGCTCTACCTGGATACAATCGGCCGGCTTGGGCTGGGAACCGCCGTTCCAGGGAAGCTCATCGACCTGAATAACAACGATACCCCGACGCTGCGGCTCAATCAGAATGCCAGCCCCTACTCCGCTCAGGTCTGGGATGTTGGCGGCAACGAGGCCAATTTCTTTATTCGCGATGTCACAGGTGGATCACGGCTGCCGCTGCAAATTAAGCCCGGCGCCGCAACCGGCAGCCTGTTCATCAGCGCAGCCAGCAATGTTGGGATTGGCACCAGCTCGCCAAGCGCCAAGCTCGATGTGAACGGCAACGCCCATATCAATGGCAACCTCCAGGTCGAGGGCAATCTGGTTGAGTACTCCGATGTCAACGCCAAGGAAAACCTCACCCCGCTCGATCGCGCCGATCTGCTCGACCGCCTGATGGAGATTCCGATTATTGGCTGGAACTACAAGGCCGACAGGGCGGCTGTGCGCCACATTGGGCCAACCGCGCAGTCGTTCTACAGCGCCTTTGGCCTGGGCCAGGATAATCGCCACATCGCCCCGCTGGACACCAACGGCGTGGCCCTGGCCGCGATCCAGGAGCTGCACAGCCAGGCCCAGCTCAAAGATGCCTACATCAGCTCGCTGGAGCAGCGGGTCACCGATCTGGAAGGCTCGCTAGAGGCGCTTGAGGAGCGGATCGATGCGCTGGCCCAAAAATAGCCGGCCGCGCCAGTCCACCTTGGGTCAACCGTCATTTCAGCCAGGAGAAACCCCGATGCACGTATTTTTCAAAGCGCGGATCACGCTATGGACCGCCCTGATCACCGCCCTGATCGCCGGATTTGTGGTTCTGCCCGCCTTCGTGCTAGCCAGCCAGACTCCCGCCGCCCCAAGCCGCCAGAGCGCCGCCGTTGGGGATAATCCCGAGCTGTGGCGCCTGGGCTTTAGCAGCGAGGG
This sequence comes from Herpetosiphonaceae bacterium, assembly GCA_034437415.1. Classification (GTDB taxonomy): domain Bacteria; phylum Chloroflexota; class Chloroflexia; order Chloroflexales; family Herpetosiphonaceae; genus JACCRK01. The sequence continues at coordinate 3,119 of DAOTUS010000248.1, forward strand.
CGATGCCAGCTACAGCGTGGTGATCGGGCGGCTGATCAGCAACGTCGCCGCGTTTCGCTCCAGCCGCGGGGTCAGCGACATCTACTACATCTTCCCGGCGGCGGCCCACACGGTGCAGGTCGATAGCGCTCGGATGCATATCCTCACCAGCAGCGGTACCTACAGCGGCACCGCCAGCCTCACCCTGGAGGTGCGCGATCTGGCGGGCGTGCTCCAGCACAGCGTCTCGGCCGCCCCGCTCGATCTGGAGAGCACCGCCGCCGGGAGCTGGGTTGATTTCACGCTTTCGCCAACCGCCGCCGACCTGCTGGTCGATCCCGGCGAGGTGCTGCTGCTGCACGCCACATTCAGCGATGGCAGCCGCGATGACCTTGATGTTCGGCCGATGTTTGAAGTGTCTGTCAAATAGCCTGACGCAGATCCACGCCATTATGCCAAACAGAAAGGCTGATCATGCAACGAATCCAATCATGTATCCTGCTCGGCACCGCCATCCTGCTGCTGGCGATCCTGGCAATCCGCGCTGGGGCGCCGCCAGCGACCGCCGGAGCCGCCGACCGCTGGCAGGCCGTCGGGAGCGCGCCGGAGTTTCCCTTCCACGAGTACTGGCGCCTGGGCTTTACCAGCGAGGGCGACGCCGCGTACACCGTGACAATTGGGCGCAATCTCAGCAACGTCGCCGCGTTCCGCTCCAGCCGGGGCGTGAGCGCTATCTATTACATGTTCCCGCCATCGGCCGAGACCCTGACGGTCAACGCGATTCAGACCAACATCCTGACCCGCAGCGGCACCTACAGCGGCACCGCCAGCCTGACCCTGGAGGTGCGCAATCTGGCCGGGGAGCTGCAGCACGGCGTT
>DAOTUS010000249.1:0-5991 GCA_034437415.1 Herpetosiphonaceae bacterium
ACGCTGAGCCGCGACGGCACAACCGGCCCGTACAGCGGCCCACAGCGCGATGCCGCCAAGCTGGTGACCTACGTGCCGCAGACCCAGCACAACATCGCCAGCGCCTTCTGGACCTTCCTCAACCGACGCGGCCCGGTCAGCGAGGGCGGCAACATCCGCGACGGCCAGGTGATCGACTGGGTCTTTGCGCTGGGCTATCCGATCAGCGAGCCGTACTGGGCCAAGGTTCGGGTTGGCGGCGTTGAGCAGGATGTGCTGGTGCAGGCCTTCGAGCGCCGCGTGCTCACCTACACGCCCTCCAATCCCGCCGAGTGGCAGGTCGAGATGGGCAACGTCGGCCAGCACTACGAGCAGTGGCGCTACCGCTAGTAGTCTATCAAGCGTTATGTGAAGTGCTGATCGATCCGTTGGCTGAGCCTGTCGAAGCCAAAATCCTGGGCTTCGACAGGCTCAGCCAGCGATCGTCAATTCATGGCTGACAGACCGCTAGCCTGGCAGCGGGCTTGAGCATGTTCAGAGATACAGAAGCTTAGTGATCGACGAATTTCTTCGATCACTAAGCTTTTGGCTTTATCTTTCTAGCTATTGGAGCGCTCTTTGCAAAGTCGCGTGATTGCGGTGCTGGCGGATCAGATCGGGCCACGTCCGGCGACCTCGACCGCCGAGGCGCGGGCCGCCGCGCTGGTCGCCGCCCAGATGCGCCAGGTTGGCCTGGAGGTCGGGGTGCAGACGTTTGCGGCGGCGGCGGCGCCCACCGCCGGGCTGGGGCTGCTGGCGGCAATCGGGGCGGCCGCCGCGCTGCTTGGCTGGTGGCTGCCGCTGCCCTCGATCCTGCTGCTCGGGCTGCTGCTCGGGCTGGCCGGCCGGGAGCTGAACGGGCCGCCAACTCTGGCCGCGCTGCTCCGCCGCCGCCCCAGCCAGAATGTCATCGGCACCCGCGCCGCCGATCGGCCGCCGCGCAGCCGGATCATCCTGCTCTCCCACCTCGACTCGCCCAGAATCGCCTCCCTGCGCTGGCGCAAATATCTGCGCTGGTCGCTGCTGGTTGTGCCTGGCGAGCTGACGCTGCTGCTCGGGCTGCTGCTCGTGCGCTGGCGCTGGCCCGCCACCGTCGCGCTGCTGCTCGTCCCGCTCCTGCTCCTGGCCACCAGCGCCGCGCTGATCTGGTGGCGCGAGCGACGGGCCACCTGGAGCCACGGCGCGGTCGATGCCGCCGCTCTGGCCACGACCCTGGCGGTCGCCGGAACCCCGCTGGCCGACGATGTCGAGCTGTGGGTGGTGGCGCTGGGCGCCGGAGCCGCCGCCGGGGCGGGCCTGCACGCGCTGCTGGAGGTCTATCCGTTTCCAGCCGACGAGACCTGGTTTATCAACCTGCCCTGGCTTGGGCGCGGCACACTGACGCTGGTGACCGGCGAGGGTCTGTGGCGCGAGCGGCCCACCGACCTGCGCCTGAGCCAGATGTTTCACGAGCTTCAGTCGGTCAGCGCGCCGCTCATTCGCCGCCCCTATCGCGGCGAGCGGCTCGATAGCGCCCGGCTGCTGGCCCGCGGCTACCACGCGATTAGCCTGGTCGGCCTGCGCCCCGATGGCACGGCGGCCGGCTTTCGCCACGCCGATGACACCAGCGGCAATCTGGAGCCGGCCCAGCTGCAGACGGCGGCAGTGGTGCTGGAGCGGGCGCTGGCGCGCTTCAACCAGACCGGGGAGCGGGCGCAGTGATTGCGGCTCGCCGCCAGCCAACCCTGGGTTTGCAGGGTGCTCATTGCGTTTTCATCCCTTTTTCATCTTAGGCTTAGTGCTACAATCCATACTACAGCGTGTATGGTACGATGCTGTTCTGATTGCAGGTGATCGCGATGAAGTTTCGGCTACGGCAACGGTGGTGGCCCTGGTTGGCGGGCGCAATGACAGGCTACATTGCCTGGGATATCCTTGATCAGACGGTTCTGCAGCCGCGCGCAGGTCCGCTGGGCAGCTATGTTCTCGACTGGGGCGTCGTCGGCCTGGTGAGCTTTACCACGATCTTGATGCTTCAGCGTCGGCTTGTGCCACCAGCCCAGCACGATCCCGTCGCCAGCCAGCGGATCAACCCGGTGGTTCTCGAGCATATTCTCAGCGCGGCACGGGCGCTGGATATGGAGCTGGGCGAGATCAACAGCGCCGTTGGCAAGGCGATGGGCGAGGAGAGCCTCGCGCAGCAGCGCAGTCTGCGCCAGGCGATGATTGCGGTCCACAACGCCCAGTCGCTCAACGATGAAATCGCCGGGCTGGTGGCGGCGCCACGGCCCGCCGCGCCGCCGCCGCCGGAGCAGCTGGCGGTCAACAACTATCAGTAGATTTGATTCGTGCCAACCCGCCGCGCCTCCCAGCGCCCCACCAGGGCCGCAGCGGAGGCGCGGCGGGTTTTGGTTTGCCTGAGAGACAGCGTATGACCCGCTCGCCAATCGCGATCGATGCCCGCCTGAACGCCTATCGCGCTGGCGGGATCCCCCGCTACACCGCCAAGCTCATCGAGAACCTGGCCCAGATCGCCCCTGACGAGCAGTGGCTGGTGCTCAATCATCGTAAGCTCCACGATCCGGCAGACTATGGCCCCAGCATCCGCAACGCCCGCCTGTGGACCCCGCCGCACCATCGGCTGGAGCAGTGGACGCTGCCGCTGGAGATCGCCCTCCGCCGCCCGCGCCTCATCCACAGCCCCGATTTTATCCCGCCGCTGCGCCGCACCTGCCCGGCCGTGATCACCGTCCACGACCTGGCCTTTCGCCTGTTCCCCGAGATCCTCGACGCCGCCGCCCGCCGCTTCTACGGCCAGATCGAACAGGCGGTGGCCTCGGCCGAGGCGATTATCGCCGACTCGCACAGCACCGCCCGCGATCTGACCGCGCTGCTCGGGGTGCCCGCCAGCCGGATCGACGTGATTCATCTGGCCACCGATCTGGCCCCGCTGCCGGTTGCCGCCGGGGAGACCCGCACGCTGGCCGGGGTGGAGTGGGCCGCCGACAGTTTTTTGACCTTTGTCTCGACCCTGGAGCCGCGCAAAAATATTCCGCTGCTGCTCAAGGCTCTGCGGGTGGCGCTGGATCGGGCGCCCAGCACGCCGTATCGGCTGGCGCTGGCTGGCTCACGCGGCTGGCTGGATCGCGCGATCTTCGACGCTATTCGCGACCTGCGCCTCGCCGACGCCGTGACCTTCATCGAGCGGCCCGCCGACGAGGACGTGCGCTGGCTGCTGAGCGCCTGCCGCATCTATGTCAACCCATCGCGCTACGAGGGCTTTGGCCTGCCCGCGCTGGAGGCGCTGGCCTGTGGCGCGCCCGCGATTGTCGCCAACACCTCCAGCCTGCCCGAGGTTGTCGGCAGCGCCGCCGAGCTGGTGCCGCCCGACGATGTGGCGGCCTGGGCCGACGCCATCGAGCGCCTCTGGCACGCCGCCGACCGTCGCGCCGCGCTGCGCCGCCAGGGCCCCGCCCAGGCCGCCCAGTTCAGCTGGGTCCGCACCGCCGCCGCGACCCTGCAGGTCTATCGCCGGGTGCTCGGCGAGCACGAGTGAGTCTCCAGATCCGCCCCTTCTGAAGCGATCTAAGCAGTTTTTAGGCAGTTTTGAGCGTAAAGCCCCGATTCCTTGCAGCTGCGCCTGCGCGGTGGTGGTATGATACATAGTATTGCTAGGTATAGTGCCACGATACCCCACCACCGAAGAAAGGAACCCGCTTACATGACCTACACAAATGCTGGGTCGCTGGCCGATGGCGCGCCCCTTCAGCGGCCAATGCCGACCCAGGACATGCTCAACGAACGCCAGGCTGAAGCCGCCCAATCACCCCAAGCGACGGCCCAAAATATTAAAAATGAATATTCCGAGATCAAGCGCCAGATCTTGAAGCACCATTTATTAGATAAGCAGGTCGGCTACTACGCCCGCCGGATCAGCATCAACCTCATCCTACTGGCCCTGAGCGTCACGATCCTGATCACCGTCGACAATCTGTGGGTTCAGCTGGGCAACGCGCTGCTGATGGCCTTTGTCTATGTGCAGATTTCGTTTCTGGCCCACAACTCGGGCCACCGCCAGGTTGGCCGCACCGCCAAGCAGGACGAGATGATCACCCTGCTGCATATGGGCCTGCTGGTTGGCCTCAGCCCAAGCTGGTGGGTCGATAAGCACAACGACCACCACGGCCACCCGAACGTCGAGGATATGGACCCCGACATCGACTTCCCGATCCTGGCGTTTACGCCGGAGAAGGCCTACACCAAGCGCGGGATCTCGCGGTTTATCATCAACCGCCAGGCCTTTTTCTATCCCTTCCTGATTATGTTCATCTCCTACAGCATGCGCGTCCAGAGCGTGATGAAGCTGTTTGGCAAAATCGGCCTGCCGGTCCGCCACCCGTTCCGCGAAGGCGCGGTGATGCTGGTCAACTGGACGGTCTATATTGGCGGACTGCTGCTGTGCCTGGGCTTCTGGCCGGCGCTAGCGTTTATGCTGATCCACAATGCCGCCATCGGCCTGTACATCGCCTCGGTGTTCGCCGCCAACCACAAGGGCATGCCGATTATGGAAAAAGAGCACGAGCTGACGTTCCTGCGGCTGCAGATTCTGACCGCCCGCAATGTGCGCGCCCACCCGCTGACCGATTTCCTGTACGGCGGGCTGAACTATCAGATCGAGCACCATCTTTTCCCAACCATGCCCCAGAACATGCTCCCCAAGGCCCAGAAGCTGGTCAAAGCGTTCTGTGCCGAGCGCGGGATTCCCTACTACGAGACCGGCTTTATCCAGTCGCAAAAAGAGGTGCTGATGTACCTTCACGGCGTGAGCAAGCTGGCCCGGCAGCAGTCGCAGGTTGCTCGGGTAGAGGTTAGGGGTTAGGCACCGATCCACGAAGGGCACGAAGATCACGAATAAGTGTGACCTTCGTGTCCTTCGTGGATCATCTCCCGGTGTAGATTATCCCGGCTGTTCGGAGCGGTAGTAGCGATACAGATACAGCGCCGCAATCGCCCCGAGCAGGTGCCAGAGCGCGTGGCCCTGGAGCAGGCTGGTGGCGGCGCAGACGGTTTTGCTCAGGTCGAGCAGCCAGATGCCAAAGGCCAGCGCCAGCAGCAGCAGTCCCTGTTTGATGTAGCGCGTCTGAATCCGCAGCTGTTGCCGCTGGACCGTGTGCAGCTCCATCCCCACGCCCAGCAGCAGCACCACCGCGAAGGCATAGCGCCGCAGCTCCGGCAGCGCCAGCAGCAGCCCGGCCAGCCCGAGATTGAGCACAACGTACAGCAGCACCAGGCGGCGCGGGCTGGCGGCGGTGCGTGCGCGCGCATACACCAGCATAAACGTGGCGATCAGATACATCCCAAACCCATCGACAAACTGGCCCGGCAGCGATAGCGAGGCGTGGTAGAACGCACTCCCGCCGCCGATAATCAGCAGCGCCAGCCCATACAGCAGGCTGTAGGCTGGCTGGGCCGCCAGCAGATTGGCGGGCGCCCGGTGGCGCTGGGCGTGATCGCGCCAGCCGCGGCCCAGCACCAGCAGCCCGGCCAGCCCAAAGCCCAGCGACGACCAGGTGTTGGCGGGCTGCCGAAACATCCCCGGCCGCAGCGCCTCGCAGAAGCAGCGCTCCGGCAGACAGCTGGCCGGCGCCCAGCCCGCCCAATCGTAGGGCCGCCCGCCAACCCAGGCCATCACCACACACACCAGCACAAACCCAAAAATCGGCCACCAGGCCCAGCGCCCCACATCGCGCATCAATGCCTCCTTTCGGTCTGAATTACCTAACCAAAAGCCCGACTCTGGCTGCGCCAGAATCGGGCTTCGTGGTGAATAGATTATCGATGGATTTACCGCATTGGAATGAGCTAAATCCTAGCCACTAGTGGGTCATTCCATAATTAAATTAGGATTTTAGATCGGTGTGTGCTAGACTTGGTGGTGGAGGATTATGCCCATGTCTGCCCAGCAAAAATATACATTACGTCCCTTGACGGCCG
>DAOTUS010000250.1:0-1764 GCA_034437415.1 Herpetosiphonaceae bacterium
GACCGCGTTTCGCTGATCGCCCAGCTGATCGCCACGATGCGCCAGAGCCTGGCCGATGGGTCACTTACTCCCGCTGAGGGCCACGAGGAGGCGATGAGCCTCTTTGAGCGGCGCCGCCCGAAACTTACTCCTAATGAGCAGGTCTTTATTCTTGCTCAGGTGTTCAATCCGCCACCACCCACGGCCCCATCCGGCGGCACCAACGCCAGCGGCAGCACGTTCGGCGACCAGGCCACGGTTGCCGGCGGCGCTGTCAGCCAGGGCAACGCCGCTATCCACGGCGGCACGGTGCACGGCGGCGTGGTCGGCACTAATCTGGGCACGATCATCTATGGGGCCGACCTGAACGCGCAGCGCGGCGAGCAGCTGGAGCAGTATCTCAGCAGTGTCGTCGGCGCGATGGAGCGCTTGCCGTTGTATGGGATGGGCGGCAAACTTGATACTCGCCAGGGAATTTCCCTCCCTGAGGTGTATGTCCTTTTAGCGACTGAACACCATGTCGAAGTCGCACGGGGCGATCACGATCACCTGGCTGCGTTTTTTGACGATAAGACGCTGAAACGGGACTACGACCCTGCGTTCGTTCTTCCCCATCAGGCCATTGTTGAAATTACGCCTTTTGGCGCTGAATCCTCTCAGCGCATGCTCTTGCGGGCCGAGCTTGCCTCCGAAGCCGTGCTCCAGCGCCAGAAACTGGTGCTGCTGGGCGATCCTGGCAGCGGGAAATCGACGTTTGTGCACCATCTGGCCTGGGCGTTGGCGCAGCGCGGGCTTGACCAGTTTGATGCCCGCAGCGCCTTGTTTGGCTGGAATGATCAGCTGCGACTGCTGCCTGTGGTGCTGTCGCTGCGGACACTGGCGGGCTTGCTGGCCACTGAGGGTGCGAAAATAGCCACCGTTTCGGCGGCGCTGCGGGCGGAGCTCAGCGATGCCTACGATGTGCGCGAGGCCGATACGTTGCTCCAGCAGGCCTTGAGAACCGGCAACGCCCTGGTGCTGTTCGATGGCCTCGATGAAGTGCCCGCCATCGCCCTGCCAACGGTCGCCGATCGGCTGACTACCCTGCGCCTGGTGCACGACTTCGCGACCCGCTATCCCAAGGCCCGCTGGGTGGTCACTTGCCGCACCCGAGCGTTCGATGCAACGCTCCGTGCTACGCTGGATTGGGATGTGGCAACGCTGGCACCGTTCACCGGGGGCCAAATTCGCCAGTTTACCGCAACTTGGTACGCCGAACTGGTGGAGAAGAACCAGCTCAGCCGCGATCATGCCCGGCGCCAAGAAACGGTCCTGATCACGACGGTCCTTACCCCACACCGCACCAACCTCCGCACGATGGCGGGCAATCCGCTGCTGCTGACCATGATGGCGCTGGTGCTGTATGAGCAGGGCGAATTGCCCCGCGATCGCCCAACGCTGTACGAGAATATTCTGACCCAGCTGCTCGGGCAGTGGGACAAGCAGCGCGAGGGTCAAAACTTATCCCAGGTGATCGGCGATGCGCGGATCGGGAGCAGCGAGCTGCGTCCGCTGCTTGACCAGCTGTGCTATGAAGCGCATCGCGATGCCACGTCGGCCGATGGACGTGGACGCATCGACCGCGCTACGTTGGAGCGCACGTTGAGCCGCTATTTTCGCACGGTGCAGGTGGCCGGGGCGCTGGAGGCCGCGGAGCGCTGCATCGAGTACTTCGATCAGCGCAGCGGGTTGTTGATCCCCGAAGATGACGGTGCGGTCTATGCGCTGGCCCACCTGACCTTGCAG
>DAOTUS010000251.1:0-4924 GCA_034437415.1 Herpetosiphonaceae bacterium
GGACTCCAGCCACTGCTAGCCCACTACAGCTGGGTTATCGCCGATGCGCACGCTGGCACTGAGGTTATTGCGCGATCGATCCTCCAGCCAACCCTGGTGCTGGTGCTCCAGCGCGGCGAGCCGGGCGATCCATCGCAGCTGGTGGCCACGACGTACATTCATCCGGCGCTCGACCGCCTGGAGATTGCGGCGCCGAGGTGGAATGTCTGGATTGGCGGCCCTGAGCGGCTGTCGAGCGAGACCGAGCGCACGATCTGGCTGCCGGATATCGGACGAACACGCAGTCTAACGTCCAGCCAGATCGCGGCGATTGCTCCGTCAGTGCTGGCTGCGCTGATGGCCGACGGCGAATTGACCGCTATTCCTGGATAGTGAGCTGGCCGGAATCCCTGATCAAGCCATCACAAGCATGCCGTGTTTATGCTTATGACATGACACTTCCCGGACGTTTTTAGCGTGCTTCGCTCGTGGCCGAGAAATCCGCCAGAAAATGCCTGTTCTGAGCGTGAAAAAGTGCTCACCAGCTATCTGGCCAACGCCGTGGTCAGCATCTTTCCACCCTACCACCACATTGGCTATGTGTGGGAGCTGACGCTTAAATCAGGGATTCAGGCCAGATTAATCCGCCAGCGCACCTGCAATGAGACGGTTCCCACGCGTGCCAGGATCACGCGCACCGTCGTGACATCGCGTCGCCGACATCCGACTGCTCTGAGTGGGTTCACCCGTGCCAGCACCGCGTCGCATTGCAAAGGGGCAGTGAAGCCAACTGGCCTGAATCCCTGGTGAAAGGCACACTGTCCTACGAGATGTCTATGTACATACGGTCGAGGCCAGGCACGCGGAGGCGGGTCAATATGGGGCGCATTCGGCGAAAGAGTTGGCGCGAATCCTGCGGCATGCGTTAACTGGCCTCTTTTCCTACTGGAGCAGGATGAACTCCCTGCTATGCTGCGTGTCCCTGCCCTCGTGGTTGCTCCCACATTCGATGATACAGGGGCAGTCACTGCAGTGCAAACAGCAGCGTCGACACCCATGGTGGCTGCGGTCACGATTGATGCAGCGGTCGTTGAGCGTGTGCAGATGGGCGGACAGGATGAGGATTGGGATGAGTGAGGTGCATTGGGATGTGTAAACGTACTTCCATACAGCGGTTTGGCCGACCGATGAGCGAGGCGCAGCTAGACGATCTTCGTGAGTTCCTTGGAACCCCAGCTGGACGAGCATTGTGGATTGATCCCGAGACGAATGACGTGATGTCCGAGTGCGATGACACCTTCAAGCTGACGGAAGGCTGGCTCCGTACAGAAGGTCTGAGCATTCCAACGAATATCAGACGTCTAAAATCATTTGGCGCAACCTGTGACTGTGATGTAATTTTCTGTGTGATTGATCCATGGGCCGGGGCGACGAATAATCCGCTTTGGTAGTACCACATGGCATTTCCCACGCTCAATCCACGCATGAACCGCTGGTCATATGACACGCATGGACCAGGGATTCAGGCCAGTTGGCATTCACTGCCCCTTTGCAATGCGACGTGGTACTGGCACGCGTGAGTCCACCCGGGGCAGTCGTGTTTTGTTGACAGGATTGGTACCACGGTGAGCGTGATTTTCACATCCTTGGGAACCGTCTCATTGCAGGTGCGCTGGCGGATGAATCTGGCCGGAATCTCTGGTTTTAGGCATTGGCCTCACTCCAAAAAAATTCGCGGGTCCGCTCCGCGGACAGTCGGGCGCGTGGCCCCAGCACCCGTGCCGCCCGCGCCCGTTCGTTGGCAGGAAAGCAGAACAGCAGAACAGCAGAAGGGCAGAAATCAGCACAAACGTGCGAACCGAGGGGCCACACTACACCGAAATCCCTGGTAGTAGAGGTCGTAGTCGGGAAGATTCCAGTCCCGCGCCGCGCAGCGAACATCTGTGCTATTTCCACCATATGAGCCGCCCCGCCTACTCATAAAGGTCGCCTCATCGCTATAACTACCCTCTGCCGTATCGGCGATAATCGTCCTACTTTCAGTCGGATACGACAACCAGCGGCTCTGCGTCCACTCCCACACATTTCCGGCCATGTCCATAGCCCCGTTCGCCGCGGCACCCAGCGGGCAGGTCCCCACCGGCGCCGGGTGATTGTTCATCGCGTGTTCTTGATAGATCGCCCGCTCCAGCGTCAGCGCAGCGGCACCCCACGGGTTGGTATTCCGCCCCCCGGCAGCAGCAAACGCGGCAGCGACCTCCCACTCGGCCTCGGTCGGCAGGCGCACCAGCAGGTCGGGGTGGCCGATCACGCTGTCCAGCCAGCCACAGAACGCCCGCGCCTCATACCAGGTCACGCCAACCACCGGCTGATTGTCCGATTCCTGCATGGTCTGGTCATTCCACCAGTTCGGCTCGGTGCGATTATTCTCCTGCCGCCACGCCCAGCCCAGCGGCGTCCACCAGTCCTCGTGGTCGTAGCCGCCCGCCTGCATAAATTCGCGGTACTGCGCCACCGTGGTCGGGTAGCGGGCGATCCAGAACGCGGGCAGGTCGTGGTCGGCCTGCTCTGCACCCGCCTCCCAGCCGCCGATGGGGTAGGTGCCCGCCTCCACGGAGCGCCAGTAGTGCGTCCCAGCGGCCGTGAAGGTTGGAGTGAGCGGCGCGGCCTGCCACTGCGCGGGCGTCACCGGAACGCGCGGGTCGCCAATCCCGGCCAGCAGCTCAGCGGCGTGGATCCGCTCGTGGACCGTGAGCGGCGGGTGCTCGCCCGCCTGCGCCGCCCCCAGCAGCACCTGCTCGGCCTGGAGATTGTTGGCCGCATCCTCGAGCAGCACCACCAGCCCGGCCCGCACATCCTGCTGAATGCGGGGCGCTTTGATTTTGTCCAGCAGCAAGTCCCAATTGCGGTCGACGCCCAGCTCTGCCGCCAGCACCAGGTCGCGATACCAGCGCGCGGTCGGCTTGGTGTCGCCACCAGCATCGCAGCGATGGATCAGGTCGGTCAGCACCTCCTTCAGCACCGGTGCGCCGAGATCCTGACTCATCACCACCCCAAAGCCCAGGAAGATCGGCTCGCGCCAGCGGTCATCGCCGCGCAGCGCCATCACCCGCTGGACACCCTCCACCAGCAACAGGTGGCGGCCCGCGCAATGCTCCTGCAAGGTCAGGTGGGCGAAGGCATACACCGCACCGTTATCTTCCGGCTGCAACAGCCCGCTCCGCGTATCGAAGTACGCGATGCAGCGCTGCGCCGCCTCCAACGCCCCCCCTGCCACCTTCACACTGCTGAAATAGGCACTCAGCGCGTACTCTAAATCACGTACGGCAATCCGCCCACGCCCATCGCGCGATGTAGCATCGCGGTGCGCCGTGTAGGACAGCTGATCGAGTACCTTGCGAATCTGCTCGCTGCCGATCCGCTCGTCACCGATCACCTGCGCCAGGCTCTGGCCCTCCCGCTTGAGATCCCACTGCTCCAGCAGCTGGCTCAATATCCGCTCGTACAGCGCCGGGCGGTCGCGGGGCAGCTCGCCGCCCGCCATCACCTGCGCCATCATCGTCAGCATCAGCGGGTTTTTTGCCATCGTACCCAGCTGGTGGCGCGTCGGATCAAACACCGCCTCGATCAGCCCGGCACCATAGCGGGTCGCCTGCTCGGACGTGATCGCCCCTTTCCCCACCAGCTGCGGATACCAGGCCTGCACAAAATGGCGCATCTGCCCGCCGGTCAGCGGCGCAATCGTCGCCACCGGCCAGGCCAGCTCCGTGGCCAGATCATCCGTCCAGGCCCGCACCCGACAGGTCACCACGATCCGCGCCCCGCTGTGCAGCTGGGCAAAATCGCGCACCGCCTGCACCGTCGTCGCCCGGTCGGCGCTGGTCGCGGTCGCCTCCAGCGGCACCTCGTCCAGCCCATCAAACAGCAGCAAAGCTTTCCCATTAGCCAGCGCGTGGTCCAGCAGCTCGTCCGGCTGGCGCAGGTCATAGATTTTCGTCAGCTCGTGACGCAGCGCCGCCGACACCGTCGCCGCGCTGGCCCCGTCGCGCATGATCGCCCCGGCCAGCGTGCGCAGGCTGAGCATCACTGGCAGCAGGCGGCGCTGGCCCTTGTCGTTCCAGCCGTGCAAAAACGTGTGCGCGTCGATCTGATCCAGGCCGCGCTGGGCCAGCACCCAGGCCAGATAGTGCAAAAACGTCGATTTGCCACTCCCCGGCGCACCACACAGCACCAGATGCTGATGGTTCAGCACCGCCTCGGCGACCAGCTCCGAGCGCGCGAGCATGCGCTGTGTGACCACATCGCCCATCCGCGACGGTCGATCCTCAACCAACGGAAGAATCGCAACAATCGCCTGATGCGGCAGCGCGTGATCGGGATCGTAGCGCTCCTTGAGCGTTTCATCATCCAAGAATTCCGCGAGGGTTTCGGCATCCCCCCGCGCAACCTCCACCCGATCGTCCGTCGCCAGCATCACATACACATCGGGCAGATTCAGCCCCTTGTCGAGCGTGCCCGCCAGCCCGTGGAGCTGCAGCACTTCTTTGAGGTTGGCCAGGCGCTGCAGGTAGCGCACCAGCTGCACGCGGCGCGGCTCGTTCAGGTCGGCCCCATAGATGATGGTGCCAAGATTGGTGCCGACCACCCCGCCGTGGACCGTGCCGCCGTGGATTGCAGCGTTGCCCTGGCTGATAGCGCCGCCAGCACCCGTGGCGTGGTTGCCGAACGTGCTGCCGCTGGCGTTGGTACCGCCGGGCGGGGCCGTGGGTGGTGGCGGATTGAACACCTGAGCAAGAATAAAATCCTGCTCATCCGGCGTGAGCCTGGGGCGGCGCCGCTCAAAGAGGCTCATCGCCTCCTCGTGGCCCTCAGCGGGAGTAAGTGACCCATCGGCCAGGCTCTGGCGCATCGTGGCGATCAGCTGGGCGATCAGCGAAACGCGGTC
>DAOTUS010000252.1:0-3595 GCA_034437415.1 Herpetosiphonaceae bacterium
GCACGCCAGCGGCAGCGGCGGCATAGCCAAGGCGGCTCGGGTGCCGTCACCCGTCGGCCCATCCGCCGATCTCGGGCGGCTGCCCAATGGCGATGGACGTGACAAGTGACCCACTAGTAGCTGGTGGCTGGTGCAATTCAGCTTCGTGATCTTCGTGATCTTCGTGGATTAGTGTCCTTCAGTGAGGGTAGCGCATTGGCTGAGCCTGTCGAAGCCCAGGGTTTTGGCTTCGACAGACTCAGCCAACAATCATCAATCCGAGCCTGATAGTCGCTAGCTTCAACTTCGTGATCTTCGTCGGGTACCCGCGTGCGGGTGGCGTGGATCATAACATTCGTCGATTTAATTCCTCTCCAACTATTAATAATCCATTAAGAAAAGCTCGTGTATACTGTGGCCATCCTCACCCAATTTTGATGGAGCGACACCGACTGTCGCCCCGCTTGCCTCCGCGTTGCGAGGCTATCGCAGGAGTAATGCTGTGAAACCACGGTTGTTTGCACTTGGCTTGATCTTATCTATTCTTTTCTCGCTCTTTGGTTTTGTTCGTCCGACCGCCTCGTATGCCGCCCCGACCGCCGCCTACAGCGCCAACGTGCTGGACTACGGCATCTACTGGTTTGGATTAGGCAACGTCTCCCAAAAAGCCGAGCCGGGCGTGGCAAATCCCTACTTCAGCCCCGGCAAACCGACCGTTATCTACATTCACGGCTGGCAGAACGGCTCCTCACAGCGCGGCTCGCGCGAGACCTTCAACTACAAACAAAACGATGCCACCTACGGCGTTGACGTGAACATGGCCGACGCCTGGATCAACGCTGGCTGGAACATTGGGATCTTCTACTGGAATCAGTTCGCCGACGAGGGCGAGGTCAGAGACGCCGAGGCCAAGATCTGGTCGGCCGCCGGCCCCCAGGGCATGCGCTGGCGCAAGGCCGATGGCACCTACAGCACCGCTGGCTCGCCCAGCAAAAGCGCCGCGACCCTGTTTGTCGACGCCTACCGCTCGGCGATGAGCGGCTACACCGGCTCGAACGTCCGGCTGGGCGGCCACTCGCTGGGCAGCCAGATGGTGATCAACGGCGGCAAGCAGATTAGCGACCTGGTCGATGCCGGCACGCTGCCAGCCAACCTGCGCCCGAAGCGGATCGCCCTGCTCGACCCGTTCTGGTCCAAAGATGCCAAGGCGTATCTCGGCAACAAGTGGACCGGCGAGGTCAGCCGCGAGTATGTGACCGCGCTGAAGACCAAAGGCGTTGTGTTTGAGCAGTACAAATCCTCGGGGATTACCGATGTGGGCCTGGGCGATTCCAACTCGGCGATGGAGCGTCTGACCGCGTTCAGCAGCACCGCGCCCTGGTATGTGCCCTCGTGGGACCTGGTCGGCAAGCACGTCGCGGCCTACAACGAGTACTTCTACTCGTTCGCCTCGGCGCCGCCAATCGAGGTCACGATCAGCTGGGGCGTGCGCAGCAAAACCGGCAGCGTGGCCGCCTCCGCCGCCACCTCCGACGCCCGCATCGCCGAGATGATGCGCAGCGACCGCTACTGGGTCCAGGTCGAGGGCCGCTATACCCAGAACCCCAGCGACGACTGGTACGAGCGCAAGAGTCGCTAGGGTTGGTAGCTAGTAGCTAGTGATTAGGTCTTTCTAATGCGGTAAATTCTCTAAAACCCACGCGCCCGTGATCGTATTGATCACGGGCGTGTTGACGTTTAACCGCGTCGTTCGGCGCTGGCTGAGCCTGTCGAAGCCAGCGGGGTCAATCGCGGACTCCACCAGCTACCCGCTACTGGTCACTTCCCATTCACCGGCATCCGATACTGGAAATTCGAGCGGCGCCCGACGGCCTGGCCGATCACCTCGATGATCTGCTGGCGGTGGTCGTCGCGGTGGGCGAAGTCCAGGTCCTCGGTCTCGATCGTCAGGACCGGGCACAGCTCGAAGCGGCGCATCCACTCGTCGTAGCGGTGGTTCAGCCGCTCCAGATAGTCCGCGCCAATCTCCAGTTCGTTCGAGCGCGCCCGCTCCTTGATCCGGCTGAGCAGCGTCGGCACCGAGGCCCGCAGATACACCAGCAGCGTCGGCGGCGTGGTCGACTGGATGAGCGCCTGGTAGAGCTTGCGGTAGGTCCGAAAATCGCGGTGGCTCATAATCCCCTGCTCCAGCAGCCCCTTGGCGAACACCTCGTAGTCCTCGTAGATCGAGCGGTCCTGGATGACGGCGATCGGCGTGTCGGCGATCTCGCGCTGCTGCTCGAAGCGCTGGGCCAGAAACCACATCTGCGAGTGGAAGCCCCAGCGGTGCTTGTCGGCGTAGAAGTCGTCGAGATACGGGTGGTCGGCGACCAGTTCGAAGTAGGGCTGCCAGCCGAACGCCCCGGCCAGCGCCTCCACCAGGGTGCTTTTGCCAACTCCGATGTTGCCCGCCACGCTGAGATAAACATGCTGCCCAAAAAATGCGTGTGTCATAGTCAAGAATGCCTTTAGCTTAACAGTCTGGCATCATTATAGATCAGCCGCTTAGGAATGCTGCCTCATCCAGCGCCAGCCATTATCGGCCTAAGACGTTGTGGTATACTTCACTAAAGCTATAAAATGACCAAAAACGGGGGATAAATATGGATTTTCTGGTTCGCTTTTTGGCCACGCTCATCCAAGTTTTACAGTTTGCCATCCTCGGTCGGGTCATCTTATCGTGGATCGATCCCACCGGACAGTATCGGGTCTCGCAGATTATTCAGGAGATCACCGAGCCGGTTATCGGCCCAATTCGGAAGGTGCTGCCGCGGATGGGCATGCTCGATCTCTCGCCGCTGATCGCGCTGCTGCTGCTGAATGTGCTGCAGGTCGTCGTGTCCTCGGCGGGCTAAATCGCCCCTGTTCGATCGTGTGCGCCGTGGAATTGTCAGCTCGACAGCTTGACTTCCACGGCATTTGTTTGAAAGGAAGACCCTTTGTCTCGTCGCTACTTAATGCTGCTGGTTTTTGGCGGTGGTATCTGCACACTTGGCATCGAGCTGACGGCCTCGCGGCTGCTGGCGCCCTACTTCGGCACCTCGCAGCTGATCTGGGCCAATGTCATCGGCCTGACGCTGCTGTACCTGACGGTTGGCTACACCCTCGGCGGGCGCTGGGCGGATAAGCGGCCTGAGCTTGGGCTGATGTGTACGATCATCGCCGTCGCCGGGGTCTTCTCGGCGATCATTCCGCTGCTCTCGCACCCGATTTTGAAGTGGTCGCTGAGCGCGTTCGAGTCGTTTTCGGTCGGCGTGTTCGTTGGCTCGCTGCTGGGCGTGCTGGCGCTGTTCTCGATTCCGATCACGCTGCTCGGCATGGTCAGCCCGTTCGCGATTCGGCTGGCCATCAAAAGCACCGATGACGCGGGCAAGGCCGCCGGGAACCTCTACGCCATCTCCACGCTTGGCTCGATTATCGGCACGTTTTTGCCGGTGCTCCTGCTCATCCCGCTGGTTGGCACGGCCATGACGATCTACATCTTTGCCGGCGGCCTGATTCTGATCGCGCTGCCGGGGCTGTGGGTTGAGCGGCGGCGGGCGGCGCTGCTGGCGACGGCGGCGCTGATCGGCGTGAT
>DAOTUS010000253.1:0-5268 GCA_034437415.1 Herpetosiphonaceae bacterium
CCAGATGATCCTGCTGTCGCACCACCATCACCACCACCATGGTGATGGTGATTCATTAAGTCTATTTCATGAGTCTTATTAACATGGAAGAGAGGCGATCCTGGTGTCGTGTCTGACACGACACCAGGATCGCCTCTGACACGATCCTGGTGTCGCCTATTAGTTTCAACATACGACACTGGTGTCGTATGTTGTGGCGATGGTGTGGGCGGCTTGCTCGGTGGAGTGCCAGCTTCCTCCAAGAGTTCGTAGTCATTGTTCCGTCCAGTCTTATGGACGATCATCCAGCCACTTTCCTCAAGTTCTCGTGTCCATCGTTGAATTGATCGGATATGCGGTACATTCAAGTTTCCGTTCGCATCCAGTTCGGCCATATCGTTGGCCAATGTCTCCTGGTAAGGAAAGGCGGCCTCATCGTTGCCGGCATAGCTGGCGAGGATCGACCAGAGCAGGCGGGCGTTGCGCGAAACTTGATTGGTGCGAAGTCGGTGATTGGGGATCGTGGCATATTTCGTTCGCCAGCGCACCCGGATCGGCGCGGCGGGCTGGGTGTTTCGTGATTGTGCTTTCGGCATGGTAGAATGCTCCTATATCTCCTAGTACAACCGCTATATCTCCTCGTACAACCCATGAATGCTGCGCCGCCCTGATGGTTTGATCAGGGCGGCGCGGTGGGTTTTAGCGCCGGTGCCGTCGTGGTTTAAGGATGTGCTCCAGGTCCAGGGCTGGCGGCGGACCAGTCAGCTCGCGCTTGACGGTTCTCAGGGCGGCGAGGTAGCCCTGCGTCCAGGCGGCATCGCGCTGATCCTGTGTGAGCTGCTCGACCTGCTTTGCGGCAATGGCGTCGTCGACAAATTTCATGAGGCGGTCTATCTGTGGGTGCATCGGGATCTCCTTGTGTGCATACAAAAACCCCCCACCAACGCTGGTGAGGGGTGCGACATTTGTATTCAGGTGTGGGTGCTCGGCCTAGCCGAACGGTGTGGGTCCTAGAATAATGCCGAGCGGGTTGGCCCGGCGCTTGTGCTCCGCCACCTCGTCGGTGGCCAGCTTGGCGTAGTGCAGGCTCATCGCGATATCCTCGTGGCCCAGGAGCACACGAAGCGTCTCGATGCTGATAGAGCCGCTGCCAAGCAGTGTTCGTGCAAACGTGGCGCGAAAGCTATGGCAGAGCCGCCGGACATCGCCGCGGATCCCGGCCCGCTTGGCCACGCGAGCGATCAGCTGGTGAACCGCATTGCCCGTGAGCCCCTGCGCACTCTGGGTGCTGTAGAACAAGGCCGGGTGGGTATCGGTGCGGGTGGCCAGATACTGGTCGAGCACCAGCTGGGCTGCAGGTGATATCCAGATACTCCGTTCCTTGTCGCCCTTGCCGATGATCGTGGTGTGCCCGTCGGCGTCGAAGCTCGTGCGCCGCAGCTGGATCAGCTCGCCGACGCGAATGCCGGTGTCGAGGAACATCACGATGACCGCCCGCTCGCGTGCGTCGGCGACCGCCAGCAGCGCCTTGACCTGGGGAATTTTATAGTGGGCGGGAAGGCGACTTGGAACACGGGGCTTGAGCTTGGTGGTCTTGAAGTAGGGCATGATCTCCTCGTCCATCAGGAAGTGGACGAAGACAATCACATCGGTGATGTAGCTCGCGTGGGTGGCCGCTGCCAGCGGCTCGGTTGCGAGATAGCCACTGTAGCCACGGATGGTGGCGCGAGAGATGGGGCGACCATCCAGCCAGGTGGCGAACCGATTGAGCCGACGGGTGTAGGTTGTGATGGTGCCGGGACTGCGCCGCTCGGCGCGCTTTGCGTCCAGGAAGAACTGAATCCAAGAGTCCATCATGTGCTGTGCATCCTCGATGAGGCCCAGGCAGGCCTAGGCCGACGTATGAATGCACCCGACCGTTTCGCTGAATGAATGGCGAAGACGCCATCGTGACCCACAGGAAACCCTGTGGCGCGAAAAAAAACATGCACAAATGAAGATCTTCTTGGTTGCCTGGAACATACCCGAAGTCCGATAAGGGTATGAGCATTCTTCAGTGGTACACGGCGAAGGTGTACTGCTCCACTGAAACTGACTAAGTGAGGAGAGCAATCCCGCCTGTCATGCAGGCGTTCAACTGGACCAAAGTGCCGAGGCAGCCTGGCAGGAACATCATCAAGCAGTGCAAGCACTGCTTGGTATAAAAAATATGCAATTGTATTGCATTGAGGCGCGGAGCGCCGAGTGCCGTGGGATTCTACGCGACCCGCCCGAGGGTTGTCAAGCGACGCTCATACTCTCTGGGTTGGGGGTTCGAATCCCTCACGGCCCACCAAACGCATAAGGCTAAATTTTTTAGTTTTATCCCAAACGCGGTCTGCGCCTGAATGGCGCAGACCGCGTTTGGGTTTTAGCTTCTGGTGTTCAGGGCTTATCAGTCACCCTGGCGAGAAGACTCTAGTATAATGCTGTGGCTCGCGCGCCGGGGCGCACCGCCTCCGCCTTTCAGGGGATACCCACTCCATGAACTACTCTCAGCATCAGGATCTGGTCGGGTTTATTTGGAATGTGGCCAATAAGTTGCGTGGCCCGTATCGCCCGCCGCAGTACCGTAAGGTGATGCTGCCGCTGATTGTGCTCCGTCGGCTCGATTGTGTGCTGGAGCCAACCAAGGATGCGGTGCTGGCCGAGAAGGTGCGCCTGGAGGGCCGCAGCTATGCCGATGTCGTTGTGGAGAAGCTGCTGTCCAAGGTCGCCGGCGGTCAGCAGCGCTCCCAGCCGCTCTACAATACCAGCGAGTTCACCTTCCAGAAGCTCCTCGGCGATCCGCCCAATATCGCGATCAATCTGCGCGACTATATCCAGGGGTTCTCGCCACGCGCCCGCGATATTTTCGATAAATTCGATTTTGAGAGCGAGATCCAGAAGCTGGACGAGAATAATCGGCTGTATCTGATCATTAAGGAGTTTTGCTCGCCCCAGATCGATCTGGCGCCGGCGCGGATCTCGAACCTGCAGATGGGCTATCTGTTCGAGGAGCTGGTGCGCAAGTTCAATGAGCAGGCCAACGAGGAGGCCGGCGATCACTTCACGCCCCGCGAGGTGATTCGGCTGATGGTCAGCCTGGTCTTTACCGAGGAGTCGGAGGTCTATAGGCCCGGTATCTATCGCACGATCTACGATCCCACCGCTGGCACCGGCGGGATGCTGTCGGTGGCCGAGGAGTATATCAAGGCCCAGAATCCTAATGCTAACCTGGCGCTTTTCGGCCAGGAGTACAATCCTGAGTCGTTCGCAATCTGCTGCTCCGATCTGCTGATCAAGGATGAGCCGATTGATAATCTGATCTATGGCGATACGCTGGGCATCAAGGATAGCAAGAGCAAGGGCAATAATTTCGAGCCGCGCGACGGCCACCCGGACAAGCGCTTCCACTATATGCTGGCTAATCCGCCCTTTGGGGTGGAGTGGAAGGCCGAGGAGGATTTCGTCAGGGCCGAGTATAGCCAGAAGGGGTTTAGCGGACGCTTTGGCCCTGGCCTGCCCCGCATCAACGATGGCTCGCTGCTGTTTCTGCTGCATATGATCTCCAAGCTGCATCGGCCGCCCCACGAGGGTGGCGATGGCTCGAAGATCGCGATTGTGTTCAATGGGTCGCCGCTGTTCACCGGCGATGCCGGCAGCGGGGAAAGCAATATCCGCCGCTGGATTATCGAGAACGATTGGCTCGATGCGGTGGTGGCGCTGCCGGACCAGATGTTTTACAACACCGGGATCTATACCTATATCTGGCTGGTCAACAACAAGAAGCCGCCGCGCCGCCAGGGCACGGTGCAGCTGATCGACGGGACGCGCCACTTCCAGAAGATGAAGAAGAGCCTCGGCAACAAGCGCAATGAGCTATCCGATGCCCAGATCGCCGAGCTGGTGCGGCTGTATGGCGAGCACCGCCACAATGCGCCCAGCCAGCCCGACAGCCAGGCCGAGCGCCGGGTCTGCTCGAAGGTGTTTGATAATCGCGAGTTTGGCTATCTCAAGATCACGGTCGAGCGCCCGCTGCGCCTCAATTTCCAGGCCAGCCCCGAGCGGATCGCGCGGCTCTGGGAGCAGAGCGCCTTCGCGGCCCTGGCGACCAGCAAGAAGCGCAAGCACGCTCAGGATCAGCATGTGGATATCGCGGAGGGCGCGGCGCAGCAGCAGGCGCTGATCGCGGCGCTGGAGCCGATCGGCGCTCCGCTCTTCCGCGAGCGGCCCGCGTTCCTGCTCGTCCTGGAGCAAGCCTGCAAGGCCGCCAGCCTCAAGCTGGACGCGCCCATTCGCAAGGCGGTGCTGGCCGCCCTGAGCGAGCGCGATCCCGAGGCGGCGATCTGCCGCGACCCCAGGGGCAATCCCGAGCCGGACCCGGAGCTGCGCGATAGCGAGTCGGTGCCGCTGCCCGCCAATATCCCGCTGCCGCTGCCGCTGGACTACGCCGCCGATAGCGACAACACCGCGCTGCTGGCCCTGGTGCGCGACCACTGCGCGGCCTATCTGCGCGCCGAGGTGCTGCCCCACGTCCCCGACGCCTGGATCGACCACGCCAAGACGAAGGTGGGCTATGAGATCCCGCTCAACCGTCATTTTTATGTCTATCAGCCGCCCCGACCGCTGGAGGATATCGAGGCCGAGATCACGGCGCTGGAGGCCGAGATCGTGGCGATGCTCGGCGAGGTGCTCTGATGGGCCGCTATCCGGGCTATGCCGAGTATGTCGATTCGGGCGTGGAGTGGCTGGGGTCGATTCCGGCGGGGTGGGAAGTTAAACGGCTAAAGGATGTTGCAACGTATAACGATGAAGTTCTGGAAGAAAAAACAGATCCAGACTATGAGTTAGAGTATGTTGATATTTCCAGCGTCGATTTGGTACAAGGGATCACCAATCAAGAACGTATGATCTTTGAGAATGCTCCTTCGCGTGCACGAAGGAAGGTTCGTCATGGCGACACTATCATTTCAACGGTTAGGACATATCTAAAAGCAATAGCAACTATCAGAAATCCACCGCCAAATATGATTGTATCGACAGGATTTGCTGTTATCCGGCCAAAGAAGATGTTTGATCCGAATTATCTTGCATACATACTTCAGAGTGAGGGTTTTGTTGGCGATGTGGTTACTTTTTCAGTTGGCGTAATACCATTCAGCATTGCATAGTAGGCGCTTCTCAGGTATCCTTCACAGCGGTCATATGTGAAGGATAGAGGTCTGCCATGCGCAAAGATATGCCCCCAATTCACGAGGATGTCGAGAC
>DAOTUS010000254.1:0-2436 GCA_034437415.1 Herpetosiphonaceae bacterium
GGCCTCGCGCAGATCGTTCTCCAGCCGCGCCACCTTGCCCGCCAGCGTCGGCAGATCGTTCAGCTTGCGCTCAAGGCCGGTGATCTCCCGGCGGCGCGAGTCGATCTCAACCTGCAGCGCCTTGGCATCGGTATTCGAGTTTTTATACTCGTCGCGGAGCTGAATCCGCTCGGCGACATAGCCCTGCTCAATCTCCTCAATGCCGTGCTGCCCGATCTCACTGCGACACAGCGGACAGGCCGTATCGCCGCTGTGCTGCAGCAGCGTCAGCTTCTCATTAATCTGCTCGCCCTGCTCCTTGAGCACCTGCGCCCGCGCCTGAAGCTCGCCCAGGCGCTGCGAGTCGGTCTGGTCCTGGACCCGCAGCTCGCTCAGACGGCGCTCATCGCGGGCCAGGGCACGCTGCTGGGTGGTGACCGTGGCTAGCTCCTCACGCCAGCGCTCCTCATTGCGCAGCTGCGAGTCAAACTCGCTCACCCGGCGATTTTCGGTCTCCCGCGCCGCGATCAGCGAATCCTTATGCACCGCAATGCTGCCCTGGAGCCGCTGCACCTCAACCAACAGCTGCGACAGCACCCGACCCTGCTCCTCAAGCTCATCGCGCTTGGCGCGGGCCTGCTCAAGCTCGGTCGCCGCTGTGGCAAACGTTTTAAGCTGATCGTGGATCGTGGTTTGTTCAGCCAGAGCTGCCGGCCGCTGCTTGAGCAACGTCTCAGCGCGGGCGATTGCATCATTCAGCCGATCGACCTGGCTCTGCAAAGTGCGGCGCTGCTCGCTGATCTGCTCCTCAATATCCCGTTTCTCATCGCGAATCGCAATCGCCTGCTCGCGTAGCGCATCAAGCCGCTCCAGATCAGCCCGGGCAGCGGCCAGCGCGGCCTCGCCCTGCTCGATCTCAGCCTGGCGGGCGACCATCGTGCGGGCCGCCTCGATCTCGCGGCTCAGGGTGAGCTGGTCAGCACGAGTCTCGCCGAGGCTGTTCATCAGCTCCGCCAGCCCACTCTGCTCCCGATTGCGCTCGGCCTGGCGGGCCTCCAGGGTGCGACGGCGCTCCTGGGCCACCTCAAGCTGCGCCGAAGCCAGATCTACCTGAGTGCTCAGCTCGTCCACACGAGTGCGAGCCTCGTGCTCCTGGCTGAGATACCAATCGCGCTTATTGACCCACTCGCGCAGGCTGGTCAACATTCCCTCGAGACCCTGGACCCGATCAGCGAGATCCTTGGCCTGATCCTTGGCGCGCTGCTCCAGGCGTTCGTACTCATCCAGCCCCATAATCTCGGCCAGCACCCGCTTGCGGTCCGAGGGCGCCTTGCGGGTAAACTCATCAGCCTTGCCCTGCACCAGAAACGCACTATTGATAAAAGTATCGTATTCCATCCGCAGCAAATGCGTGATCTGAGCCTGCGTCTCCCGAACCGTGTTGCCAGAAAGCGAGCGCCAGCCATTGCCTGCGGTCGTCTGGATATCCAAGAACGTCTGGCCGCGCTTGGCCGAGGAGCGCCGCCGGAGGACGCGGTAGCGCGAGCCGCCAACCCCAAACTGCAGATCGACCTCCATCTCCTGCTCGCCCAGCGAGATCAGCTCATCGTCGGAGGCGACGCGGGCCTTACCCCACAAAGCCCAGGTGATCGCATCCAGCAGCGCCGATTTGCCAGCGCCATTATCGCCCGACAGACACGCAAGATGAATCCCATCGAACTCCAGGGCTGGCAGATCATTGCGATAGCACATAAAGTTACGGAGTTTGATTTTTTCTGGCAACATAAACTAACCCTCGTCCCGGACTAAGCGTACAAATTTGCTAGTTCATTATACCAGAGCAGTGCCTGGCCTGAAGGCTGCCCAGCAGCTGAACGAGGTTTTGACGAAAGACTTGTACTCATACATAATTGTTCACTGACAATTATGGACTTAGGAGGTTCCTGTGGAAACCACCCCATCTGGTTTGAAGTACGAGGATGAAGTTGTTGGCAGCGGCGTCCAGCCTAAAAAAGGGCAGGTCGTTGTTGTCCACTATACCGGCACGCTCACCAATGGCACCAAATTCGATAGCTCACGTGATCGCAACGAGCCTTTCGAGTTTGTCCTCGGCGTTGGCCAGGTCATCAAAGGCTGGGATGAAGGTCTGTCCACAATGAACGTCGGTGGTAAACGCCGACTGACCATTCCGGCTGAGCTAGGCTACGGCGCTCGTGGTGCTGGCGGCGTCATTCCCCCAAACGCCGAGCTTGTCTTTGATGTTGAACTGCTGGATGTTCGCTAATCACATATAAGCTCCAGGGCGGTAGCAAATCTATCGCCCTGAAAAACGCCCTCCCAACGTTTGACAGAACGCCGTGGCTGCGGTATACTCCGCGAGCTGTCAGACGACACCGACGAGTGCCCGCACTCATCGCACCAACCTGGGAAACCCCACCGCCATTCCTACCAGTCTGG
>DAOTUS010000255.1:0-6519 GCA_034437415.1 Herpetosiphonaceae bacterium
TACGCCGCGATATCTCCTTCGGGACGGTATTGGTGTTGTGCGAGCAGTGCCACAAGTGCATCCAAGTCAATCCGCTCTGGTATCGTTACGAACTCGTAGCGGCCGTAGAAATTGATGTGTTGCCAGGCGACTGGGGCGATCTCGGCTAGGGCTGCCGCGCTCACCAGGTCACCAGCCGCTTCTTTCTGGGCGATCAGCCGATCGAGCACCGTCAGATTGTAAAAGATGATGCAATTGGCCAACAGGCGGCTGCACTCGCTCCATAGCTCTTGGTCATCCTCGGTCGTGAAGCGGAGTTTGCCAACGTTGGCATACGACACGGCCCGGCGCAGCTGGTGGTACTGTTCGCCCCGATTGAGCGCGCGCTGAACGTGCTGGCGCAAGGTTGGTGAGTCCACATACTCCAGCATGTACAGGCTGTTGATAATCCGATCCAGCTCCCAGAGCGCCTGCCGCGTGCTGTTTTTGCGCGCATAGGCGCTCAACTTGCGCACAATAATCTGCTGACTGGTGGTTTTCAGGGCCAGCGAGGCGAAGATCCGCAGCAGATTATCCCATTCGGCCACAATCAGCGCGGTGTTGATTTTACGGATGGGGGCAAGCAAGGCCTCGCCGTACTGCCGTGGATGCTGGAATCCATAGAGGCTGGTCGCCACCTTGCGGGGGAGGTTCTTGTAGCGCGGCGCGAAGACATAGCCGAACAGATAGAGCAGGGCGAAATTGACCTGGTTGGTTCCATGGGTATCGGTCGAATGCATGGTCGGGCGCAGGTCGGTAGTGTTATTTTTCAGCACATCAAAGACCGAATGACTCTCGTGTTCATGCGCGCCAATCATGCGCCCCACCAGCGGCAGGTGATTGCCCACCAGCGTATACGCGACCCGTCCTTTTTTTCGCCCAAAATACTTCGGGCCATAGCGTGCGCCAAACGTCACCCGCTGCGCTTCAAATTTCTGCCCATCGCTGCTGGTGTGGATGTGGTCCCCCAGGTTAAAGCGATGAAAGCGCGGCATCGCCACCATCGCGTTGCAGATCAGGTCATTGGCATGCCGCAAGGTTTCCAGGCGCAGGTAGTTTTCCGAGGCATGGGCGAGTACATGGGTCGGCAGATCCGAGATCGTGCCCATACGGCCCACACCCATGTTGGTCCCCCACGCGACCAAGCAGGCCCGAATGATGTGATCATCGGTCGCCGGCTTGTGATAGCGCCCTGACACATGGGTAAACGCCCCCAGGAACGGACAGCGCTCCTCGACAAACTGCAAGATCCCGGTAATCGGGACGTCGGGCAGCGTCTCAAAGAGGGCATGATTGATCGGATCACGGGGCTGCGGATAGCGCACCGACCAGGTCGTGCGTTTCTTGCCTTTTTTCGTCTTCACATCGGCATTATCGCCGCTGGCAATCCGCGCATTGACCGTCCGAATCCGCTCCTCCAAGGTCGCTTCCAAGGTCGCGAGCTGGGTCTCAATCGGTTCCAGCAGGCGCGGCTCGCCAATGCGCGCGAGCACGGCCGCTTTATCGGCCCAGGCCGCATCGCTGATCAGGTCATCCTCAAAGCTGCGAAATTGGATACTGGTTGGACAAAAGACCTCGCCGGCATCAAGGGCCTTGCGCAGTTGGCGGTAGATCAGAAACTCATAGCGATCCCGGATCACCTCGGGGTGGCCATCGGCATCGGTGGTGTAGAGGTGGTGCTTTTCGTTGACCGCGATAAAGCGGACTGCCAGGTCGGCCGTCTCCACGCGGGTGAGGGAACGCCCGCTCGTCAGGATCGTTTGGAGACCCTTCACCGCCTCCAGGATCGGAGAGTTTGGCCGCGTCGCAGCGAGGTCAAGGGCGATCAGCAGTGGCCGAAGCCGGGTTTTCACCCGCCGGGTGACGGCATCGATCCTGGCCCAGTAGAACTGCTGATCATCACGGGCACTGCGCCGCATCAGCTGCTCCGCGAGTTCGGCCAGCCGCGGTGCCGGCAGATGGGCGTAGGCGGCCTGCTGGATCGTCGTGAGGGGCGTCTCCGGCGGATGCTGGGGCGTGCTCAGCAGCTTCAGCACCTTGCCGACCTTGGGCAAGTCCTTCGCGATCGCGGCCTGGAGCGCGGTGGCCTGCTCCTGCATGGCGGTTGTGGCCTCGGTCTGATACTGCTTGACCAGGTGCGTAAAGCAGGTGATGATGTGATCGTTGAACCGACAATACCGCCGCTGGACAAAGCACACCAGGTACAGCAAGCGGATGTCGGCATCGAGCTCTCCAAGCCGGCTCACCGAGTAGTAGTTCACCAGCCAGGCATAGTGGGCGATCGCGGCCGAGGAGATCTCCAGCAGCGGCAGAAGTGCGTTGGCGCGGAGCGCGAGCGGGCGCAAGCGGGTGCCACGGGCGAGTTCGTCACGCATGGCGGTATGGGTAAAATCGTTGGGGTCGCGCTTCAACGCGGTGAGCGGGCGGTGCCCATCGCGGAGCTGCAGCAACGCCGCAAGCTGCTGCACATCAGCGGGTGTAAGCTGGGTGCGGAGAATCCGGGTGAGGCGCTGATGCTCGGCCGTCAAGGCCTGCCGGATGAGGTCTTGCATCACCGTATAGGCCGGCCCCACAATGTGTTCATCGCTGAGCCACTGCAGCACTTCCTGCAAGACATAGCGGGGGACGCTACTAATCCGGGCCAGCTGCCCGGCCCGGTCACCGATAGACCGCCGCTCCGCTCCGCCCGACTCGCGATAGCCACTCAGGCGACAGATGGCGGTGCGGTGGCGGCCAATCATCGGCTTGTTGAGGGGCTCTTGGGTCGTGGGATCAAGGGCCAACGTATAGCGCTGGCACAGGTACACCGCATCCGGGATCACCTCCGCAATGGTGAAGGCGAAGAAGCGCTGTTTGGCATGAAAATAGCCCAGCTGGAGCAGGAAATCCAGTTTCAGCGGATCCTCGCGAAGGCGGTTGAGCTGGGCGGTTTCGGCGGCACTAAGGGTAAAATACTGCTCCCGTTCTTCGGGTGAGAATCGCGGCCGGGCATAGATCGCGGCAATCGCGTCATCGTCCAGAATGTGACCACGGCGTGTGCCGCCGGGAATGTCGTCTGGTGCAAACGCCTCCGTGATGGTCATCGTGACCCCTGTTCAGCCAGCGCCTGGCGCACGAGGAGGTCGCTCACCTCAGCATAGCCCTGCGTGGAGCGCGGATCGCGATGGCCCAGCAGGCGCTGGACGATTTCCATCCGATAGCCCTGCTCAATCAACTCGGTACCCCGGGTGTGGCGCAGTTGATGGATGGTGTAGAGCGGATCGCCGTCGGCATCAACCAGCCCGGCCGCGATCGACAGCTGTCGCCACTGATAATAGAGCACCCGATAGCTCACGCCGGTGTCACGAGTGGAGCGAAAGAGCGGGACATGGCGGGGCAGATCGCCCTGTTTGCGCAGCCAGGCGCGCAAGCCCCGGATCGATTGCGGGGTGGCGGCGGGCTCGAGGATGACGGTGCGCGGATGGCCATTTTTGGTTTCACGCAGGCGCAAGCCGGCCCGACCCGGATCCAGACAGACATCGTCATAGGTCAGGCCAAGCACTTCACCGGCACGCATCCCCGTCTCGCGCAAGATCGTAAAGACGAGCCGGTAGGGTTGAGGTGCGGCCTTAATCGCCGCGTCCAGCTGGCTGCGGTGCTGGGCATGCCGAATGGGATTAGGCAGCCGACGGGGTGCCGGTGTCGTTTCATGGAGAAGAAGCGGATTGGTGGTACACACCCCGTGCCGCTGCGCCCAAGTGAAGAAGCGCCCCAGGCTGGCCGTCCGGCGATTACTGGTGCTGATGGCCACCGGCGGCGCATAGAGCCAGGTCTCGACCGCCTCAAGCGTGATGGTCTCGAGCGGTCCCGGCAGGGCGGCCGCAGCGAGCTGCAGATCGAAGCGGTAGGCGCGAATGGTATTGGGGCGGAGTTTGCGCCGCTGGACCATCTCGGCCAGAAAGGCATCCAGGTGATCACGAATGGTATCCATCGCACGTCCTCACACTACCCGGCGGCACAAAACAGCACAGTTGTCAGATAATTCCAGCGATCCGCTCGCAATCCAGAGCGCCACACACGGGTGATTCCGTGGTAAGTATACCCGATGTTGTCAGATAAGACGGCTTATCTATAGAATGGCCAAACACTGCTATACTAGGCATCTTCAATGAAGAGGAAGCGGATGCATGTCTGATCAGCAGCGTATCGCTTGATTCCATGATAATGATCGGTATAAGGAGTTGGCTATGCGTCGAATGTTCATTCTCGGAAGTATGGTGGTGCTGCTCGCTGCGTGTGGACAGGCGGATATCATCCCGGTGACATCCTCACCTGCGGTTCAGTCTGCACAAAATAATCCCTATCCCTCGCCGGTTCTTGCTACAAGTGTGTCAACGCAGGTTCCACCAACTATAACAAATGCACCAACGGCGCTACCGAGTGTGACCAGCACGCCCAACCCACTGACCATCACCAAAATTCAATCATTGACTGTTGGTGATGCTCCCTTCTCCGTTGATGATTTGATCGGTTGGTCACCTGATAATCAATATTTTCTGTATTCGCGGATTGATCGTGTTGATTCGAAGACGAAATTTGCTCTTGGAGCAATCCATGCGTTAAATACAACAACTGGTGAGGATATCGGCATCGCTATTAAGGATGTTATCCTTGGCGCCTATATCAATGGTTTCCCATACGCAATTGCTAGCCCCCAATGGACAACGCACTGTTGCGAGATTATTGCTGCATCGCTCGATCATGACCAACAATCTATTGATGTAGTTGATGTGCGAACAGCCAAAACCAAACACATCAAGACGACAGATAGTGCATTGTTTGGGTACCAGGGTAAAAAACTGGGGATCGTGGATAAAGGCCTATTTAGTCTTGATAATATGCCTGTATCACAGAAGTTTTTACACGCAACCAGTTGGTTGACTTCGACTGTCCTCACACCAAATGGTCTTTACACCCACAACGGTCATGACGTGCGCTATATCAATGACAAGAATGAAACATGGGATATGAACGGCAATACCACTTTTCTGAAGAATCGCGCACAGTACACCATTATGCAAATTGCACCATCTCCTGATAGCACACTGCTGGCAGTCGTGATTACACAGACAAACTGGCAACGAGAATTATGGCTGATCAATCGTCTTACTAATGACTATCGCTTACTCCAAGCGACTGATAAAATTGGGTATCCAATGTGGTCGGGAGATGGAACATTGCTCATGGATCGGGTAGACACGCAACTAACGATATTCGATCTCATGACAAATCAGAACACGCAAATACGAGAAGATGTCAATATTCCTGTCTGGCACCATACTAAGCCATGGTTTGCACTGCTTAATAGAGATGCAAAAACGATTGATATTTTTCAAGTTAGTCGCTAGAGAGTTGAGGATCTGCATATTATGAAATATTGGGCTTATTTTGCGTTGGTAATCATCATTTTGACAAGTAGTACGGTCGGCGCACAAACTGTACCATCCAGCATCCCAGAATATCCGAGTAGTATAAGGGTACTCTTTATTAGACGAGATACGGCTGGTAATCCTGATCCATTAGATGCACCATATGTTGTTTTGAGTGGACCAACCGCCATTCCTTTCGAATCGGACTATCTACCAAATGTAGTCCACAAAGAAATGACCGATAGCGCCTACATATCAGCTAAAGAGGTTCAAGCCATTACTGCACGTGGTTATGCTTGGCATAAGCAAGCATATGGTCAGGATCCTCCAAATTCTTTTCATGATTGTTTTAAAGCTCGGCTTTGCGATGTAACTGATTCGACAGCGCATCAAGCCTATTATCCGGGTATAGCAACCAGCAGTGACTTTGCTGCTGTGCAAAATACGAGTAAGCTATTTCTCGCTTGGAGCAATCAGGGAGCTATAGGTGGTACGGTTGCATTTACGGAATATAGCAAGAGTCATCCTGGAGATTATACCGTTGCTTTTTCTGATTTGAATAAGCGACCATATCTTGATAGTGTCTATGATCCTATCCAAGGCCCCTTTACTGGTGGCCACGGCAGGGGAATGTCGCAGCAGGGAGCCTTAAGGTGGGAGCGAGGCAATAGTCAACTTGATCAAATGGGGATACGCTATCCTTTTTGGAATCGTGACCAGATTCTTGCTCATTACTATGCATCAGTCCATTTACAGCATCCAAATGGTACCCTCTATTGGGGCAATTATCGCTGGAATGCCCTTTCGATTGATCGTGGGACCTTTATTAATGGTAGTTTCAGTGATATCAGAGTTATTCTTCAAAATACTGGAACAGTCAATTGGGAAGCAAATACAAAATTATCCGTGTACTGGCTTCGTTGTTTTGAAGGAAATTGTACTCCCTTTGAGCAGAGTGCTACTGTCCGTCGTGAACTAGTGGGTCATTCCATAATTAAATTAGGATTTTAGATCGGTGTGTGCTAGACTTGGTGGTGGAGGATTATGCCCATGTCTGCCCAGCAAAAATATACATTACGTCCCTTGACGGCCG
>DAOTUS010000256.1:0-15301 GCA_034437415.1 Herpetosiphonaceae bacterium
CGCCGACCCCGCCGCCAGCAACCAGCACCCCACGGTCAACCAACACCCCTGGCCCAACCGCGACCGCGGTTCCGCCAACCGCCACCGCGACGCCGCGCCCAACCAACACGCCCGGCCCAACCGCGACCGCAGTTCCACCAACCGCGACGCCGCCACCAACCAGCGTCCCGACGGCCACCCCAACCCAGGGCACCGGCGGATCCTGCCAGGTGGTCTACAGCATCCCCAACCAGTGGGGCGATGGCTTCCTGGGCGATGTGACGATCAAAAACACCGGCGCGGCACTCAGCGGCTGGACCCTGACCTGGTCGTTCGGCGGCACGCAGAAGATCACCAACCTGTGGAGTGGCGTGGTGATCCAGAGCGGACAGGCCGTTAGCGTGGGCAACGCGGCCTGGAATGGCGCCGTCGCCAGCGGCGGCACGGTCAACTTTGGCTTCCAGGCCACCTACTCGGGCGCCAACGCCAAGCCAATCAGCTTTAAGCTCAACGGCGTGGTCTGCGGCGATGTGGTCCCGCCGACCGTGACCCCGGTCAACCCGGCCGCGACGCCAATCAACCCAACACCCACAGGGTCCCCGACGCCGACCATCCCGGCGGGCGACACCAATGACGACTGGCTCCACACCCAGGGCAACCAGATCGTCGACAGCGTCGGCAACCCGGTCTGGCTGACTGGCGTGAACTGGTTCGGGTTCAACGCCTCGGAGCGGGTGTTCCACGGCCTGTGGCAGGGCAACCTCGAACAGATGATCAAAGCCATGACCGAACGCGGGATCAACATGCTGCGCGTACCGATCTCGACCCAGCTGCTGCTGGAGTGGAAAAACGGCCAGTTCAGCCCGCCCAACGTCAACACCTACGCCAACCCCGAGCTGGTTGGGATGAACAGCCTGCAAATTTTCGATCACTTCCTGAAGGTGGCGAAGAAATATGGCCTGAAGGTGCTGATCGATGGCCACAGCGCCGACGCCGACAACTCGGGCCACTTCTACCCGGTCTGGTACAAGGGCACCGTCACGCCCGAGCTGTTCTACCAGTCCTGGGAGTGGCTGACGGCTCGCTACAAAAACGACGACACGATCCTGGCGATGGATATCAAAAACGAGCCACACGGCAAGGCCTACTCGGAGACGCTCTTTGCCAAATGGGATGGCTCGACCGCCATCAACAACTGGAAATACGCCTGCGAAACCGCCAGCAAGCGCATCCTGGCGATCAACCCCAACCTGCTGGTGCTCTGCGAGGGGATCGAGGTCTATCCGAAGGCCGGGTTCACGTTCAGCTCGCGCAATGAGCTGGACTATCACTCGAACTGGTGGGGCGGCAACCTGCGCGGCGTGCGCGACCACCCGATCAACCTGGGGGCCAACCAGGATCAGCTGGTGTACTCGCCGCACGACTACGGCCCGTCGGTGTTTCTGCAGCCCTGGTTCTACCCCGGCTTCACCAAGGCAACGCTGTACGCCGATGTCTGGCGCGACAACTGGTTTTTCATCCACGAGCAGAACATCGCCCCGCTGCTGATCGGCGAGTGGGGTGGCTTTATGGATGGCGGCGCCAACCAGCGCTGGATGGTGGCGCTGCGCGACTTTATCACCGAGAACCGCATCCATCACACCTTCTGGTGCCTCAACCCCAACTCCGGCGACACCGGCGGGCTGCTGCTGAACGACTGGACGACCTGGGACGAGGCCAAGTACGCGCTGCTCAAGCCAAGCCTGTGGACTCACAGCAACGGCAAGTTCGTCAGCCTGGACCATAAAGTGCCGCTCGGCAACAGCAGCGTCGGCACCACGGTCACGGAGGTTTATCGGTAGCTGGTAGCTGGCAGCTGGCAGCTGGTAGCTGGTAGCTGGTAGCTAGTCCCATTGCAGCGGGACAAACCTGCAATACAATCCCAATCTGGCTTTCAGCTCAAACGCCCCGCCCCCAGGGATAATCACCAGTCGACGCGGGGCCAGCTTGGTGCTTCAGGCTGATGTTTTTTCGAGAAATTCCAGCACGGCGCGGTTGAACTGCGCGGGCCGCTGCAGCGGGGCGAAATGGCTGACGCCAGGCAGATCAACGAACTCCGCGCCGGGAATGCTCTGGGCCAGATACTCGGCGTGCTCGGGCCTGATGAACTCGTCGTGCTCGCTGTGGACGATCGTGACGGGCACGTCGATCCGGGCCAGATCCTGGGCGGTGTAGTTGGGCTGGGTCCGCTGCATCAGGCCGACGGCGGCGGAAAGCGCGTCGAACTGGTCGGGCGTGGCCGAGAGCTGGGCGTAGTCCTGGGCGTGGCGGCCGATGCAGCGCCGGAGAATCGGGGTGAACTCGGTGATCTCCTTGGTGCCGCTCGGGTCCATGTTGCAGGCAAAGAAAAACACACCGGCAACGCGGGCGGGCGCCTGCGCGGCCAGAACCAGGGCCGTGCAGGCGCCGTCGCTCCAGCCGACCAGCGCGGCCCGCTCAAGCAGGGCATCCAGCACCGCCGCCACGTCGGCGGCCAGCAGCTCGTAGGAGAAGGGGCGCTCGTCGCAGGTGCTGCGGCCGTGGCCCCGGCTGTCGACCACAATCGCCCGGTAGCCGCCGCCGACCAGCGCCGGAACCTGATAGCCCCAGTTGCCGCTGTGGCCCAGGCCGCCGTGCAGCAGGATGACGGGCGGGCCCGAACCGTAGGCCGCGTACCAGATCCGGGCGCCGGCGTGGGCGACGTGGCCATGGTCGGCCGGCTCCGGCAGCGGCGCGGCACCGTCGGCGGCAAAGCGAGCGAGGTCGTCGTCGTGGGTTGACATTGCATCTCCTTTATCAATCCCGCTATACAATGTGGTGGATTGGTTTGTGAAAGCCCAGTATGCACAATATAAGTGTGTACGATGGGCCTACGAACCCATCGCAGCGCTCGGCACGCTAGATATCGCTACAATTGTACACAACTAGAACATTTGTGTCAAAATAAACTAAAAACAATACCCCACAGCCGGATTTTGCATTTCGCCGCGCACTGGTCTATAATGCGCAACCAACTCTCAACCAACACTTAATCACCTCCATCACCCTAGAAGAATGACAGAAAACAGTTGCGGCCCGCCTTGCGGGAGGGATCGGGGCAATGACACTTCTCCAGGTCAACAACGTTTCCCTGGCCTTTGGTGGCACACAAGCGCTCAGCGATGTCAGCTTCGACATCAATCCGGGCGAGATCGTGGCGATTATCGGGCCGAACGGGGCCGGCAAAACCTCGCTGCTCAACTGCATGAGCGGCTTCTACCGTCCGCAGAAGGGCACAATCCTCTTTAAAGGCCACAACATCGTCAAGACGCCCACCCACAACATCGCCAAGCTGGGCATCGCCCGCACGTTCCAGAACATCGCCCTCTACACCGGGCTGAGCACCCTCGACAACCTGCTGGCGGCGCGCCACATCCACATGCGCTACGGCCTGCTCAAGAGCATTCTGCGCTGGGGCCCGGCGCAGCGCGAGGAGATTCGCCATCGCCGCGTCGCCGAAGAGATCATCGACTTCCTGGGCATCGAGGATATCCGCACCACCCCGGTGGCGGTGCTGCCCCACGGTCTGCGCAAGCGGATCGAGCTTGGCCGGGCGCTGGCGCTGGAGCCGGAGCTGCTGCTGCTTGACGAGCCGATGACCGGGATGAATCTCGATGAGAAGGAGGATATGGCCCGCTTTATCCTCGATATCCACGAGCGGCGCGGCTGCACGATCCTGCTGATCGAACACGATATGGGCCTGGTGATGGATATCGCCCAGCGAATTATTGTGCTCGATTTCGGCAGCAAAATCGCCACCGGCACGCCGACCGAGATCAAAAACGACCCTGCGGTGATCAAGGCGTACCTCGGGACAGAGGCGGGCGCGATCACCAGCCCAACCCAGCCATCCTAGCAGCACGCCTTCATAAGCTCCAGGTTTGATCCACGAAGGCCACGAAGAACCATTGTCTGGCCGCAAGAGTGCCCTAATTCTCTGTTTTATCGGCACCTATAGCAAACAAAACCCGTCGATTTCTTTCGTGTGATTCGTGACCTTCGCAGATTCGGTTAAGCCGTCTTCACTCAGAGGGGACACCTCGATGCAAGCACCTGCAACGCTGCCACAGTGCTGGCAGATCCAGTCCCAGAATCACCGTGGTTCGCAGCAGCCCGCTGCCCGTCAGAAAGAGTTTGGCATCTGGAAACGCTGGACGTGGGATGCCGAGTACGCGCAGGTGCGCGACCTGGCCCTGGGGCTCACGGCGCTGAACGTCCGCCGGGGCGACCGCGTGGCGATCATCGGCGACAACGACTGCCAGTATCTGTGGGCCACGCTGGCCCTGCTGACCGTCGGGGCCACCGTGATTGGCCTGCCCTCCGACGCCACGCCGACCGAGGTTCAGTATCTGCTCACCCACGCCGAGACCGCGCTGGTCTTCGCCAGCGATCAGGAGCAGTGCGATAAGCTGCTGGCGCTCAAGCCGACGCTTCCGCAGATTACCCAGGTGATCTACTGGCGCGATCGCGGGATGTGGCTCTACAACGACCCCTGGCTGCTGGCGTTTAGCGCGGTTCAGGAGCAGGGCCGCACGCTGGCCGAGCGCGATCCCAACCAGTTCGAGGCGCTGATCGCGGCGGGCACCGGCGCCGATGTGGCGCTGCTGTGCTACACCGCCGGGGTGGACAGCCCGCCCAAAGCCGTGCTGCTGAGCCACGCCAACATTCTGGCCGCCGCCCGCGCCCTTGCCACCGCCGATCCGCGCCGGGCCAGCGACAACTATCTCTCGTTCGTGCCGCTCACCACCGCCAACGGGGCCACCTTTGAACTGGCCGCCCACGTGCTCGACGGGGTCGTGCTGAATTTTGCCGAGAAGCCCGAGACCGTGCCCCAGAACGTGCGCGAGATCGCCCCGGACGCCCTGCTGTACCCGGCGCGGCTGTGGGAGAATCTGGCGGCGACCATCCAGCTGGCCATGCTCGATGCGGCGTGGCTCAACCGCCGCATCTACGCCGCCAGCGTTGGGGCCGGGAACCCTTTGGGTGGCGGCCTGCTGCGCACCATCGGCAAAGCCGCGCTGCTCCAGCCGCTCCTGAGCCAGGTGGGGCTGCACCGCGCCCGCTCGGCCTACACCACCGGCCGGCGGCTTGACCCGGCGGTGCTGGGCTTTTTCCACTCCCTGGGCCTGCCGCTGCGCCAGCTGTACTCGGCCAACGAGGCCGCCGGGGCCATCGCCGCCCAGCAGGACGCCGCCGCGCCAATTGACTCGGTCGGCGCCGCGCTGCCCGGCGTGACGGTGAAAATCGCCCCCGATGGCGAGATCTGGGTCGCCGGGCCGAATATCTGCGTCGGCTACGACAAGGCCGACCAGGCCAGCGCTGGCGCGCTGCACACCGACGAGCAGGGCGTGCGCTGGTTTCGCACCGGCGACAGCGGGCGCTATGAGGCTGGCCAGCTGTGGTTCCACGACCGCCAGGCCGATCTGATCGCCCAGAACGGCGGCCCGGCGCTGGCGCCCCAGAGCATCGAGGGGGCGCTGAAGTGGAGTCCGTTTATCACCCAGGCGCTGGTGTTCACCGACCAGGATCAGGCCAGAATCGGCGCGCTGATTGTGGTTGATGCCAACCGCACCGGCCGCTGGGCCGTGGAGCAGGGCATGAGCTTCGCCGGAGCTGCCGAGCTGGCCAGCCTGCCCGAGGTCGGCGCGCTGATCCACGCGGAGATCGGCCGGATCAACACGACCCTGCCGGAGGCCGCCCGCGTGCGCCGGTTTGCCCTGATGCCGCTCGCCTGGACCGCCGACGCCGGCGAGCTGACCCGCACCTACAAGCTGCGCCGCCGGGTGATCCACGAGCACAACGCGGCGGTGATCGCGGCGCTGTGGTCCGCGCAGCCCGCCCTCATCCACCCAGAAAGCGGGCTGGCGCTACAGTTTGGGCGCTGCGACGAATGATAGGCGCGAAAAACCGAACACCATCAACTAGCAAGCGAGCGTGCGTATGAACTGGCAACTTGTCCCTCAATTTGCAGCGACCGGCCTGCTCAACGGCGGCCCGATCGCCCTGGTGGCCCTGGGGATCGTGCTGATCTTCAAGGCCTCCTACCTGTTCAACTTTGCCCAGGGCCAGCTGCTGCTGCTTGGCACCCTGCTGACCTGGTGGTTCACCGAGCTGGGCTGGCCGCTGTGGGCCGCGATCGCCGGGGCGGTGGTGGCGGCGGCGCTGCTGGGCATGACGATCGAGCGGGTCGCCCTGCGCCCGATGACCAATCAGCCGCTGCTCTCGATTGTGCTGATGACCCTGGCGCTCAGCCAGATCCTCCAGGGCTTTGCGCTGCTGTTTTTTGGCAACCAGGCCAAATCGTTCCCGCGGATCTTCTCCGCCGAAAACCCCTACAAGCTGACCACGCCGTTCATCAACAAAGGCGGCAGCAACATCGTGATCATTTTGCAGCAGAATTTGGTCTGGTCGTCGCTGTTCGCGCTGGCCGCCGTGATTATCATCGGGGCGTTTTTTCGCTTCACCCGCACCGGGCTGGCCATGCGGGCCGCCTCGGAGGATCACGAGCTGGCCCAGAGCATCGGGCTGAGCATCAAGCGGATCTTCGCGCTGTCCTGGGCGCTGTCCAGCATTGTGGCCACCCTCGGCGGCATTCTGCTGGCCACCGCCAGCGGGCTGGACCTGAGCCTGGCCTACGTTGTGCTGACCGCCTTTCCGGTGGTGCTGCTCGGCGGCCTCGACTCGATCCCCGGCACAATCGTCGGCGGGCTGCTGATCGGGCTGGGCCAGGGGCTGGTCAAGGCCTCGACGATCCCGATCGTCAAAAACTCGGCCGAGATACTGCCCTACCTGATTCTGCTGGTGGTGTTGATGATTCGCCCGACCGGAATCTTCGGGCAGCGTCATGTGGAAAGGGTGTAGCCAATGATTCGAGCCGCAGGTGATTTCCGCGAGTCCTACGCCGATGATCTGGCGACAATCCGCCGGCCGGGCCAGTGGCTGCTGCTGCTAGGGCTGATCGCGCTGGTGTATGCGTCGCCGCTGTTCCTCAGCCAGTCCACAATCGCCCTGCTCAACCGCATTCTGATCAGCATCATCGCGGTGCAGGGGCTGAATCTGGTGACCGGCTACACCGGGCAGGTATCGCTGGGCCAGGCGGCCTTTATGACCGTCGGCGGCTACTGCTCGACCTTGCTGATGATCAAAAGCGGCTGGCCGTTCTGGCTGGCCCTGCCGGCGGCGGCGCTGGGGGCCGGGATGATCGGGCTGCTGTTCGCGCTGCCCTCGCTGCGCATCAAGGGCTTCTATCTGACGATGGCGACTCTCTCGGCCCAGTTCATCATCCCCTGGTTCACCCGCAACGCCTTCCCGGACACGCTCAACCAGACCCAGGGGCTCATCGTGCCGGTGCCGGTGCTGTTCGGCGTGACCCTGAACGAGCCGGGCAAATATCTCTACCTGACCCTGACCTGCGTGATTATCACCACCGTGGTGGCCTACAACATCACCCGCTCGCGCTCGGGCCGCGCCTTCGTCGCCATCCGCGACAACGACCTGGCGGCAGAGCTGCTGGGCGTGAATCTGTTCCACTACAAGCTCCAGGCCTTTCTGCTGGCCGCGATGTACGGCGGGATCGCCGGCGTGCTATCGGTTCACCAGCTGCGCCACATCAACTACGAGACCTTCGATCTGACCAACTCGATTTTGTTGCTTGGTATGCTTGTCGTCGGCGGCCTGGGAACCAACCTCGGGCCATTTTTCGGCGCCACGCTTGTCCTGCTGCTCACCGAAGCCGCCATCACCATCGGCCCGCAGATTCAGGAATACTTCCCCAACGCCTCCACCACCGCTGCGCGCCCGCTGCTGTTTGGCTTCGCCCTGATGCTTTTCCTCATCTATCAGCCGCGCGGACTAGCCTATCGCTGGCAGCGCCTCAAAACGTCCTGGCGCATCCGCCCGTTCCGCAAATGAGCGCGGCCCGGCCGCAGAAAGGTGGTGATCGCCCGCACGAAAGCTCATTCGATAGATACGTCGGTTCTGGATTCTTGAGTTCAAAGGGGAAGAATATGTCTATTCGTGTACTCCGTCTGGCCCTGCTCCTCACGTTGGTGATGTCGATTTTGGCGGCATGTGGCGCCACAACAGCCCCAACCAGCACTCCGGCGGCCGCCGCCCAGGCGACCGTTGCGCCAACCGCTGCCCCAGCCGCAACCACCGTCCCAGCCACCGCGATACCAACCGTCGCCGCCACAGAAGCTCCGACCACTGCGCCCACCGTCGCGGCCACCGAGGCTCCGACCACTGCGCCAACCGCCGATCCAGCTGGCGCCGTGCCAGACCTGACCGGCGAGACGATCACCCTGTACCACTTTGGCGATCTCTCCGGCCCGCTCGCTGGCGTGACCGCGCCGCTAGTCCATGGCGTGGAAGATTCGGTCAAGGCGATCAACGAAAATGGCGGCATCTTTGGGGCCACCATCGAGGTTGAGTTCCGCGATACCGTCAGCAAGGTCGAAGAAGCGGTCGCGGCCTACGACGCCTTCACCAGCGCCAGCCCGAACGTCCCGATTATGATCACCTATGGCTCGGGCGATGCCGAGGCACTGACCTCGCGCTTCACCGAAGATAAGATTATCAACCTGGCCGCCGGGCTTAGCTCCAAGGCCCTGTACGGCGAAGGATCAGGCTACACCTTTGCCGGCGCACCAATCTATGCCGATCAGTTCGGCTATTTCCTGACCTGGCTGAGCGAGAACTGGGCCACTGTCAAGCCCGCCAGCGCCGGCGACGAGATCAAAGTCGCCTATGTCAGCTGGCCGACCGCCTATGGCCAGGCCGCCCTGACCGATGAGCTGCGCGAGCATGCGACCAGCCTGGGCATCGAGATCGTGGCCGAGGAGACCTACGACCCAGCCCCGACCGCCGATGCGACCACCGCCGTCCTGAACGCCCAGGCCGCTGGCGCCAACGTAATCTACAACAACACCCTGGCCTTCGGCCCCGCCTCGATCCTGAACGCACTCAACGCCAACGGCATCCGCGATCAGTTCGTGGTCGGCGCCAATAGCTGGGCGATGGATCTGGCGCTGTATGCCTTTGTGGCCGAGCCACAGTACGCTGGCGGGCTGATCACCCCGTTCCCCTACCTCTGGTGGACCGATGTCAGCAACCCCGGCGTGCAGTATGCCGCCAAGGTCTTCGCCGACAACAAGCGCGATCCCCGCGAGCAGAACGTCGGCTATCTCAACACTGTCGCCACGGTCGATCTGTACAAGATGGTGCTGGAAAAAGCCATTCTGGAGGTTGGCTTCGAGAACCTCAACGGCGAGGCGGTCTACAATGTGCTGACCACCATGGGCGAGACCGAGGTGCTTGATGGTGTCTTCACGGTTGACTACTCCGATGGCCGCCGCGCACCCAACCGCGCCCAAATCCGTATGATCCAAGGCGGCCCCGATAAGTTCGTGGTGCTGCAGGACTTCACCGAGACCCCTGACCTGCGGCCAGCAAAATAGTTCTGTTATGAGGTCGGCAGGATGCGGCGCATTCAACTGCGTCGCATCCTGCCGAGTAAACTATATGCTTACACTCAACAACATCGAAGTAACCTACAGCAACGTGATCCTGGTGCTGCGCGGTGTCTCGCTGCAGGTGCCCAAGGGCCAGATCGTTGCGCTGCTCGGGGCCAACGGGGCCGGCAAGACGACGCTGCTCAACGCGGTCTCGGGCCTGCTCCAGCGGATGAACGGCAAAGTCACCAGCGGTAGCATCACCTTCGCCGACCAGCGCGTCGACGGGCTGGCCCCCGAGGCGATCGTACGGCGCGGCCTGGTGCAGGTGCTAGAGAGCCGCCGCCTGTTTCGCCAGCTGTCGGTGGAGGAAAACCTGCTGACCGGGGCGCTGTTTCGCCCGCAGCGCGCCGCCAAAGACGATATCAAGCGGGTCTACGAGTATTTTCCCCGGCTGTGGGACCTGCGCAAGCGCACCAGCGGCTATCTCTCCGGCGGCGAGCAGCAGATGCTGGTGATCGGCCGCGGCCTGATGGCCCGCCCAACCGTGATGCTGCTCGATGAGCCGTCGATCGGCCTGGCCCCGCTGATGGTCGAAGAGATCTTCCGGGTCATCCGCCAGATCAACGCCGAGGAGCACATGTCGCTGCTGCTGGTCGAGCAGAACGCCCGCGTTGCCCTCGATGTCGCCGACTATGCCTATGTGCTGGAGACCGGGCGGATCGTGCTGCACGGGCCGGTGGATCAGCTGCGCGAGAATGCCAACATCAAGGAGTTTTATCTGGGCATGAACGCCGAGGGCGGACGCAAAAGCTACCGCGAGGTCAAGCACTACAAGCGCCGCAAACGCTGGATCGGCTGATCGCGACAGTCGATTACCCCAGATCCACTAAAATACCCAGCGCCACCAGAATTTCCTGGTGGCGCTGAACATTAACTTCGTTGAATAGACGCTGGTGGCCTGTTGGCTGAGCCTGTCGAAGCCCAATGTTTTGGCTTCGACAGGCTCAGCCAACGATCAGCAATCCACGACTGAGGGATCACTAGCCACCGATCCCCGATCCCCGATCCCCGATCCTGAGTCCGCCAGGATCTCGACCGCGTCGTCCTGATCGATCAGCAGATCGCTGAGGGTGGATGGGTGGGCCTGCTCGCTGACCTGGTCGCCATCGACAATCGCTGGCAGCTCGGTGACCTCGGTGCGCAGGGCCGCATCGAGCACCTGCCCGACGTTCTCCACAAAGACAAACTGCACCCCGTGGATCAGGTCCTCCGGCAGTTCGTCCAGGTCGAAGCGGTTGCGCTCGGGGACGATAATCGTGCGGATGCCAGCCCGATGGGCCGCCAGCACCTTCTCTTTGAGGCCGCCGATCGGCAGCACCTTGCCGCGCAGCGTCACCTCGCCGGTCATCGCCAGGTCGTCGCGCACCGGGCGGCCGCTCAGCAGCGACACCAGCGCCGTGACCATCGCAATCCCCGCCGAGGGGCCGTCCTTCGGCTGGGCGCCCGCCGGAACGTGCATGTGGATGTCGTACTGGGTGTAGAAGTTCGGGTCGATGCCGTAGCGCTCGCCCTCGGCCCGCACCCAGCTCAGCGCCGCCCGCGCCGACTCTTTCATCACATCGCCCAGCTGCCCGGTCAGCATAAAGCCGCGCCCGCCGCGCATCTTGGTGGCCTCGATGAAGATGATATCGCCGCCAACCGGGGTCCAGACCAGGCCCGTCACCACGCCCGGTCGGTCGGTGCGCTCGCTCAGCTCGGCGTAGAAGCGGCGGCGCCCGAGAAAGTCGCGGGCCAGCTCGGCGTCAATGCTGACTGGCCCGGCGGTGCCGCTCGCCTCGGCCTGGGCGATCCGGCGGGTCGCCTTGCGCACCAGCGTGCCGATCTGCTGCTCCAGGGTGCGCACGCCGGCCTCGCGGGTGTACTCCTCGATCGCAATCAGCAGCGCCTCATCGGTGACGCTGATCTCGTCGGGGCGCAGGCTGTGGCGCTCGATCTGCTCGGGCACCAGGTAGCGCCGGGCGATCTCCAGCTTCTCGCGCACGGTGTACCCGGCCAGCTGGATAATCTCCAGCCGATCGCGCAGCGGCGCCGGGATGGTCTGGAGGGTGTTGGCGGTGGCGATAAACATCACCGACGAGAGATCCCAGCCGACATCGAGGTAGTGATCGCGGAAGGTGTTGTTCTGCTCGGGGTCGAGCACCTCGAGCATGGCCGAGGTCGGGTCGCCGCGATAGTCCGCGCCGAGCTTGTCGATCTCGTCGAGCATAAACACCGGGTTGTTCACGCCCACCCGGCGGATGGCCTGGATGATCGAGCCGGGCATGGCGCCGATGTAGGTCCGCCGATGGCCGCGGATCTCGGCCTCGTCGCGGACGCCGCCCAGCGAGATCCGAATGAACTCGCGGTTCATCGCCCGGGCGATCGAGCGGCCCAGGCTGGTTTTGCCGACGCCGGGCGGGCCAACGAAGCACAGAATCGCCCCGCGCCCGGCATCCTGCTCCGGCGAGCGCTGGCGCCGCAGCTCGCGCACCGCCAGAAAATCCAGAATGCGCTCTTTGATCTCGCCCAGGGCATAGTGGTCGGCATCGAGCACCCTGGCGGCCTCGGCGATATCGATGTGGTCGTCGCTGCGCTTCTGCCACGGCAGATCGATCAGCGTCTCCAGGTAGGTGCGGATCACGCCATACTCGGCGGCGGAGGGCGGCATCTGGCGCAGGCGCTCGAGCTCGCGGGTGGCCTGGGCTTTGGCCTCGGCGTGCATCCCGGCGGCCTCGATCGCCGTGGCCAGGCGGTCGGCCTCGACATCCTGCTCGTTCTCCTCGCCCAGCTCCTTGCGAATCGCCTTGAGCTGCTCGCGCAGCACATAGTCGCGCTGGGTCTTGCCCATCTCGGTCTGAACCTGCGACTGGATCTGCTGGCCAATCTCTAGCACGCTCAACTCGCGCGAGAGCACATCGTTGAGCTTGCGCAGCTTGGTCTCCACGTCCGGCTCCGCGATCACGCTCTGGCGATCGGCGATGCTCATGCGCACATACGACGCCACCAGATAGGCCAGCCGCCGCGGGTCGTCCTCGCCAACTACCGCCGCCAGCAACTCCTCGGGAAACTGCGGGATCAGCGGGGCGATTCGGGTGGTCAGGGCCACGATCGAGCGCATCAGCGCCTCGGTCTCCACCGAGGTGCCCTCGGCGACGATATCCGGCACCACCCGAATGCGGGCGCGAAAGTAGGGCTCGGTCTGAATGATCTCTACGATCTCGATGCGCTCCAATCCCTGAACCGCCACCCGCAGGGTGCCGTCGGGCAGCTTCATCAGCTTGTGGACGATCGCGGCGGTCCCGACGTGGTAGAAATCCGCCGGCGTCACTGGCGAGGGGCGCTCATCCTCGTTTTTAATCGTCATCAGGCCGACAACCCGCTCGCCAACCATCGAGTCATCGATCAGATGGATCGACTCCGGCTGGCCGACCGCCAGCGGAATCACCGTCATTGGATAGACGATCGTGTTGAATAGCGGCAAAATCGCCATCTCCGTGGGAATCGGCGGCGAGATTGGCGTGGTGGTTTCGTTAATCTCTGACATAGATGCTCCCAACAATGACCAATGCACAGCCGCTTGTTCCTGGGTGCGCATTGATGATTGAACTGTGTTTATTGTGGCGTGAGCGTCGACTCGTCGACCTGAATCGTGATCCGGCGTGGCTCGCGGGGCTGGATGGCCCGCTTGGGCAGGGTGATGTAGAGGATGCCATCATCGTAGCGGGCGGTTATCGCCTCTTCCTCCAGCGGCGCCGCCAGCGAAAACTCAAGCTGAAACGGCCCATAGCTAATCCCCAGCTCGTGGACGCACTCCACAGCGTTGTCGCGCTGCTCGGAGCGCTGCCCGCTGACCACGAGCTGGCCCTCGTCAACCGTCACCTCGATCTCGGTCTCGCGCATCCCGGCCAGCTCAATCTTAATCAGATAGGCGTCGGCGTGCTCGTGGACATCGGCGTTGGGCCGCCAGAGGTTC
The DNA here is from genome assembly GCA_034437415.1 of Herpetosiphonaceae bacterium. GTDB lineage: Bacteria > Chloroflexota > Chloroflexia > Chloroflexales > Herpetosiphonaceae > JACCRK01. The sequence continues at coordinate 13,501 of DAOTUS010000256.1, forward strand.
GGCCCGCTCGCCGCCGGGCGCGGGCGGCTCCAGCGGGTCAGCCAGTCGCGCTCGAGCTCGCGCTGCAAGGCCCCCAGACGATTGCGGGGCACCCGCCGCAGGATAATAAAGTTTGGCATATAACAGCTCCTCAATAACGTATGCCGAATCACGCTATCAATGATCATACCACGCCTGTTTTTGGGATTATGTAGGCGGAACGTTAATCTTATGTCAGCCCGCTGGGCCACGCATTCGCGCAATCGTTCATGCCACCAGGCTGCGAGATTAGGCGATCCTGAATATCTTTTCGCCAAGCTGCACCATGAAATGGTTTCCAATGATTTTTCATGGCAATCCTGGCGTATAATAAAAATACCGTAAAAAACCAATCCAGCTTTTGGAGGATACCATTTCTATGCCGTGGCAGATTGATCCCCAACCTAGCGACACGCTGATTCGTTCGTGCCTGACCCAGGATCGGGCGGCATCCGCCTACGCGCTGGGCGATCTGCGCCCGCCGCTGCGCGATCGCTCCACCTTTACCTATGCCCACAGCGGCGCCGAGTGGGCGGTCTTGCTGATCTATCGCACGACCACGTTCAACGCGCTGCTGCCGTTTGGCCCCGCCGAGGGCGTGGCCGCGCTGCTCGAGGCCACGCCCAACCTGCCCCGAAACTGCATCATCTCCAATGGCACCGCCGCGGTTCGTCCGGCACTGGAGCGCTGGTTCAAGCTTGGCCCCGAAGAAAAAATGTACCGCCAAGTAATGACCAGCGAGCGCTTTCATTCGTTTCAAGGCGAGATTGCCTGCGAAGATCTCGGCATGCAGGATATTGGCGAGATGTCGGCATTCTATACGATGAACGATGTGCCAACCTTCAGCCCCGACCAGGTGCTGAACGGCATGTACTGCGGGATTCGCCGCCACGGGGTGCTGGTCGCGGTCGGCGGGACCCACTTTATCGACTATGAAGATACAATCGCCGCGATCGGCAATGTCTATACCGATACAATCTTGCGCGGCAATGGCTATGCCCGGGCGATTATCAGCACGCTCATCCAGCGGCTGTTTGATCAAGGCTGCCGTGAGGTTGTGCTCGATGTCGCCATCAACGACTTCAGCGCCCTCCAGCGCTATGAGCCGCTCGGCTTCGTCACCCAGGTCCATTTCTGGGAGGCCAAGGCCCGCCTGAAGTAGCCGCAGCGCCAGAATCCAAAAAGCCCCCAGCCCCGACCTGAGTCGGAACTGGGGGCTTTTCTTCGTGTTCTTCGTGGATCAGGAACCCCTAACCCGGCAGATTCCACTCACACGGGTGCGAGATCGACAGCAGCCCAAAGCCGTGCTTGGCCACAATCGGGCGGCTCATCGGGCTGGCATCAATCGTCAGATAGCGGTAGCCGCGGGCGACGGCCTCCTGCGCCCGCACCGCCAGCATCGCGGTGTAGATCCCGCGGTTGCGATACTCGGCCAGGGTTGAGCCGCCCCACAGGCTGGCGAAGGGCGTGTTGGTGGGAAAGTTGATCCAGGCCGAGCAGACCGGGCGCTCATCGACGTAGGCCACGTAGACGCTGGCAAACTCGGGCTGGTCGCGCAGCTGGGTCGCCAGGCTCTGAAACCAGCTGCCGACATCGTGCTGCCAGACCTGCTCCTGGACGCTGGCGACCGGGCCAAGCTGGGCGGGATCGGTCACCTGGCGAATATCCACCCGCGCCGGCTGCTGCAGCTCCACCGACAGCTCGTGCAGATCGAGGGCCAGAATCGCCTCCTCCTCCCCGATCACGAAGCCGTGGGCGGCCATGCGCGCGCGCAGGTCGGCGG
>DAOTUS010000257.1:0-2882 GCA_034437415.1 Herpetosiphonaceae bacterium
GGCGGCGGGGTTGCGGTTGGCACCGCCGCTGAGGGCGGGCTGCTATCAGCGGCACAGGCGATTAGAAATGGCGCTGGCACGACGCCTGCGGCAACCCGCAGAAACGTCCGGCGATCGATTTTCGGGCGGTTTTCATGGCTCATTGTGGCGGTTCCTTTGCTCAAGACTAGCTCAATATCGGCTAGCGATCGGCCGACGCTCTGGTGTATCCAAACCTATTCGGTGCTGCCTGCCGCGTCTATGTATTGTATAGTGTAACCAGAGTTTGTTTAGAACGATTAAAGAACCGCGATCAATGTGATGTGAATTAGACTGCTGAGGCGCACTATGGATTTTGGAACGCTGCTGGTGATGATTATTGGGGCGGTTGGGCTGATCGCGATGCTCTGGCTGCGAACAAGCACCCACCGCCAGTCGCTGCGCCATCGGGCCAGCCTGATGGATCTCCAGATGCGCCCGCCCGCCCACATCGACGCCGACATTCGCCAGCAGGCGCTGCTGCTGCTCGACCGCGACGAAAAGATCGCTGCGATCAAGCTGGTTCACGAGCAGGGTGGGCTGGGACTGCGCGAGTCGCGCGATTTTGTCACCCATCTCGAAGCCACCACCACCTTTGAGCCCAACGACCCAAGCGCCCCCACCGCGCTCGCCAGCAGCGAGTGGCGCACCGACGACCAGCGCCCGGCCCACGAGGGCCACGACAGGCGCAGCGACGACAGCCCAGCGCGGTCGAGCAGCGACTGGTCATCGAGCGACAGCGGCTCGCGCTCCAGCAATGACTGGTCATCGAGCGACAGCGGCTCGTCCGACTCAGGCAGATCGAGCAGCTCGGATTAGATGGGATATTCCGCCAAAGAAAACGCTTTTTGATCCGCATAGCCCTGAAAAGGAGACCAGCCCATGCCTCGTGATCCCGAGAAAGCCCGACTGGCCCGCGAGCGCCGGGAGGCGCTTAATCCTCCAGCGCCCCGCTCGCTTCCTGGATGGGTGGTCCAGGCCAGCACCTGGCCCCTGCTTGAAGTCCAGCTGTCTGAGGGGTGGGAGCGCACAGATCTGCACCGACCCCTGGTCGGAATTCTGCTGGCCCGCCGCTCGCCCGCCGGGCCAGTTGCGGGAGCCACATTTCTGGTCGATCTCGCCTGTCTAGGGGTCAAGACCGCCGCCTACCGGCGCTATAAGACCGTGGAGGACTACAGTGCCCACATGCGCACAAAGATCCTCGGAACCCAGCCAATGCATCCAGATAATCTGGACTTGGTCGCCAAGATTGTGGATGCGGGCATCGCGTATGCCAAGCAGCTGGGCCTTGACCCCGATCCCGACTACTGGGCCGCCAGGGAGCTGCTTTCCGGTGCCGCGCCCGAGCGGTGTCCGGCCACAATCCCGCTTGGTGGGCCGGACAACAAGCCTTTCTTTGTAAATGGCCCCTACGATAATGTTCCGGCGATTCTGAACACCTTAACCAAGAGTGTTGGCCCCGATGGCTTTGAGTACGTGTTGATTGGACCTGGCACTGACAATCCTGATTGGTAGCCGCAGGAGCAGGCGCTGGCCGACGCCGCCAGCCTGATTATCGCCGAGCCAGCGCCCTAGCAGTCCCTCAAATACAGTCGCCAGGCATCAGACCAACCAGCGTCTGATGCCTGCTTTTTTAGCACCACAGAGTCTCCTCGGTGGAACTGGGCTGAGCGGGCCACTTTCAGGCTCGTTCAGCGGCGCAGCATTGCATTTTCAGCACCCGGCTGCTATGATTTTTGCGTTCCCAGACTGTTCGTAAAGGAGAACCAGCGATGCGTGAGCTGACATTGCAATGGCATGCCGAGGGGCGCCCAGCCACCTACATTGTGACTGAGCAGCGCCCGATTATCATTGGGCGGCGCTCCGACTGCGATGTGGTGCTGGCTCCACGGACGATCTCGCGCCAGCACGCCACGATTTTCGCCTACCAGGGCGTGTTCTATCTGCGCAATCTCAGCCAGCACAATCCAATCGCCATCAATGGCCAGCAGCTGGTCGCCGATATGCCGCTCAGGGCCGGCGATGTGCTGCAGCTGAGCGATGTGCCGCTGCAGGTGGTCGCAATCCAGGAGCCAGCCGCCTGGGCCGCCCCCCAGATCAAGATTCGCTGCGTGAGCTGCCAGAATGTGGTCGATGGCAGCGCCCGCGACTGTCCGTGGTGCGGCTCGTCGCTGGCCCACGGCGTGACGGTGTATACGTAGCCAGGAAGCGGGGATCAGGGATCGGGGATCGGGATTGGCGCTTTCTGCTGTGCTAAAGACCGTGATCTATTCCAACGCTGTTTAGTTTCGAGGAGTGCCTGTGAGTGGTGATGTACGGGTGCGGCTGACCTGGGTTGATCCGGTGACGGGCGACCCGCAGGAGCGCACATTTCCTTTACCGATCACGTTCGGACGGGCGGATAGCAACACCGTGTGTCTGCCGAGCAGGCAGCTCTCCCGCGCCCACTGCCGCCTTGAGGCCGACGGCGGCCAGGTGGTGCTGGTCGATCCTGGCAGCACCAACGGGACGTTCGTCAACTGGCAGCGGGTCAGCCGCATGGCCCTGGGCGATGGCGACTCGTTTCAGCTGGGCGGGTTCTCGTTCACGCTCAACCTCAACCCGGCCCAGCTGCTGGTGCGCTGGCCCGACCCGCAGACCGGGCAGCCGCGCGAGATTGTCTCGACGCTGCCAATTTCGTTTGGCCGCGAGGTCGGCAACACGGTGGTCCTGCCCAGCCCGCGGGTCTCGCGCCGCCACGCCGTGATCGAGCTCGACGGAGCCGCGATGGTCGTGCGCGATCTGAACTCGGCCAACGGGATCAAGCTCAACGGCCGGCTGCAGCAGCTGGCCCGGATCAAGCCCGGCGATACGCTGCAGATTGG
>DAOTUS010000258.1:0-23873 GCA_034437415.1 Herpetosiphonaceae bacterium
CCGCGATAGACCACGCTGATGGTCAGCACGGTGACGGTTTGGCGCAGGGTCGTAGCATCGAGCACCAGCACCAGCCGCCGTTCGTCGCTGGGCCAGGCGGCCAGAATCCAGCGGATGAGCGCGGGAAAACAGGGTCGGACATCGAGTTCCTTCCGTAAGCGTCCACGTTTGGCCGGAGCCTCATAGCACCATTCGCGGAGCCGTTGGCGGACGGTGTTTTCTTTCATCTCCAGCAACTGGGCCAGGAAGACACTGACGGTGGTACAGCCACACGATTGCGCCACCACCATCCCGAAACTGTACCACGCCAGAAGCCGGACAACACTGCGCCGAAGGTGCGGCATGTGCGTAGCCACGTCGGTTTCCCACTGTGCTAAACTAGCTGTCTGAGCCATGTAAATCTCCTCTGCTGGTTATTTGAAGCACACACAGCATAGATCGGATTCGCTGGCTCAGTTTTTCTGTATTGTTAAATACCTACCCTTGAAAGGACCAGGGATCGGGGATCGGGGATCGGACAGGGCGGGGACCCAAATCCGCCGCTCAGCTTTCCCGTTGCGCTGGGCAATCGCGCCGAAGAGAGGGTTCTATGAATATCCTAATCGTTGTCCAGCCGGGCGAAGGCCACTTCCAGCCGCTCCTGCCGCTGGCCCAGGCCCTGCGTGAGCGAGGGCATGCCCCGGCGTTTGCCACCAGCGCGTCGTTCTGCATCAGCGTTGCCGCCGCCGGGTTTGCGGCCTTCCCGGTCGGCCTCGACTGGCACCAGTCGGCGATTGAGCGGACGTTTCCTGAGTTTGCCGCGCTGCCGTACCGCAGGCACCCGCACTTCTTCATGACCAGCATTTTCTGCGGCCCGCCCGCCCACACGGTCGCCGCCGACATCATCACCCTGGCCGCCACGTGGCCGCCCGCGCTGATCGTGCGCGACTGCTGGGACTATGGCAGCACGATCGCTGCCGAGTCCCTGGGGGTGCCGATCGTCACGGCCGGGCTGGGGTTTTTCTTCGCGCCCGAGCGGCTGGCGGCGGTCATCGGCGCGCAGTGGGGCGGGCTGCGGGCGGCCTTCAACCTGCCCGCCGACCCCACATTTCAGCAGCTATATCGCGATATCTATCTGCACTACTGTCCGCTCTCGTTTGCCCCGCTGCCACCAATCCCCGGCGTGGCCCACGCGATCCGGCCGCCGAGCGCGTTTGTGGCCAGCCAGCTGCCACCGCCGGAGTGGCTGGCGGAGCTGCCGCCGCGCCCGACGGTGTATGTCTCGCTCGGCACGGTCTACAACCAGGTCCCGGCGCTGTTCGAGCAGATTATCGCCGGGCTGCACGGCCAGCCGCTCAATGTAATTGTGACCTGTGGGCGGCAGCTGGAGCCAGCATCGTTTGGCGACTGCGGCCCCAATGTGACGGTGGCGCAATACATTCCGCAGGCGCAGGTGCTGGCCCGCTGCGACCTGACCATCACCCACGGCGGCTATAACAGCGTGATGGCGGCGCTGACCTACGGCGTGCCGCAGATTGTGATCCCGTTCGCCGCCGACCAGCCCTACAATGCGCGTCGCTGCGAGGCGCTGGGCACCGGGCACACCCTCGCGCCAGAGAATGTCGACGCCGCGACGATCCAAGCGGCGGTCGAGCGGCTCCTGGCCCAGCCCAGCTACCGCACAGCGGCCCAGGCCATCAAGCACGAGATCGCGGCGCTGCCCGACGATGGATACAGCGTTGAGCTGATCGAGGGGCTTCACAGTGGCGGACTATCAAGCATGCCTGGCTGAATTTCGCGAGCTCCTATCTGAAGACGAAGCACAAGCTACGGATACATAATTCCTAATCCCAAGACCATTCACACAGCGGCCCCGCTCCCAGAGCGCGGGAGCGGGGCCGCTGTCGATGTAGCAGACCTTAAACTTCGTGGATCCGGTCAGCCGCCGCGATTAGCCCGGCCCGGTCAGGGTGAAGACCGTAATCTCCGGCCGGCAGTTGAAACGCACCTGCGGCCAGACCATGCCCAGGCCGCGCCCGGTGGACTGGATCATCGAGCCGACCTGGTAGCGGCCGTCGGGGTATTTGGTGGCGAGATAGGGCGCCACCAGATTTCCGTAGATCGGCGCGCGCACCTGGCCGCCGTGCGAGTGCCCCGACAGCTGTAGGTCGAAGCGGCCGACCTCGGCGCTGATATCGGCGAAGTCCGGCTCGTGGACCAGCAGAATCGCGGCGCCGTCGGCGGGCAGGCGGCTGGCCAGCTCGACCAGCCCCGGTCGCCGCGCCAGCATGTCGACGTTCATCGTGTACGGGTTCGACCACAGCGTATCCAGGCCAACCACGTGCAGCAGCGCGCTCGATCGCCGGAGCGTGAGCGTCGCATCGGGCAGCTCCTGGACATTGCTGGCCCGCAGCACCTCGCGCGAAATCGCGGCGCTCGACCAGTGATCGTGGTTGCCCAGCACCCCAACCACGCCATCAGGGGCCTCGAGCAGCGCCAGCGCCGCCCGCAGTCCCTCGCCATACACATCGGGGCTGTCGGTGATGAAGTCGCCGGTGATCGCCACGAGATCGGGCTGCTGGGCGTTGATCAGCCGCACCAACCCGGTCAGGCGCTCGCTGGTCATCCAGGTGGCATCCATGTGCAGATCCGTGATATGGACCAGCCGGTAGCCGTCAAACTGGGGCTGCAGGCGCGGCAGCGGCAGCCGCACCTGGCTCACATCAACCCAGTGCGGCTCGATCGCGCTGGCGTAGAGGAACGAGCCGACCGTGGCGACGGTGGTGCTGGCGGCGCTGGCCCCAACAATTTTCAAGAACGAGCGGCGCGAAAAGGTGCGCTGCGACATATGCTTCTCTCCTGGCGTATCATTATTCAATAATTAAATGATATAGCATCCGCAGCGCAATCTTTAGCTGATGTCTAGCTGATGTGTCGCAGATATGCAGCAGCCCCGCCCGCACTGGGGCGAGACAGCGCGAAGATTATGGTAAACTCAACACCAACAACCTGGGGAGAACTGGAGAAGCGCTGCTGATGGAGGAGACATGTACCCGTCGGCGGTGCTGGCCCCCAGACGTAACCGCCGCCTGTAGCGCTGGAAAGGGCTAGCCTGGCTTTGCCTGATCTAGCCCTCAGCATTGAGCGGTTTGCGGTCAGTGCGTGGTAACACCTGCACACGGATCCCCGGCGCCGGAGTTCGGCACTGGCTGGAGATCGAGGCGCACGCACGTACACGGATAGCCAGCGTTCTCTCCGGCGAAGGTTCTGGTGATGGCAAAGCCGGCCCGCTCATAGAGCGCGATCGCACGGGCATTCCCGCTCAGGCAGATCGTCCAGGCGCCCGGCCCGGCCAGCTCAATCCCCAGCTGCAGCAGCCGCTGGCCGACGCCCCGCCCATAGAAGGCCGGATCGATGTAGAGCCAGGAGATAGAGACGCCGTCGACGCCAACAAAGCCGATCACGCGCTCGCCGACACAGGCGACATGCTTCTGCGAGCGCGAAAAATCATCAGCGTCCTGAACGTCTTGGGCCAGCGGCACAAACGCCCGTGGGTCACACGAGCCATGCAGCTCATCGGGCCGCGCCTGATCATGGACCCCGCAGACCGCCGCAAAATCCTCGTCGCGGTACGGCCGCAGCGTGATCTCAGTCTGTTGGTGCATCCATATCCTCCAGTTGGTTATCACTCCGTCGTATCGAACAACACAGGCAAACTCAATCCCTACTCCCTAACCCCTACTCCCGACACAGCAGCACGGTCGGCGCGTTGGCGACCTGGGTGAGGACGAGAATCTGGTGGTTGCGCCCCGAGAGGCGCAGCTGGCGGGTCAGCTCCTCCGGGGTGATTGGGGAGCCGCGTTTTTTGACCGTGACCGAGCCAACGTCGCGCTCCTGGAGCAGCCGCCGCAGCGCCTTGAGGTTGAACGGCAGCGCCTGCTCGATCTCCCAGGAGCGGGCGAAGGGCGTGGCGCGACGCTCGGCGCTGGTCAGGTAGGCGATGTCGGCGTCGAACTGGGCCGCCTCAAGCTGGGCCGCCAGATCGGCCACCGCGTGCGCCCGCAGCACCGCCGGATCCGGCTCGTACAGAAAGCGTCCAGGCAGCTCCAGCGGCGCAGGCGGCGTCGCGGGGTCGGCGGCGATCTGCTGCACCGTCGCGTCGGCCGAGGAGAGCAGCGTCGCCAGGCGCGGCTGGCCGTGGGGCTGCGCGGCATCCCACCACAGCGTCGCCTCGCGCAGATCGCCATCGAGCGAGATGAACTCGATCTGGCAGTCCGGCGGCACCTGGTCGTCGGGAATTCCTGGAGCGACCTTGGCGGCCCGCAGCGGCACCTGTCCGCGCCAGCGGTGGATCGTCGAGAGCGGCGGCGCGTACAGCTCGACATCCCAGATCCGCCTGCCGTCGGCGCGGCGGGCCGGGTCGAAGAACAGGCCGTCGCAGCCCTCACACGCAACCGTGGTCAGATCGGCCTCGCACAGCACGATCCGCTCGCTCAGCCCCAGGGCGCGGGCGTTCTCGCGCAGCAGCGCCAGCCGCAGCGGATCGCGGTCGACCGCCAGGACGCTGGTGAGCGCGGCCAGCGGCAGGGCATCGCCGCCGATCGAGCAGGCTAGGTCGGCGACCTTCGCGCAGCCGCTGAACCGCTGGGCCCGGTAGGCGGCGACATGCTGGGGCGTGGCCTGCTCGAGCGCCTCGCGGGTGAAGTACATGCGCTCGGCGGCGGGAAACTTGGCCCGCGCCGCCCGCCGCAGAATCGCCGTCTCCAGCGCCGCCGCCACGCCCTCGGCGGGATAGGCTTTGCGCAGCCGGGTGGCATAGCGCAGAAACGTCGCCGCGCTCACCGCCGGGTCGGCGCACAGCTCGGCCAGCAGGGCCTGCCCAGGTTCGGAGAGCAGCCAGTTGAAGCCAGTAATATCCATAGTTCTTTCAGGCGCGAAGGCTAAATAATCACAGCAGGTGCACAATCCAGCGTTGGCGCCGTTTTAGTAGCTAGTGGCTAGCAGCTAGTGAGATTAGATTTTTCGGATGCTATTTATCCCACCGAGTAGCTGGTAGCTGGTAGCTAGCAGCTAGTGAGATTAGGTCTTTCGGATGCTATTCATCCCTTTGTAATAACCCAAATCAATCCTACTAGCTACCAGCTGCTAGCTGCTAGCTGCTCGTCCCCTACGACAGCCGAACCCAGGCCAGTAGGATCAGGAGCTGATACACGGCCGGAATGGCGCCCATCGCCAGTAGCTTGGTACTGCTCCAGCCATACAGGCCCTCCCACAGCCCGGCGGTCAGCAGGAACGACCACACCGCCGCGCCCAGCCACAGCAGGACTGGCAGCAGCGGCACCCCGAGCAATATAAAGATCAGGATGGTGACCAGGAGGAGCAGGCGGGGTAGCTGGACGATCGGGTACAGATAGAACGGGCGCGCTCGATGGGCATCTTCTTCCAGATTCTGCTCCATAAACTGGGCGATCCCGGCCGCCAGCGGCCACTCGATCAGACAGAAGAGAAAGAAAAACAGCGCACCAATAATCCGGCCAGGGGTTGGCGGGGCGCCATTGTTGATCATCTGCTCGGCCAGCAGAATAATCGTTGGCAGTCCCGCCAGCCAGACCATCGGCGTGGCGGCCCCGAGCAGATCTTTATAGGTCAGCTTGGTGGTCTCCGGCTTTTTGGCATAGGCGCTGACCATCCGATCGATCGCCTCGCTGGGCTTGAAGATCAGGCGCAGCAGCCAGGCGGGCGCGTCCTCGACCAGAATGCCATCTTCGCTCTCGACATTGCGCTCGCCCCGTGAGACCTCCAGCACAATTTGTTGGAGCAGCGGCTCAAACGTGCTGAGCGCCGAGGTCAGGAGCACCCCGCGGGCGTTGGAGCCATCAAACAGCAGCGACGAGATTCGGTGGCTGAGATGCAGGGCTTTGTTGGTGGTCTGGATGAGCACAACGTGGTTGACCTCGGAGAGATCGGCCGACTTCACCGCCGTGATCTCGCCCCAGGGCACGAGCAGCCAGCGGTTGAAGTAGCGCACCGCCAGGCCCTGCGGCCGCGACTCGACATCGGGCAAAATGTTGCGGATGACGATCAGCATGGGGATGAGCAGCGCCAGCACCAGCACAGCGGCGACCGGCATCCACCACAGCACCACCGTGCGCGGCAGCGGCCCCATCTGGAAGAAGCTGAACTCGGCCAGGCCCGCGAACGTCGCGCCGACCCAGCGCCGTAGAATGCTCAGCGAGCGCAGAATGCCGAACAGGGCCAGCAGCGCCGCCACCGAGACCAGCAGGGTGCGAATCCGCTTGGGATAGGTCGCCATCAGCGACGTGACCTTGCCAGCCTGGGCGCTGCGGGCCGCCTCGGTGGCCTGGTGGACATACTCCTGGTCGGTCTTCGAGCGGCGGCTGAAGAACCCGGCCGGGCTGAGCAGCAGCTGAAACAGCGGCGATGTGGCTTTTTCATCCAGCCGCACCGGCGGCTTGCTGAGCTGGCGCGCCACCTGATCAAGCTCGCTTACCAGCGTTTGCACTAGCAGTGTGGAGTCGCCGATCGCCGAGGTGATAATGATCCCCCGGCGGAAGCCCAGGCGATACAGAAAGCTGTAGAAGCGGTGCCAGCCGGTCAGGGCTTTGGTGTCGGTCTGCAGCAGCAGCACAAAGCGCTCGCCGGCGAGGTCCTCGGTCCCCCGCAGCCCCTTGACCTGCTCCCAGCCGACCGGCAGCCACGAGTTGCTCCACTCAATCAGCAGACCGCGGCCGCTGGTGCGAATGGTGGGGAAGAAGTTGCGAATGAATAAGGTGGCAAATAGCGCTCCGGCCAGCAGGATAAAGTGCGGCGTGAGCTCGGTACTCTGCGCGAAACGCGGCCGGCTTGCAGCGCCGTTCAGCCAGTTGATCAGGCTGCGGAACCAGCCTTTGTCGGCGAAATCCATGATTGTTACCGTGATCCCCTGCCTGTCGGCATCCCACAAAAACTGCAGAATGGCGCGGCCCCAACGAACCAGCGCCACCAGGACCAGCGCAGAACACAAAATTTCAAAAATCATTGTGATACGACGTGGATAGCGATGCACTTGCTCTGGCGTGGCAATAGCCATAGGGTCTCCTCCAAATTAAAATTGCAGCTACGAATATGCGGTGTTCAGCCAATAGTATCGATTGTAGGACAAGTCTGGCGAGGAAGCTGCCTCCAGCACGTAGGTGCTGCTTAACTTCGAGTGGCTCAGGATCGGGTATGATAACAGCCGTTTGTGACTGGCGTGCACGATAATAGCATATATTTATGATCGTTAATGAATAAAGGAGCAGCTCATCGTATGTTAAATCAACTATGGCGCGGCGGGCGCGTCGCCCTCTTGCTTTTGATTGTGGCGGCGTGTGGCGAAAACATCCCGTCGGCCACCACCGTCTCGCAGGCGCCCCCGCCCTCAGCAGTTAGCACCACGGCCCCAACCACGCCGCCGACGGTGGCCCTATCGCCAACGCCCGCCGCCACGGCCACCCCGGCGGCCAGCGCCACGCCCGCGCCCACCGCCACCCCGGCCGGGCTCAGCGCGGCCGACCTGGCCGCGCTCTCGCCCAACGAAATGGGCTGGGTGCTGGTGCTGGAGTATCACCTGATCGAGGAGCCTGACGCGGAGTATAGCCGCTCTCCCGCCGGGCTGCGCGCCGATCTGGAGTGGCTGTATGCCAACAGCTACTACCCAACGACGTTGCGGGCGCTGGCCTCGGGCCGCATCGACATTCCGGCGGGCAAGTCGCCGGTCGTGCTGACCTTCGACGACTCCTCGGATGGGCAGTTTCGCTACCTGGCCGACGGCACGGTCGATCCGACCTCAGCGATGGGGATTATGCAGGCATTTGCCGCCGAACACCCCGATTTTCCGGCGATCGGCGTCTTCTTCCCGCTGATCGAGGTCGATGTGCCCGAGCGGGTGCTGTTTGGCGATCCCGAGACCGCCACCCGCAAGCTGCAGGAGATTGTGGCGCTTGGCGGCGAGGTTGGCTCGCACACCTACACCCACATGCGGCTGGACCAGGCCGACGCCGAGCAGATTCAGTGGCAGCTGGCTTTCTCGAACAAGGACCTCGAGGAGCGGATTGGCGACGGCTACATTGTGAGCAGCCTGAGCTATCCGCTGGGGATGTTTCCCGAGGATGAGTCGCTGATTGTCGCCGGCGAGTCCGAGGGTGTGCAGTACGCCTACAGCGCCGCGGTCGATGTCGCCGGGGGCGCCAGCCCGTCGCCGTTCTCGCGCAACTTCGACCCGTACCATATTCGGCGCACCCAGGCCGTGGCCGGCCAGCTCGAGTACTGGTTCCCGCTGTTCGAGGAGCGCCCGGACCTGAAGTATATCTCCGACGGCGATCCCGAGACCGTCACGATTCCGTCCGAGGAGACCCTGCCCGAGGAGCAGCGCGGCCTGCTGCGCGACGATGTCGAGGCCCGCCGCTACGAGCGCGAGCAGCCCTAGCCTGGATTGACAAAAAAAGAGCCAGGTCGCGCCGGGTGGTTTAATCCAACCTGGCGCGACCTGGCCCTTGGCGTTTACAGCGCACCGATCTTCTGGGCGAAGGCGCGAATGGTCGGGGCGGCATTGTGGAGCGGCTTCCCGTGGCCCAGACACAGCAGCTCCACATTCAGCTCGGAGACCTTTTTGATCGAGGCTTTGTTCTGGGCCATGCTCACCGTGAAGGCGGCAAACGGCAGGCGCAGGCTCGACAGCGGAATCCGCATCAGCACATCGCCGCAGAACAAAATCCGCCGCTCGGGCTGCCAGTAGGCCATGTGGTCGGCGCTGTGGCCCGGCGTACCGACCGCGTGCAGGCCGCCCATCACCTCGCCAAGCACCTCGCCGGCACTGATCGTTCGGTCGACCTTGGCCGGCTTGAGCTTGGTGCTCGGCGGGCGCATCAGCCGCTGCATCCGCGACAGGTCGGACTCGGGGGCGCGCAGGATTTCGTCCTTGCCCTCGACGGTGGCCCGCTCGCCGGCCGGCACAATCACCTGGGCACCGGTGCGCTCGCGCAACTCGGGCAGCCCGCCGGCGTGGTCGGGGTGGGCGTGGGTGAGCAGAATCCGCTTGACGGTGTGGGCGGCGTGGCCGAGCGCCGCGAGCTGGCGCAGCACTTTGTTGGCCGCCAGACCCATGCCACCATCAATCAGCGTAATCCCATCGGGGTCCTCGATCGCGTAGACGCGACCAACCAGCAGCCCGGTAAACGTCCACAGTCCTGGAACAATTTGCAGCATTGTTTTACCCTCAGCGCAAGCCCAACAATTGGAAGCCGCCATTGTACCCCAAGCCTGGCGGCGCTACTCCGGCTGCCAGTCGCTCAGCTCGCCGTTCATCACCTGCTGCACCCGCAGCTCGGCGTTGTCCAGCAGCAGCTGGCACTGGGCCGCCAGCACGACGCCGCGCTCATAGAAGCGCAGGGCCTGCTCCAGCGGCAGGGCGCCCGCCTCCAGCTCGGCGACAGTGCGCTCCAGCTCACGATACAGCTCCTCGTAGGTTGGTTCAGTCTCGCTCATGGCTCGGTTCCTTGAATAATCAATTTCAGACACGCTGCAGTATACCGTATGTCCTCGAACATGTTTGCGCATTTCGGGCCGCCACGCAGTGCGCCCCTGGCAGATCACATCGCCAGGGGCGCAGATGCGCTTCAGCTTCAGATTCTAGCCGCGAATCAGCACCAGCTCGGCGCTGAAGCCGGGGCCAAAGACCGCCAGCACGCCATACTCGCCCTCGGCCAGGGGCTGGGCGCGCAGCGCCTCATCGAGCACAAAGAAAATCGTCGACGACGACATATTGCCATAGGTGCGCAGCACCTCGCGGGTAATCTGGAGCTTGTCGGCGGGCAGGCCCAGCGAATCCTCGTAGGCCGTAATCACTTTGGCGCCGCCGGGATGGAGCAGATAGCGGCCGATGTCGCGCTGCTCAAGGCCGTGCTGGGCCAGAAACTGCTTCAGCAGCTGGGGAAACTCCTCGCGCACAATCGAGGGGATGCGCGACGAGAAGACCACCTCAAACCCGGCGTCGATGATGTTCCAGCCCATAATCGCGGCGCTGTCGGGATACAGCGTGCTGAGCGTCCCCAGGATTTTGGCCTTGGCCGGCTGGCGCTGGGGCACCTGATCGCCCTCCAGCAGCACCGCCGCCACGCCGTCGCCGAACAGCGAGGTGGCGATCAGGTTGCGCTTGGAGAAGTCCTGGGCCAGGAAGGTCAGCGAGCAGAACTCCACCGTCACCAGCAGCACCCGCTGGGTCGGCTCGGCCCGCACGTACTCGCTGGCGCGGGCCAAGCCCCCCAGGCCGCCAGCACAGCCAAGGCCCCAGATCGGCGTGCGGCGGGTGTGGCGGCCCATCCCCAGCTGCTGGATCAGCAGCGCGTCCAGGCTGGGCGCCGCCAAGCCGGTCGTCGTGACCACAATCAGATGATCGATGTCCTGGGGCGTGAGGCCGACCGGCTCGAGACAGCGGGCGATCGCCTCGCAGCCGAGGGTCAGCGCCTCCTCGATAAACACCGCGTTGCACTCGCTGAACGAGCGCTGCTCATCCCACCACTCCAGCGGGCGCACCATGGAGCGCGTGTCGATCTTGGCGTGCCGGAAGATCGGCAGGTAGCGGTCGAGGTTGGGAAACGCCGCCGAGAAGTGGTTCGTAATCCGCGCCTGAACCGCGCGTTGGGTGATTTCGTAGCGCGGCACCGCGGTTCCAACTGATTGAATACGGGGCATGGTCGTAATGTCCTATCGCAAAACCCACAGTCTCGGGTGGAATCATAAGACGAGGCTGTAGCTAGTTGAACAGTCAGGCCCGATCGCGCTCTGCGCCGGGCAGTCTGGCTAAACTATAGCACGAAACAGGCCACCTATCGGCCTAAAACGCCTTCCCGGCGCAACACACAGGTGCGCGAATCGCAGCGGCTGAACTGCTAGCATAGCAGGAGAGCGAGTATTCGCACGCTGTGCTGAGGAGGATCTTGTGGAACAACGCGGTCGACTAAGTATTGGGATTGCGCTGGCTGGGCTGCTGGCCGGCGTGCTGGGAGATCTGCTGCTGCGGGCGAGTCCGTGGGGGATCAATCTGAGCGTGTGGGTGGGCCTGCTGGTGCTGATCGCGGCTGGGCTGGCCTGGCGCTTCAAGGTTCCCCTGAACGGCGACGGGCGCTTTCTGGCGCTGCCGATTGGGGTGTTTGCCGCCCTGTTCGCCTGGCGCGACTCGATTACGCTGGCGCTGCTGAACATGCTGCTCATGCTGGCCCTGGTGGGGCTGGCGGTGGTGTACAGCACCAGCGGACGGCTGCGGCTTGGCGGGGTCGGCACCTACATGCTGGGCTGGATCCAGGCCGGGCTGGGGCTGATCACGGCCCCCTTTGAGCTGCTGTTCTCGGCGATCCCGTGGGGTGGCCTGACGCCTGGGCGCTGGGGCAAAACCGGGGCTGCCGTTGTGCGCGGGCTGCTGATCGCGGTGCCGCTGCTGCTGGTCTTCGGCGGCCTGTTTGCCGCCGCCGATGCCGTGTTTGCCGCCACAATCGCGAATCTGTTCAGCTGGGACATTGAGTGGCTGCTTGAGCATAGCATCGTGATCGGCTTCCTGACCTGGGTGGTGGCCGGGCTGCTGTTTCAGCTCTTCGACAAGCTGCCCTGGACCCTGCCGCAGACACCTCGGCTGGCCAAGGCTCGGCTGGGGCTGATTGAGGTTGGGATTGTGCTCGGCGTGCTCAATCTGCTCTTCGCGGCCTTTGTGCTGATCCAAATTCGCTACCTGTTCGGCGGCGAGACCCAGCTCAATCTGGCCGCTGGCCTGACCTACGCCGAGTACGCCCGCAAGGGCTTCTTCGAGCTGGTGACGGTGGCGGCGCTGGCCCTGCCAACCCTACTGCTGGCCCACTGGCTGCTCAACCCCGAGCCGGGCCGCAGCCTGCGGGTGTTTCAGGGGCTGGCCGGCGGGCTGATCGTGCTGCTGAGCGTGGTGATGGTCTCGGCGCTGCAGCGGATGCGCCTGTACCAGCAGGAGTACGGCCTGACCGAGCTGCGCCTGTACACCACGGCGTTTATGGGCTGGCTGGCGCTGGTGTTCCTCTGGTTGGGCGCCACGGTGCTGCGCAATCGTCGGCCGCCCTTCGTGGCGGGGGCGTTCGGGCTGGGGATCGGCGTGCTGCTGCTCCTGAATGCGCTCAACCCCGATGCGCTGATCGTCAGCACCAACGCTGAGCGCGCCGCCATTCGACCGTTCGACAGCCGCTATGCGACGACGCTCAGCGCCGACGCCGTGCCTGCGCTGGTCGCCGCCCTGCCGACAATGGGCACCGAGGAGCGCTGCGCCACCGCCGCCGATCTGCTCAACGACTGGGGGAAACCTGAAGCCGCCGACTGGCGCACCTGGAACTGGAGCCGCTCCCAGGCCCGATCCACCGTCGACGCCAATCGCGTCTACCTGGAGGACAGCGCCTGTTTCCAGGGGCGCTGAACCTCATTTAGCGATCAGCGATCAGAGTTCAGGGGTTAGCAAGTGTGAAATCCAGGCGCTGATCCCTGACCACAAGCCACGAGCTGCTAGCTGCCAGCTGCCAGCTACTCGATCCAGCGGTTGCATCCAGACCCATTTTGTGGCACGATAGCTCCATCGATTCAGCCCATTCTGCAATCAAAAAGGAGCGCTCGTGTTGCACCCTCCATTCACTCGCTATCTGCGCACATTCATCGGTCTGCTGGTGCTTGGGCTTGTGGCGGCGTGTGGCGCGCCGGCAGCCAAGGTCGAGCCAATTCAGATTGGTGTGATTGCCCCATTGACTGGCCAGTTCGTTGAAAATGGCATCTCCACCCGCCAGGCCGCCGAGCTGGCGATCAAGGACCTCAACGCCCAGGGCGGCCTGCTGGTCAATGGGGTTCGCCGTCCGATTGTGCTCATCTATGGCGACGACCAGGATAACCCCGAGATTGCGTCGAATGTCGCCAAGCGCATGATCAATCAGGACAAAGTTGTGGCCCTGGTGGGGCTGCCGTTCAGCCGGATGGCGATTCCCGTCGCCAATATCGCCGAGCAGGCTCGCATTCCGATGATTAGCTCGACCTCGACCAACCTCGAGACCACCGCCAACAAAAAATACGTCTTTCGAGTCACCTTCACCGATCCGTTTCAGGGCAGCGTGATGGCCCAGTTCGCTCGCAACGACCTCAAGGTTGAGCGGGCGGCGGTGCTGTACGACGAGGCCAGCGACTACAACCGGGGCATCGCCGAGGTGTTTAAGCAGGAGTTTACGGCCAGCGGTGGCAGCGTGGTGGCCTTCGAGCCCTATATCACTGGCGAGACTGACTTCCGGCCAAACCTGGAGCGGATCAAAGCCAGCGGTGCGCAGGTGCTCTTCCTGCCCAACTACTACACCGAGGTGCCCATCCAGGCGGAGCAGGCCCGCGAGCTTGGGATTGATCTTCCGCTCCTCGGCGGCGATGGCTGGGATATCAAGGCGCTGGCGGCGCTGCCCGCCCTCGATGGCTCGTTTATCAGCCAGAGCTGGCATCCCGACACCGCCAATCCGCCCGCCCAGGTTTTTATCAAGGCCTACCAGGCCGCCTACGGCGGCGCGCTGCCCTACGATATCGAGGCCAACACCTATGATGCGTTTGGCATCCTATTCCAGGCGATTCAGAATCAAAATAGCAGCGACCCCGAGGCGATTCGGGCGGGACTGGCCAATCTGAGCTACACCGGAGTGACTGGCCAGATCACCTACAGTGGCAGCGGCGACCCGGTCAAGAGCGCTGTGATTGTTCAGTTCAAAAATGGCACGAATATATTCTATCAAAGCGTCAACCCGCGCTAGGCAGCATCACCGACTATCAGGGCGTTAGTGGTACAATCGGGTATCATGGAAACGGCGATCCCGATAAAAATGTGGTGATCGTCAAAATCCAGAATCTCAAGCCAGCGTTCTATACGTCGGTCACGCCATAGCATCGCTACGCTGTAGGCAAGCAGATCGTTCTAGCAAAGTAGCACCCAGGGACGCAGCACCATGCGTTCTGCCTGCTTGAGGCAAATAGTCAATGAAATTTTGGACCCGTAGCCTCATTGCACGACTTGTGACGTCGTTCCTTCTTGTATCAACTATTGCTGTGGCCCTGGTTGGGTATACGGCCTATCGGCTTGGCACCGAGTCGATTCAGCAGTCGGTGATCGAGCGCCTGAGCGTGGCAACCTCGCTGAAGGAAGGCGAGATCAATCGCTGGGTCGATGATCAGCGCCAGGAGGTTCAGGTGCTGGCGGCCTCGCCAATTATTCGCCTGAACGCGGCCGAGGTGGTGCGCAACGATCCCAACAGCCCGATCTATCGCTCCTCGTATCAGATTCTGACCACATACCTGCCCTCGATTGTGCTGAATAAATCCAGCCTGGTCGAGATTTTTATCCTCAGCAACAACGGTGGCAAAATTGTCTACTCCACCGATAAAAATCGCGAGAAACAGTTTCGGCTGGCCGATCGCTACTTCATTCAGGGCCAGCGCGCCGCCCTGGTGCAAAATGTCTATCCCTCGCCAATTACCCTGAAGCCAACCATGACTATCGCCGCGCCGCTGTTTGATGCCACCGGCAAGCAGTTCGGCGTGCTGGCCAGCCATATCAACCTGGATCGGCTGGACCAGATTGTGTTCGAGCGGGTTGGCCAGGGCGACAGCAGCGAGTCGTATCTGGTCGATCGCTTCAATGACTTCGTCTCCGGGCAGCGCTTTGGGCGCAGCGATTTCCCCCGTGGCGTGCATACCGTCGGGATTGATGCCGCCATTCGCGGCGAAGATGGCTCGGCGCTGTACACCAACTACAACGGCGTGCCCGTCGTTGGCGTGTATCGCTGGATCGAAAAGCGCGAGTTTGCCCTAATCACCGAGATCAGCCAGGAGGAGGCCTTTGCGCCCGCCCGCCGCCTGGGCTTGATTGTGTTCGGGGTGGGTTTTACGCTGGCGCTGACGATTGCGCTGGTGATCTATCTGCTGACGCGCCAGATCGTGCGCCCGGTCAGCGCGCTCACCCAGATTGCCACCCAGGTTGCCGCCGGCGACCTGACCGTGCAGTCCACGGTGCTCACCAACGACGAGATTGGCGTGCTGGCGCGCACCTTCAATCTGATGACGACCCAGCTGCGCCAAGGGCGCGAGCATCTTGAGGAGCAGGTTGTCGAGCGCACCACCGAGCTGCGCCACACCAACGCCCGCCTCCAGCAGCTGGCCACCGAGCTAAGCGAGAAAAACCAGTATCTCCAGGAGGGGCTGGCGCTGGCCCACGATATTCAGCTGGGCCTACTGCCCGATCGGCCGCCCTGGCACGGCGAGCATCTGACCGCCGCCGGGCGCTCGCTGCCCTCCGCTGAGGTCGGCGGCGATTTCTATACCTTCGTCGATATTCGGGACTCGGAGCATGTGGCGGTGGCGATTGGCGATATCTCGGGCAAAGGCGTTGGGGCCGCCCTGATGATGGCGCTGACGTCGAGCACGCTTGAGGAGCGCGCCCGCGAAGGTGCGCAGCCCGGCGCCCTGCTGAGCGAGCTGAATACGCGGCTGGCCCCGCGGCTCAAAGCTAACAATATGAATGCGGCCCTGCTCTACGCCATGTTCGATCTGAAAAAAGCGCTGATGTACATCACCAATGCCGGAATGATTGCGCCGCTGCTGATTCGCAACGGCGCCGTGAGTTTCATCGATGTCTATGGCCTGCCGCTCGGCTCGCTGCCGCAGCTCAGCTACACCCAGCTTGAGGTGCCACTCCAGCCCGGCGACAGCATTGTGCTGATGAGCGATGGCGTGGTTGAGGCGCGCAATGAGCAGGGCGTGATGTTTGGCTTCGAGCAGGTCGAAAGCCTGTTTCTGAACCACCCAATCCATAGCTCGCTCGATGTGAGCCTGGACCACATCCTGGCCCAGGTGGCCGCATTTATCGGCGCCAGCGAGCAGCACGATGATGTGACGCTGGTGCTGCTGCACTTCAATGGCGTCGAGCAGCAGTAGTTCAGCGCCGCTTGCCGACCACCCCCATCAGGAGATGGATGCTATAGGCTCTCTTTGGCGCTCTCGACTTAAGCGACATTCATCACTTCTACGAGCGCAGAGGGATGCGTGTGAGACTGACTTTAGTCAGAATTGTCGGTTCCACACTGAAATCGCGTAAGGCACAGGCAAGGCGTGTTCCGCACGGGTCCCATCGGACAATCAGCGGGGCGCGACTTCCCGTACGTGCTAGTCTCTCACTGATTGGTCCCGCTCCTGCGTCAACGTCGCCGAGCGAAAGCAGTGTTTGCAATGTCCCATCCATGTTCCAAAGCTCGATCCGACTTGCCCACCGTCCCACAGCGAGATGGCGCCCATCAGGATGCCAATCCACACCCGCGATAGTGCCATCATACACGGTTTTGGCGATCAGCCGCTCCACGCGGCCATCAGCACGAACGAGCGAGAGCCCTGCGGCCCCAACCACCGCTACATGGGTTCCATCGCGATTCCAGGCCGGGGTCTGGGTGAATGCTTCCGTGATTTCTATGGGTGTTTCTGCCAGCAGCGTCCCATCACGCTTCCACCAGATCAGGCCATGGGCATGACTGGTTACAAAGAGGCTGCTTGAGGGATGCCAACTCGGTTGGTTGTCTCGAGACAGTATTCGCCCCTGATAGTGGGGCGGCGCTGACCCCACCAAGCGTCCCCGCCGATCATACACGTCCATCGATCCGAAATCAGGATTCGTCGAGGAGTCATGCACTCTCGGTCGCGTAAGGATTAAATGCGCACCATCAGGACTCCAGGTGGCGACGCTAGGCGACGTGATCTGCGGACATGGAATTGTCCCAAGTTGCTGCTGGAGAAAGTCCCAGTAGTAGAGGGTGTGGGGCGTCACCAGCGTGAGCACGGGCGCGGTGGGGTGAAAAACCAGAGCATACAACGGTGGACAATCGTGGAGTTCATACACGGTCGCTGTCGCAGCATGATAGAGTTTGATTGAATTATCGATGTTTCGCACATCATGCACCAGACTCGCTCCGTCAGGTGACCAGAGTCCGCATGATGGGCTTTTATTAAAGTAGTGAACCAGGTGCCCATTCCGATCCCAAAGGGCGGTTTTATACGATGTGCAGAGGAGTGCGCCACTGGGATGCCATAACAGAGGTGTTGCTTCACCCGATGGAAGATACGCGCGGTTAAGGGTGCCTTTAAGGGTTAACGTGCCAGAGAAGGGTGCGCTGCCACGGGCTGGTTTACCAAACCAGTCCGTGAATAAAGCTGGATCCACCGTGTACGTAAGAACCTGCATCATCGCTCCTTCCACCCCATCAATGGTGCCGAGCAAGCGCCGCAGTAGCCCGCTGGACAGCCCCGGCTCAGCGCCGCTTGCCGACAACCCCATCAGAGCACCCCAAAGGCAATGCCACAAAGATCAGCAGCCGAACCACCAGGCAGCTTCAGGCGAACCGCCTAGAGTGCGATCAGCAAACTAACCACCCAGATGTAGTCGTCCGGGGATGCGCCGGATTTGTTGCGCTATGGTGTCCAGCCTTACAGTTAGGGAAGCAAATCGGCCACCTGAATCGCGATTGCTGGCCACGCCAGGATCTGCACATATTCCTGGCGCTTCAGGGGTGTGACCGCGCTATATCCATACCCATATGGTTGGGTCTCGACGGCCACGGGGGTCCGATACACCTCCAGCGTACTCGTGCGCAGATTGACAATCCAGTAGTCGGCAATGCCGGCCTTCGCATACAAGCTTGCCTTTTGGCCCCGATCAAAGCCCAACGAACTCTCTGCCACCTCGACAACCAGCAAGGCATGGGTGGGTTTCCGCTCCATGTAGTCCGCCTCGGACCCAGCGTAGATGGCCACATCAGGTTGCGGCTCAGACACCTCGCCGAGATCAAGCGGTGCCTGAGTGACCACAATATGGTTATCCGGCACAACTCGGAGCAACGCGCGTTGCACTTTGTGAATCACCATGGCATGCTTGCTAGTCATAGGCGACATCTCGATGATTTCTCCTTCAATGAGTTCAAGACGGCGCATGCCAAAGATCCCGCTCTCAACTGCGGCATCGTATAGTGTGGCCGTCCACTGCATAACATGGGGTTCGGCAAGATTGGTCATTCTGCCCTCCTACGAGCCGCTAGTTCTCGCGGCTCTACCGTGATCACACGGGTATTCACCGGAATCATCGACGATGCCATGATGGACATCTATTCTTGGTACATCGGATTGGGTGCCACGTTGGGAGAAGCCGTCGCGGCGATTACTACTTAATGGCGCCGAGCCGCAGTAACCCGCTGGCCTGACCCAGGCTCAGCGCCGCTTGCCGACAACCCCCATCAGGTAGAGCACGGCAAATGCGATGCTGCCAAAGATCAGCAGCCGAATGCTCAGACGAATAACCAGGCCAATCACCCAGAAGGCGATCAGCGCAATCACAATCCACTTCAGTAGACGTCCCATAGAAATTTCCTTTCAAGCCTGCGCGGCCTCAGCTACGACAGGCCAATATCCCAGGTGGCGGCGATGTCTTCCTTGGTGTACGAGCGAAACGCCAGCACGGTTGAGGTGCGGATAATCCCCGGCGTGGCCCCGATCTGGTCGGGGACCGTCTGGGCGAGCTGCTCGTAGTCGCCCAGGCGCACGATCGCGATGATGTCCCACTCGCCGGTGACCGAGTACACCTCGGCCACGCCGTCGATCTTGGCGAGCTGGCTGGCCACCTGGCTGGTGGCGCTTGGCGCGGTCTGAATATGCACAAATGCGGTGATCATGCTGGACTCCGTGGTAAATCACAACGATTAGGCGCAGGTGGATTCCTGGACTGCCCCCTGCGTTCCGCCAATTCTATCACACGGAGCGCTGGGTATTTGGCTCGCCCGACCCGGTGATGATCCGCACCGCCTGCTCGTAGAAAAAGTAGTTGTAGGCCCAGTTGATCAGCACAAACACCCGGTTGCGAAAGCCGACCAGGCTCATCAGGTGGACAAACAGCCAGATCACCCAGGCTGGAAAGCCCCACAGCGAGATGCCGAAGATGCGGGCGACGGCGGCGTGGCGGCCGATCGTCGCCATTGTGCCCCGGTCGCGGTAGCGAAACGGCTGGGTGGGCCGCTGTTCGCGGCGGCGCAGAATGTTCTCGGCCACGGTCTGGGCCTGCTGAATGGCCACCGGGGCCACCTGGGGCAGCGGCGCGCCGTGCTCCTCGACGTAGGCCAGATCGCCGACAACCCACACCCGCGGATCGTCGGGCAGGCTCATGTCGGGGTTGACCGCCACCCGATTGCCGCGGGCTAGGGCTAGATCCAGGCTGGCCGCCACCGCCACGCCCCGAATGCCGGCCGCCCAGATCAGCGTGTGGCTGGGGATTTGCTCGCCGCTTTTCAGGAACACACAGTCAGATTCTGCATTCACTACTGCGGCGTTCAGGCGCACCTCAACCCCCATCGCCGCCAGCCGCTCCAGGGTTTTGCGCTGCAGCTTGGTCGGGAGCATCGCCAGCACCTTATCGGTCGCCTCCAGCAGGAGAATCTTGACATCGCTCTCCAGCAGGTCGGGATAGTCGCGGGTCAGCACATGCTTGACCAGCTCGCGCAACGATCCGGCCATCTCAACCCCGGTTGGCCCGCCGCCGACGATGACGAAGGTGTGCAGCGCCGCCCGCCGGGCCGGATCGGGTTCGTAGGCAGCCCGCTCAAAGACCGTCAGAATGTGGTTGCGCAGCCGCTCGGCGTCGTCGAGGCTTTTCAGGCCGTAGCTGTTCTGCGCCACGCCAGCCATGCCGAAAAAGTTGGTGGTGCTGCCGGCGGCAACAATCAGCTGGTCGTATTCAACCGGCCCCATCGTGGTCTGAATCTGGCGGCTGGCGCGGTCGATGCGCTCGACGCGGGCCAGCAAAAAGCGCACATCGCGCCACTTGCGGATGATCGCCCGCACGGGATAGGCGATCTGTTCCGGCTCCAGGCCTGCCGTGGCGACCTGATACAGCAGCGGCTGAAAGCAGTGGTAGTTCTGCTGATCGACGATCAGCACATCTAAGCCTTTGTTCGCCAGCGCCCGCGCCGCCCGCAGGCCGCCAAAGCCCGCCCCAATAATCACTACTCGTTCACGTTTCATCGCGCCTCCTTTGCAACGTTCCCGATTGTAGCATTGAATAATATTACAAGATCTAATCTTACTCAGCCGCAAGCATCTCGATGCCAAACAGCGCCCGGAGATTGGCGCGATACTGGCGGGCGGAGTCCCAGTGAACCATGTTCTGCTGCATCTGGCGCTCGACCAGGGCAGCCAGGCGACACGGGCCAAACGGCGCCAGCAGATCCAGCGCCTCGGTGCAGAGCGCCTGAGTGGTACATTCCAGCGCAACCCAGAACTGCTCCACCCGAATGTGCAGCCCGCCGAGCCGCTCGAGGTCGAAGTCGGCCGGGCTGCCGATCAGCTGGTGGGCATAGAGGTAGCGCAGGAGCATGGCGGCGGCGACATTCAGGTGACCGGCCTGGAGGTCGTCGAGCCAGTCGCTGGCATCGTCGTTGAGCTGGCGGGCGGCGGTGAAACAGCGCAGCGCCTGCGGAATCGCCTGCATCCGCGGGTCGGCGGCGGGCACCTCGGCGAGCTGGAGCTGGGCCAGGGTGCTGAAGAAAAACGGCGCGGCGCGGTCGAGGATCAGCTGCACATCCGGCCCGGCCACCAGCTCCGGGGTCAGCTGGTCCAGGCTGCTGAAGCGCGTGGCCAGCTCGCTGGCGTAGCCGGCCGCCGAGCGCAGATTCAGCCGCTCGAACTCGGCCCAGCACGGTGTGGCGGCCAGCCCAAGCTCGGTGTAGATCGCCACCATCCGCAGCAGCGCCAGATGCCCGCTGAGCAGCGCGGCGGGAGCTTTCGCGCCATCAAGCAGATCGTCCTGAACCCAGTAGTACCACCAGCCGTACAGCTGGGCCAGCCCAAGCTGCTGGCAGACCTCGCTCGCGACGGGCACGAGGTCGCTCAGCCAGTAGGGCAGCAGGGCCGTCACCTGGCTAAACTCGCCCTGAGTCAGCACGTCAACATCGGGCTGCGCCAGCGCCTGCAGCGGCGGCGGAAAGGTGGCGATCTCGGCGTTCAGGCGGGCGACAATCAGGTCGTACAGCTCAATATCGCTGCTAAACGCTCCGGCCCGGTGGATCGCGAGCGAGGGTGTGTTGTCCATAGTACCTTCCATCAATCCAATGCTCCGAGGTGGAGCTTGTGGTTTTATTATAGCAACGGGCACAACGACATCTAGGTGAGCCTGGATACACCAACGCGGCCACCGTGCATGAGCATCGGTGGCCGCGTTGTATAGAAATATAGTGACATTTTACGCTTTAGATCTAAACAGTACGTCGGATGGAACCCAGTCTTTAGCAAAATTATCGGCGTAGATCAACCATTTTGAAATCCGATCTTCTGGAGCAACCGATTCACCCCAATATTCAATAAAAAGTGCGTCTTCTAACGAGATTGCCGCCTCACGCATTTCAGCCTCTATATCGTGCAGAGCTCTTTCTATGTAGAGGCCGCCGCGCTTTTCATCTTGGCGTAAAGCCACGCTGCCCGCTGAAAACAAATCGCGCGCTTGTGAGCACATAACTCCACGATATGTCAGAAGATACAGCGCAGCATCATCGTACTTATGTTTCATACGCGATGATCCGACAATTTGAGGGCATAATAAAGCAGCCTCAGCCCTCATCTTCCTTTTTTCATGGGTAGATAAACTCGTGTACAATCGTACTTGAATCGGCAGTGAGTGTTCTGGTTCAGGCTGATCTTCCAACCACCAAAGACGTTCGCCAGATTTTAATCTTCCTCGGGCATATTCACGAATATAGTGCATCTTTTCCTCAACAGAAAGAAGACTAAAATCATGGTATGTAATCCCCATCTGTTTAAATAAAGATCTTTTTGGATTTATTTCTACTTCAAATCGTGGCACATGGGTCGTTCTTACATGAATGACACTATCTTCATACCTGCCCCATCTAACTTCCGGATCACCGCCCATTTTCCCGAAAACAATATAGATATGGACGATATCGGCATTCCTAGTTGACTCAACGATACTATTAGCCACACTACGCCAAGTATTATTTGTCGTAAATTTAACTTCTATACCAAATTCACCTACAGCAATATCCGGGAAAACATGCGGATGAGGATTAAAATCGATCCGTATACCTTTATGTGCCACAAATTCTACTAATACTTCTCTTACTCGATTCTCAAAGTCTTTTGAGGTTTTGAATATATCCCCATGCTGAACCTCATTCGTTAGTTTTTGGGTCAGATCGGTTAGGAGTATTTCAAATTCTGCCTGATTCATACATTACCTGAAACAAGATAATTACGAACCGCATTGGCAACATGCCACGCTAAAACTGGCGGAACAGCATTGCCGATTTGGCGTTCTGTTTCTCGTAGCTTGGCATCAAAAATAAAATCATCAGGAAATGACTGGATCCGGGCAGCCTCGCGCATTGAAATCCTTCTGGGCAGAGCATAATGAAACTGAATATTGCCGTGGCATTCAGCCCTTATTGTATAGGCAGGTTTATTGGCATCAAGCTGTCGATTACCTTGATCATGACTCTTTTGAGCGAGACTCCAGATATGATTTATTTCTGGATTAGCGTCAACGACCTCAAGATCACCAATAGCTTCACGTGCAGTCATCCAGCTGTCTTTAAGCCGTTCTGGTTGAGGTGGCACAAAAGTACCCGTGCCACGTAAGGTGCCAACAATAAACACTCGTTCTCGGCTCTGTGGAACTCCATAGTCGGCTGAATGATAGAGAGCATACGAAATTTCATACCCTAGCGAGTTGAAATCTTTCAGGATTTGTTTTAAGGACTCCTCGTTGTGACGCATCAATAAGCCCTTAACGTTCTCGGCAATAAATATTTTTGGTTGCGATGCCTTGATGGCTTCAACCATCGCCCTATAGAGGCCGCTGCGTTTCCCACTAATGCCAGCGCCTTTTCCATTGATAGAGATATCTTGGCAGGGGAATCCACCAATCAGTACATCGATACCTTTTGGGATACTATCGATAGTGTCCCAAATACTTCCACAAATAATGTTTTCATCAATATTTTTTCGATATGTTCTGCACGCCGCTTCATTTATTTCATTAGACCAAACAATCTCAAATGGTAGTCGAGCGTAGTCTCTTCCAAAAACAGAAAATCCACCCTTAAATCCCAAATCCATTCCTCCGCAGCCCGAAAACATTGATACGACAGAATATGTAGTTTCGGCTGGCAACAGACGTTTTTCGGCGAGATAAGAAGCGTTTATAACCGATTTATCAATCACCCTATCTACCAGTTCTGTACTCATTTTTTATCCCCTATTTATCCGATCCATACGATTATGGCTTATGGATCTATCCATCTTTTAGAACATTCATTCGAGAGGATTTTACTTCGAGATTAGTATCTGGTCAAACCCAGAGTGGGCAGGCGGCGAGGTCCAGCCCACAGTCGGGACAGCGGTCGGGGCGCAGGAGGATGGTCGCGGTAATCTGGTCGTCCGGGGCGGGATCGCGGGATGCGCCGACGTGGTCGGGCTGCCCACCAGGCTGGCGGCCGCGGGTGCGGGTGGCGCGGCGGGGTGGGGCACCGGGCGGGTCGGTGGAGGGTGGTTTAGATGAATTGCCCGAATGCTGGGTGAGGCGGCGGCGCAACTCGGCATTCTCGGCTTCCAAGGCCGTAATGCGGGCCTCCAAGAGCGGCACCCGCGCAACGAGCGGCAGCAACGTCATGACAACGGTTCGCACCGCTGGTGGGGTCGCAGCCCAATCGTCCGGGGAGATTCCGAGTGGCGGTGGTGCATCCATAGTGGTCATCTTACCACGCTACGCAAGAGGGGCCTGAACGCTTACG
>DAOTUS010000259.1:0-2618 GCA_034437415.1 Herpetosiphonaceae bacterium
ACGTAGCCGTAGCGGGTGTGGCGCTCCTCCAGCGGTGGCTCGGTGGGCGGAACCGTCGGCGAGGTTGGCATCCGCAGCGTGACGGTGGCCTCGGCCTCGGTGTCGCGCCAGAAGATCTCGGGCAGGCGCCGGGCCAGGTGGGTTTTGCCGGTGCCGGGCGGGCCGCTGAAAATGACATGCTGGCCAGCGATCAGCGCCCGGTAGATCCGCTGGAGCGTGGAGCGGCTGACCAGCAGCTCGCGCTGGATTTCGCTGATGCGTTCGTTCAGCACCGGCAGCGACAGCTGGGGCAGCGGCTGATCCTGGAGGGCGCTGTTGGCGGAGCCGCGCTGGCTGGCGTTGACCCGCTCCAGATGTTCCAAAAAGGTGTTGATGGCGTGGGATGTCGGGGCGGTGGCGTTGGCCAGCGGCTTGAGCGCGTCGGGGCGGCTACGTAGCCAGTTTTTACCAACGGTCTCAACGGTCTCAATCAGGTCGGCCTCGATGTACCACTCGCGCAGGAGCGCTGGCTCCGGCCACTCGTCGGCCGCACGGGCGACGCCATCAAACGGCATGCTGGCAATCGGCAGGACATACTCATCGCTGGCATCGTTGTCTGGCAACACCAGGGTGAGCGCGGCGTAGCGCAGCATGGTGGTTTCGTGGGCATCGCTGAGGTGCAGCCAGCGGCGATAACGATCATTCGGTAGGCGCTCGATCAGGCGCAGCAGCTGCAGCACATCCAGCAAATCTTCACTGTCTGGGGCGGTCTTGAGCTGTACTAAGGGCGGGTTGGACTGCCCAAGCACGTCGATAATCTGCCCGGCGCTGTAGTCCGCCGCGTTGAGTCGCACGACGAGCTGCACATACGGGCGCAGCTTCGGCCCCAGTGGCAGCGGGACAGGGAAATTCACCGGATCAATTGGCGGCGGTGGCTGAATGCCGTAGAAGGTAAAACGCGGCCCATACTGTGGTGTCAGCGAACCACGAATCTCCCACAAGCGGCGATCAACATCGTCGCTGTTGCTGCTCTGATGGTGGTCGAACTGCTGAGCATAGTTGGCTTTGTGCTCCCGCGAGACGATTGGCTCGAAGGTGTCTGGGTGGACCAGGTGCAGCAGCATCTCGCGGGCCGCGTAGGCGGTCTTGATAGGCAGCGCAAACAGCATGCGCTTAAATTCCCACGGATCATTCAGCGCGGCGCTCTGCTCAGTAGGGGACATGCTTTTCCAGTGCAGTACAAATTCCATGATAAAACCCTGCTGAAAGGGTTTGTAGACGAGATAGGCGATTCCAGTATTGGCGAGGCCCTGATCGAGGGCGCTATCCAGCTCCTGGGGCAGGCTGACCGGCTCGCTGGACCATTGCAGCACGTTGGTGATGCCGCGCCGCTTGGCCGGGCCTTTGACGTTGCGCGCAATCAGGTAGTAGACGAACTGCAGCTCGGCGGCGAGCTGGATCACCTCTGGCCGGGCGTCGCTCAGCTGGTGCTGAAACTTGGTCTCAAACGAGTCGCTGCCCTCATCGAGCTGGCCCAGCACGCGATCGTGGAGCTCCTGCAGATTGGCGCTGGTCCAGATGGGCTTGCCGGGCGTGAACAGCGAGTCGTCGGCGCGCAGGGCGCGATCAACAAAGGTCTGGGCGGCGATGTAGAACTGTGGACGGTCATCGGCTCGGGCCATTGTGAAAACTCCTTCTTTGCTGCTTTCGGGACTCTGGACTGCTTGCGAAAGGGCGGTGGTCTGGACATGCCTCAGCTGTCGGTCGGGTAGTCCACCGAGATCGGACAATCCATCGGCATCCCTATCAAGCCCAGCAATAAAAGTATGATACTGAATAATGGCAGCCCGTGCCGCGCCATGGCTATAATCTCCCACGGTGCGCTTTACGCCGTCAATGTCATACCGCTCCCTGAGCTCACCAATCAGCGCTACATCAGTTATTTCCAGAATATTTCTTCCATAGTCACGGGAAAGATGATTGATTCCTGAAAGATAACTATTGACGGTATTTGGCGCAAGTCGTTTGGTGAGATAGTCACGGAATTGGTCCTTCATACACGTTGTTCCTCTATCCACAAGCGCTAGAATCTGCCAATCGGCAACCCGGCCCAGCCGGCCAGCGTGGGAGTAGCTAAGTATAGCATTGAGTGTCAGTAGCTCGTGCTGTTCCAGGAACGTGGGCGGAATGGCAGCGGAATTGGGCAGGCACAGGGGCCTGCCCTAACGCCGATTCGGTGCCGTCTTCGTCGCGTGTGGAACCACGATCTGCTAGCCGCTTACTTCGCGCTGATTGTCCACTCGCCGTCGGCCTGCACGTCCCAGAGGCAGGGGCCATCACTGAATTTGACCACGGCCGAGCCATCGACCTTGCCAATCTCGTTCTGGGCGTAGTCGGTGCCGCCGCCGCAGGTCACCAGGACGATGAAGTTGCTGGTGCCGTTGTGAGTGAAGACAAATGGCACCGCGCCTTCTTTGGTCGGCAGGAACAGGCCGCTGACCTGGTCGCCCACGCCGCTAAATCCCTCGGCTGCCTCCAGCTACACCGTGATCGGCTCGACCAGGACCGTCCAGTCCCCGTCGGCGTTGATCTCCAGAAAGGTGCTGCCGCTGCTGTAGAGCGCCCGGCTGCCGCTGTAG
>DAOTUS010000260.1:0-6345 GCA_034437415.1 Herpetosiphonaceae bacterium
CCGGCAGCGATTAGTCGATGTATTTCGATCGTATACGGACACGATGCTGCAATCACTCACGGGGTATCCCTATTTTGTCAATGCCGTCAATGCACTATGTCTATAGCTGAATGGTATGACATAACGGGTTCCTCTATGATTTACGCAAGTTGCCGTCGTCTCGGTTGAGGAATAGTATCGCGACTAACTGCAAATAATTCCGCAGCTCTCGACATATCGAGGCCGAGGAGGCGCTTGTCTCCAAGCTCGATGGCTTGAGTCGGTTTTGATGGAAGAACACACAGGGCTGCTATGATTTTTTGAGCAATTGCCCGTCCGAATAGCGGCGGGACAGAATTCCCAACTTGCCTAAAGCCATGCCATTTAGTTGGATGAAAGCGGAACCAATCTGGGTACGAGTGCAGTCGCGCACCTTCGCGGACAGAAATGGTCCGATGATAGACCGGATGAATCGGTCGAGGAGATGTATATGCACCGCGCTCGCTTCCAGTACCAGCCCGCAATGTATTACAGAGTCCTTCCGGATCAAGTCGATAAAATCGGCTCACTGACTCAACCTCACCCGGCTTTGTCGCTGCAAAGCGCGACACGGAGAGCGCAGAGTGAGCTGTTTGCAGCGAACTGGTCAGGAGGTGGCGATCCCATACCCGTGGATAGGAAAAGTCAGCGTGATCAGGAGTTAAGCCGCGCAATATGCTTGAATATGGACTGGCGCTCTCCGCGATTTTTTGCAGAACCTCTCCAGGAAGGATAAGTTGATCAGACTTTAGCAGTTCAGGAAAGTAATCAAGATTTGGGAGATCACCAATCGCTTGCCATACTGTAGGTCCAATCGGGAGAACCAGATCCTCTATTGCGAACGTCTGGGGCTGGATAATACCTGGGGCGGGCTGTCGTTTTGGAACCGGGTAAACTGTTGGCTCTGGATACTGAAGTACAGGTTGATCTTGACGTGATCCAAGCAGAATTAATCTGCGCCGATCCTGTGGAACACCAAAGTCTGCAGCATTCAATACCCGGGGTGGATAGGCAATGACATAGCCAGCATCTTGGAACTCAATGATCAGCTGTTCAAGAATACTTGAATGACCACCAGAGGCCATTCCTGGGACATTCTCCATGACAAAGTAACGCGGACGGAGCTGGGAGATAATCCGGAAGAAATGAAACACTAATTGATTACGGGTATCCTCAATCAAGCGTTTCCCCATCGTTGAAAAGCCTTGGCACGGTGGGCCACCAAAGATGATATCAACTTCCCCATCCCAATGATCGATCGAGTGTCCGTGGGTTGCTAGACCGTTTATAACGGCTAAGCGCAATTCGTCAGCACGTAGCTCTGCGACATCTCGACAGAGAACAACCGTCTGTGGAAAATTGTAGGCATGGATGGCGGCATGAACGGGATCATACTCAACTGAAGCAACGACATCAAACCCCGCTTGTTCAAAACCCAGGGATAGTCCGCCTGCTCCAGCGAATAGGTCAATCGCAATCGGGCGCAGAGGTAATCGGTCTAATGGATTTCCGTTTACCGCACCGGTCCGTTGATAATCTTCACGGGTCATCCGTTTATCCTCAATGCGCCTTACCTTTTGCTGGGGATGATAAGGATCTGATGGGTCAAGAAAAATTCTTGAAAATATGGCACATTATACGATATCTCAAGAAAAATAGAACAGAGGTTTTATTCCGAGTCGTAATTTATGATCATGAAGGACTTATAACGTTAGCCTCTATCTGCTAGTGCGGGCTGCTGACAACCCGGTTGCGCCCCTGATGCTTGGCCGCATACAGGGCGGCATCGGCGGCGGCGATTAGGCTCGCCGGATCGACGGCCTGGCTGGGGATGGCGCTGGCCGCGCCGATGCTGAGCGTCACGCAGGCGCTGACCTCGGAGTAGGCGTGGGGCAGCTTCAGCGCCTGTAGCTCGCGCTGGATCGCCTCGCCAACCTGAACGGCGCCCTCAAGGTCGGTGTCGGGCAGGACAATCGCAAACTCCTCGCCGCCGTAGCGGGCCACCAGATCCTGCACCCGCCCGACGGCCCGGCTGATCGCCTGGGCCACCTGAAACAGGCAGCGGTCGCCTGGCTGATGCCCGTAGCCATCGTTGTAGCGCTTGAAGTAGTCGATATCGCACAGCAGCAGGCTGACCACCGTGGCGGGCGTCTGCTGCCACTGCATGGCCAGATACTGGTCGAAGCGGCGCCGGTTGGCGATCTGGGTGAGGTCATCGAGCACCGCCAGCCGATGCAGCTCCTGGTTGGCTTTGCGCAGCGCGGTCTCGGCCTGCTTGCGCTCGTAGATCTCGGCCTGAAGCTCCTGCTGAAGCTGATAGAGCAGCAGATGGGTGTTGACCCGCGCCAGCAGCTCTTCGATCTGAAAGGGCTTGGGCACGTAGTCGACGCCGCCAGCGGCAAAGCCCCGCAGCTTATCGTCGATGTTGCTCAGGGCGGTCATAAAAATAACCGGAATAGCTTTGGTGAGCGGATCGGCCTTCAGGCGCCGGCAGGTCTCAAAGCCATCGATGCCGGGCATCTGGACGTCAAGAATAATCAGGTCGGGCTGGGCCAGCTGCGCCCGGCTAATCCCGGTCAGGCCGTCGCGGGCGGTCAGGATCTCCACGCCATCGGCGCGCAGTGGCTCCGCCGCCACCTTCAGATTGGTCACATCATCATCGATGATCAGGATCGTCGCTTGTTTACGCTCAGGTGCGGCCATATCTGCTCCTTATTCGCGGCACGTTCCGCCGTTTCAAAACAGGTACTGCTTGAGAAAAGCCTGAATCTGCTCATCATCAAAGGCGCCGGCCAGCTGGGTGAGCTGCTGGGTAAAGGCCCGATAGTGCGGAGAATGGGCCTCCAGATCGGCGGCGTAGGCATGAATCCGCGCCATATTGCCAAAGCGCGCCAGCTCAAAGAGCACCTCCAGCTGCTCGCGCGGCGGCGGAATCATCTCGGACATGCTCGGTAGATCGCTGACGTTGATCGGGTCGCTCAGGCCGGGCTGGGCTGGCTGACCATAGATCCACTCCAGGCCAAGGTAGTGCAGCATCACCCCAAAGACTTTGCCGATCTCAATCGGCTTGCTCAGGAAATCGTCACAGCCAACCCGGCGACTCTGCTCCTGGTCCATCTCCAGCACGCTGGCGGAGACGGCAATAATTGGAATGCTGGAGAGGTCAGGGTTCTGGCGCATCACGGCGACCGCCTCAAAGCCCATCATCACCGGCATGACCAGGTCCATAAAGATGAGGTCCGGGCGCTGCTGGAGCGCCTGATTGATTCCGTCCTGCCCGTTTTCCGCCAGGTTGACCTGAAAGCCCAGCGGCTCCAGCAGGTTGAGCAGCACCAGCCGATTCTCCGGGCGATCATCCACCACCAGAATGGTGCGGCGCGGGCCGCTGTAGCCGACGATGCGTTGATCGTCCGTGCTGGCGGCTGGGACCGTCGCGGTGACGCACGGCAGAGTGACCTCGAACCAGAACGTGCTGCCCTGGCCAGCGCTGCTTTGCAGCTGAATCTGGCCGTGCATCAGCTCAACCAGCTGCTGGCTGATCGCCAGCCCCAGGCCGGTGCCGCTGGCCCGCTGTTTGGCATCGCCGACCTGCTCGAAGGGCTGGAAGATCGCCGCCTGCTGGTCGGGATCGATGCCAATCCCGGTGTCGGTGACCGCAAAGCGCAGGCGCACCTGCTGCACGGCCTCGGGCGCCTGGCTGGGGCCGTAGCTGGCCACGATCTGCAGGGTTACACTGCCGCGCTCGGTAAACTTGACGGCGTTGCCCAGCAGGTTGAGCAGCACCTGGCGCAGCCGTTTCTCATCGGCCTCGACGAACGGCGGCAGATTGGGCTGGGCCTCGTAGATAAAGCTGAGGTTTTTCTGGTGGGCCGCCATCGTGATGATGCCGACAATCCCTTCCAGAAAACCCGGCAGATTCAGCGGCTGCGGCATAATCTCCAGCTTGCGCGCCTCGATCTTGGCCAGATCGAGCACATCGTTGATCAGGGTCAGCAGATGTTTGCCGCTCTGGTAGATCGTCTGCAGGCCGTCGCGCTGGGCGATGTTGAGGGCCGCGTTGCGCTGCAGAATCTGGGCGTAGCCAAGGATGCCATTCAGCGGCGTGCGCAGCTCGTGGCTCATATTGGCCAGAAACTCGCTTTTCGCCAGGTTGGCCGACTCGGCCTGGTCTTTGGCGATGCCGAGCTGCTGGGTGCGGTCGACCAGCTCGCGGGTGCGCTCCGCGACCTGAACCTCCAGCTGCAGATTGCGCTGCTTGATCGAGTGAACCCGCCAGGTGGAGCCTGCAAACACCAGCGCCACCAGCAGAGCGAACGCCAGGCCACGGAACAGCCAGGTCTGCCACCAGGGCGGGCTGATCGTCAGCTTCAGGGCGATCTCCTGCTCGCTCCAGACGCCATCATCGTTGCTGCCCTGCACGCGGAACGTGTATTGGCCGGGCGGCAGGGTGGTGTAGTTGACAAAGCGCCGGCTGCTATCAACCGGGTTCCACTTGTCCTCCAAACCCTCCAGGCGATAGCGGTAGTGGTTATTGCTGGGGGCGGCATAGCTGAGGGCGGCAAACTCAAACCCCAGAATATTTTGGTCGTAGTTCAGACTCAGGTCGGTTGTGCTCCAGACCGGCTGCTGAAGGGGCGAGTCGCCACCAAGCGCCAGCGGTTGATTGAACAGCTCAATCGCACTGAGAATCACTGGCGGCTGATATGGGTTGGCGCGGATCTGCTCGGGGTTGAATATATTCAGGCCATTCAGCCCGCCGAAGAGCATCTCGCCGCGCTCGTTCTTGGCGGCGGCGAACAGCGAAAACTGATTATTCTGCAGGCCATCGGTGACATCGTAGCTGGAGACCGCGGCGGTTTGCAGGTTGAAACGACTCAGGCCGCGGGTTGTGCTCAGCCACAGATTGCCGGCCTGATCCTCCAGAATATTAAGCACAGCGTTGCTGGGCAGGCCACTTTTTTCGTTATACACCGTAAAGGTTTCGTTTTGACGATCAAAGCGGAGCAGCCCGTCAACCGTGGCGATCCACATGGTTCCAGAGCGGTCAAAGTAGAGCTGATTCACGACGGTGTTGGGCATGGAGCCGGGATTGGCCGAGTTGTGACTGAAGCGCTGAAAAACCCCGGTTTCCTGATCGAGCAGGCCGATAAATCCTGGCCCGCCGACCCACACCGCGCCCGCTGGATCGAGGGCCACAACCGTTGGGCGGGGCGCGGGGTCGCTGGAGCGGATGGGGAAGCTGGCCGTAAACTGCTCGCTGGCCCGATCAAAATAGCTCAGCGCATTATTGTCCAGCATCCAGATATTCTGGCGCGAATCCTGGGCAATATACTCGATCTCGATCGGGGCCTGGGGGTCAGCCGCTGGCCGGGTGTAGGCGGTGAACTGGGCGGTCTGCGGATTAAAGCGACTCAGGCCGGTGATCCCGTCGAACCACAGGTCGCCCTGATCGTCGGGATAGATTCTGGCGACCGCGCGCGACCGGGGCAGCGCCAGCGGCGGCGGCCCCTCGAACGATTTGTAGTGGGTGAATCCGCCATCAGCCGGGTTGAAGCGGGTCAGGGTATCGTTCGAGCCAATCCAGACCACGCCGGCTGGGTCTTGATACAGCGCCTGGATGCCACGGGGCGGAAAGGTATTGACGCCCAAGGGGTTGATCCGATAGGTTGTAAACTGCATCTGCTGGCGGTCCAGGCTGGAGACGCCGGCCGAAGACGCCATCCACAGCAGGCCCTCGCGATCCTGATAGATTTTGCTGACCGGGCTGGATTTGAGGCTGGTTGGGTTGGTCGGGTCGGCGGTGTAGTTGGCAATAAAGGTTGCGCTCGCCGGGTCAAACACGAAGATTCCGGCGCCAGCCGCCGAGCTAACCCAAACCAGGCCACTCTCATCGGAATATAGCGTCTCGATCGAAAGCGACCGCCGCTGGGGCTGCGCTGGCGGCTGGGGCTGCCCTGGCGGCTGGGGCTGCGCTTGGTTGGACGCGGCTGGCGCAGCTGCCAGAACCGGGTAATTGGTGAAGGTCGCGGTTGCCTGATCGAACTTGTAGATCCCCTCGGTGCTCGATAGCCAGATCAACCCACTTTGGCCAAGCGCCATATCGCTGGCCCGAAACGTATTCGGGCCTGCTGGCCCCGGCTGTGGCGGCTTGGGATCGAAACAGCGGAACGTGGCGGTCTGGGGGTTAAACTGGATCAAGCCACCGCTTAGAATCCAGATCATCCCCGAGCCAGGGTCGGCAATCAAGGCTTCGCTTCGACCGGGCGTCCGACTACCAGGGCAGCCGATCGGATAGCGCGTAACCTGCTGGGTCTGCAGATCGAGGCG
>DAOTUS010000261.1:0-12511 GCA_034437415.1 Herpetosiphonaceae bacterium
GGAATATCTGGGAGTGGACGGCCTCGCTGCAGGTGTCGTATCCGTATGTCGCCAGCGACGGGCGCGAGTCGCCGACGCCTGTGCCGACGCTCGATCGCCGCCGGATTATGCGCGGCGGCTGCTGGGCCAACCCCGGCCATTTCGCCCGCACGACCTGTCGCTTTCGCCTGCCGCCCGAGCGCTCAACCCATCTGCTGGGATTTCGGCTGGCGCGCGATCATACCTAGATTCGCTGGGCATTATTGAGCCTGCGGCGGCGATAATTTAAGCCATGGTACAATTTCATGGTTGTAAAATGATAAAAGGAACGCTATGAGCACCACTAATTTACTCAAACACGAGCGCACTTCAATGCTGGAACTGCTCGACGGACTGACTGAGCAGCAGTGGCACGCCGCCACGCTGTGTGAGGGCTGGGATGTGCAGACGCTGGTCGCCCATCTGGTCGTGCGCGAAACCCAGCCGCTCCCGTATGGCAGCGCCATGGTCACCGGCGGCAAAATCGGCCCCAGCCCCAAAGAGTTATTGCGCAAGGCGCGGGCGCGCGGCCCACAGTCGCTGGTTCGCGCCCTGCGCGCCGGGCCGCCGTGGTTTTACCGCCTGCCCGGCCCGGCAGCGACGGTGAACCTGGTGGAAAACTGGGTGCATAACGAGGATCTGCGGCGCGGGACCTTGCGCCAGCCGCGCACATCGTCGCCGGAGACCCAGCAGGCGCTCTGGTTGACCCTGCATGTGATCGCCCGCCTGATGCTGCGCTCGATCAAGGTGGCGGGAGTCGTGGCGCTGGTGCAGCCCAACGGCAAAACGCTGGCCTTTCACACCGGCACTGGCTTTCCGACCAAAGCCAATCCGGCCCAGGCATCGGTGCGGATTATCGGTGAGCCGGGCGAGATTGTGCTCTTTTTGTTCGGCCGCAAAGCTGCCGCGCAGGTGACGCTGGAAGGCGATCAGCAGCTGGTCAATCTGTTGCGGAATGAGCAGATGAGTATCTAGCTTCGCTCGATACCCTTGCTGATGAGGCTTTTGCTGGATACGAGCGCTGATGAGGCTTTTGCTGGATCAGGGTTTCGCGCCTCGCCTCCAGATCAACGCATCTAGAAATGGATGGACCAAGATATCAATAAACCACTCGTTCAGGCTGCATTGGAACAAGGCCAAAGGTTACCGTGTGGGTTCCTGAACATGCCTTGGATCGTTCTATTGTTGGACCCTCCACTTTTAGATACGCAGAAGTGATCCAGAAGCGCGAAACCCTGTGGATACCCTTGCTGATGAGGCTTTTGCTGGATACGAGCGCTGATGGAGCTTTTGCTGGATACCCTTGCTAACGGGGCTTTTGCTGGATACGAGCGCTGATGGAGCTTTTGCTGGATACCCTTGCTAACGGGGCTTTTGCTCGCTGATAGAGCTTTTTTGAATTTAGGTGATCTGAATGCGCTCTGGAACCCAACCAAACCGCTCGGCCGCAATCTATGCGCTGACGGGCCTGATGCTGCTGATTCTGCTGGTATTCGGGAGCTTTTTTGCCGTCTGGTGCGGTACCTTGCGCTTTATCCTCTCGGGAACCGGCTGGCGGGCGCTGGTGCTACTGGTGCTGCCGGGCTTTATCGCCTGGCGCGCCTTCGATGCCGCCCGCGATGCTTGGCAGGGCCTGCCGAGCGCCCCGCCAACCGCCATCGTCACCCTGCTGGCGGTGCAGCTTCTGATTGGGCTGGCCCAGCTGGACGCCTATCTGGGCGGCGCTGTGGGCGGCATTTCCTGGCTGACCCTGGCCCCGCACGCGCTGATGTTCGGCCTGATTGCCCTGACCTTCTGGCTCAGCCCGCAGTTTGACCGGCAGCGGATTGAGGCGGATCTGCCCTATGAGTCAGCCGAAGCGGCGCAGGCGCCCAACGACGACGACGATGATGCGCTGTATCTGGGCGGGGCGTGAGGACGAGCTTGTTTTGTCGATTGAGGTAGTTGATGATCCTGATCCTTGGTGGAACTGGCGCGTATTTTCTTTATCTGGCGGCGGAGCTTGGGCCGGGCGAGTATCAGACGGTCGCGACCCCGTTTGGCCCGGCCGGATCGGTGTTTGTCGCCGAGCGCTGGGGCGGCAAGATTGGCCTGGCCTCGCGCCACGGCTGGGGCCGCCTGGAGGTCTCGCCGCCGTTCGTGAACAGCCGGGCCAACATTTGGGCGGCGCGTGAGCTGGGTGCCACCCAGATTTTAAGCTGGAACGGGGTTGGGGCGATCAATCCCCTGCTCCAGGTTCACGATCTGGTGGTGCTCGACGGCGTGCTGGATGGCACAAAAACCCGGCTGGTCAGCTTCGCGGGCGCCACGGCGACGCCGACGGCCTGGCGGACCCTGCAGCAGCCGTTTGATCCCGCGTCCGCCGCCGCGATCTATGCGGTGGCCCGGCAGGCCCAGGCGCGCACTTTTTCGGCGGGCGTCTACGCCTGCTCCGAAGGCCCGCGCCTGGAGACTGCCGCCGAGATCGCCGCCTGGCGCCGCTTTGGGGGCGACGTGGCCGGCATGACCCTGGTGCCCGAGGTGTTTCTGGCCCAGGAGCTGGGCCTGAAGTTTGCCGCGCTGGCCTACGTTACCAACTACGCCACCGGCGTTGAGCCAGCCCCTGGCGCGCCGCGCTTTTTTGGGGTTGAGGTGGCCCAGCACTGCCTGAAGATTATGCTGAAGGTAGCCGAGGATTTAAGTGAGGCCGCCTAGAACCAATACCGTTTAAATGAGCCGGAATAGCGTCATTATTGACCTCACCGGGGTGCCCTCTGGGCCGCTTCGCGCCACCACGCCCAAAGGGCACCCGCCCTGTGCGCGGGAGAGGGGAAAATGCCCACGAATTTCCTTATTTGAACGCTATTGCGCCTAGAACCGGGTGCTTTTGAAATTAAAGGTAGCTATGAGCTTTACAATAACCTCGCTGAACACACCGTTTGGCATTACAATGTTTGCCTCGCGCTCGTTTCCTGGCGGCGCCGTGGCGGTGCTGCTCGACGAGCCGAATCCGCACGCGGCGCTGTACGCGGCCAAGAAACAGGGCATCACCCATATTATCGAGGCGCTCAGCGCCCAGCCGGTCGATCACCTGCTCCAGGACGGCGACGTGCTGGTGCCCGATGGCCTGGTCGACCTGACCCAGGGGCGCAGCTCGACCTTTTTTGCCGAGCGCGGCTACGGCTTCATTGGCCAGAACCCGGTGTGGTGCCCGGATACACGGGCGGCGCTGCTGACCGCCGCCAACACGGTCAGCGAGCGGGTTTACGCCCGTGGGACGCTGGCGGTTGGCGAAGAGACCACCGAGCTGGCCGCCGCCCGCGAGTGGCAGGCGCACGCGCTGGCGACCGCTGGCGCACCGACAGCGTATCTCGCCAAAGAACTTGAATTGTGTTACGCTGTGGTGATCATTGTCGGCCCAGCAGCGAGCAGTTTAGGCAACGCGCTGATCGCCGCAACGGTCAAATATCTACCAGAACAACGTACCTGTGCCTGCCCAACAATGATGCAGCCCGCTCGTGAGCGCGGCCTTGTTGGCGCTGACTGGCGCGAGTGGATAGGGGAACAACATGGCTCTGACTCTCCGCAATAGCGCCCAGATCGCCAAGATGCGGGCCGCTGGCCGCCTGGTGGCGCAAACCCACGCAATGCTGCGCGAATATGTCGTCCCTGGCGCGGTCTTGCTGGACCTGGATACAATGGTCGAAAACTATCTCCGCGAGCACGGCGCCTCGCCCTCGTTTAAGGGCTATCACGGCACATTTCCCGCCTCGATCTGTGCCTCGCTCAACGATGTGATCTGCCACGGGATTCCCGACAAGACCCGGCTGCGCGATGGCGATATTATCGCGATTGACGTTGGGGCCTATCTCGACGGCTGGCACGGCGACTCGTGCGTGACCTACGCGGTCGGCAGCGTTGACGCGCAGGGCCTGAAGCTGATGAAGGTCACCGAAGAGGCGCTGTGGCGCGGGATCGCCCAGGCGCGGGCCGGGAATACGCTTGGCGATATCGGCGCGGCGATTCAGGAATATGTTGAGTCCGAGGGCTTTTCGATTGTCCGCGAGTACACCGGCCACGGCATCGGGCGCAATATGCACGAGGCGCCAACCGTGCTGCACTACGGCGAGCGGGGCCGGGGCATGCGCCTGCGGGCTGGCACGGTGCTGACGATCGAGCCGATGGTCAACGCCGGTCGCCCCGAGACCAAGCAGATGAAGGACGGCTGGACCGTCAAAACCGCCGATGGCTCCCGCTCGGCCCAGTTCGAGCACCAGCTGGCGATCACCAACGGCGACCCGGAGATTTTGACCCTTTTATAGCCAGAGGAACCCAGGCAACTGTATGAATGTACGCTCAAAAATCCTGAACGCCGCGCTGCTGATAACCCTGGTGCTGATCGTCGATCGGCTGGTCAAGAGCTGGACGCTGCGCACCCTGACGCCGGTGGGCAACCCTGGGACCGAGCCAGTGCCCGGCCTGCTGCGCTTTGTGTATGTGGAGAATCGCGGGGTTGCCTTCGGCCTGTTTCAAAACAACTCGCTGCTGTTTGCGATTCTCTCGACGGTTA
Source organism: Herpetosiphonaceae bacterium (assembly GCA_034437415.1). Taxonomy (GTDB): domain Bacteria; phylum Chloroflexota; class Chloroflexia; order Chloroflexales; family Herpetosiphonaceae; genus JACCRK01. The sequence goes on from DAOTUS010000261.1 coordinate 4,568, forward strand.
TCATCATTGGGATGGTCTGGCGCGGCTGGAGCTGGTTCCTCCAGGCCGACCTGCTGGCACGCACCAGCGTGGCCCTGATTGTGGCCGGCGGAGTTGGCAACATCATCGACCGGGTGTTGTATGGGTTTGTGGTGGATATGCTGCATATCATTCCGCTGCCAATTTTCCAGGTTTTTAACATTGCCGATCTGGCGATCTCATTTGGCGCGGTGCTGCTGTTTGTCTCGCTCTGGCGCGAGGATGTGCGCCACCGGGCGGCGCTCAAGCGCCAGACCGCTGACGATGCCGGCGTGCAGTAGCATTGGATAGTTCCCCGAGGGGCGGTTCACCAGCCGCCTCTCTTTGATTCTGGTTTGAAATGAGGTGGGTGTGGATCGCCGTGAACAGGTTATCGCTGAGCTGATTGCGCTCGGCCAGCTGCTCCATCGCAGTGGGATTTTTCGTGCCCGCGCCGGAAACCTCAGCGCCCGCCTCCCCGATGGCTCGCTGGTGATCACCCGCGCCAGCACCCACAAAGGCCTGCTCAGCCCGGCCGACTTTATGCGCCTCGCCGCCGATGGCACGCCGCTGGACGCTGGCACGCCCTCATCGGAGGTGGCGCTGCACCTGGCGTCCTATGCGACCAGCGCCATCGGCGCGGTTGGCCACGCCCACCCGATCGCCTGCACCGAGCTGGCCCATCGCGGGCTGGCGCTGGAGGTTGGGCTGGCTGAGGAGGGGCTGCCGGTCCTCGGCCCGCCGCTGTTTCTGGACGATCTGCCGCAGGCGGCGCGGAATGCCGGCTGGGCGACGGCGGTGGCCGCTGGGACCAGGGCGGCCCTGCTGCGCCACCACGGCCTGGTGGTCGCCGGCCGCGACCCCCGCGACGTGCTGTGCAAGCTGGAGCTGTGCGAGTGGCTGGCCGAGCTGCAGCTGCGCCTGAAATTCCGATGATCCAGCCGCCAGGAGCCTTAAACCAATGCTCGCCAGCCTGAAAAGCCACGCTCGGCGCCTGAAAACCGAGCTGACCGCGCTCTACTACGCCTATCACCACCCGCAGGTGCCGTGGTACGCCCGGCTGTGGGTGGCGGTTGTGGTTGGCTACGCCTTCAGCCCAATCGATCTCATCCCCGATTTTATTCCGGTGCTGGGCTATCTTGATGATCTGCTTCTATTGCCGCTGGGGATCGCGCTGGCGATTCGGCTGATCCCCGCCGCTGTGCTGGCCGAGTGCCGCGCCCGCGCCGTGGCCGAGCCGTTTCGGCGCCCCAATCGGCTGGCCGCCGGGGTGATTGTGGCCCTCTGGATTGGGCTGGCAGCGCTGGCGTGGCGAATTTTTAGTTGCTAGTGGCTAGTAGCTGGTAGCTGGTAGTTTATTATTTAGCAACCAGTATCTCGGTAATTTATCGCATTAGTATGCCGTAAAACCACTTAACACCAGGCGCTATTCTTGTAAATCATCAGCAGCTACCAGCTGCTGATGTAATTCTGTGAGGTTGAACGATGCCAAATTTAGATGAGTACACGAACCTTAATCGGCGGGCCTGGAACGAGATTGCGGCGATTCGGCAGCCGGCGCTGTTTCCGCCAGCTGCGTTTTTCGCCGCGGGTGGGTCGATCCTGGACGCGGCTGTACGCGAGGCGGTCGGCGCGGTTGCGGGCACGGCGCTGCTGCACCTGCAGTGTGCGACTGGCGAGGAAACGCTGTCGTGGGCGGTTGCGGGCGCACAGGCAACCGGGGTCGATATCAGCGATGCCCAGATTGCACTGGCCCGCCAGAAGGCGGCTGAGGCTCAGCTCGATGTGCGCTTCGTCGCCGCCGATGTGTATGCCCTGCCCGCCGAGCTGCAGGCGGCCGCGTTTGATGTGGTCTACACCGGCGGCGGGGCGATCAACTGGCTGCCCGACCTGAGCCGCTGGGCGGCGGCGGTGGCGAGCGCGCTCAAGCCCGGCGGTCGGCTGGTGGTCTACGAGGAGCATCCGCTGGCCGGGTGTCTGTGGATTGCCGACAGCAAAATTCGGATCGACTACAACTACTTTGCCCGCGCCGAGCCGGACTACTCCTCCACCTGGGCTCATTTCAAGGGCGGCGAGAAGGCCAAACAGACCAAGGTCGAGTTTCAGTGGCCGCTCGGCGATGTGGTGACGGCGGTCGCGCGGGCCGGCCTGCGGATTGAGGCGCTGGAGGAGTTTCCCTCGACCGCCGACTGGCGCTTTGGCGAGATGCTCGATGCGGTGCAGTGGCTGCCCGGCCAGTATCTGCTGCTGGCGACCAAGCGGTGAGGTCGGGATTTTCTCTAACCCCTAATCCCGCAGATCCATTATGGCACCCAGATCAGCCAGACCGGGTCGCTGCCGATCACGATGCCGACGGTATCGCGGAAGGTGACCACAATCTCCTGGCCGACCCACTGGGCGATCTCGGCCCGCGGGACCTCCCCAATCAGCGGCTCGGTGGCGATCCGCACGAAGCGCTCCTGGCCGTTGACTGTCACCACCAGCTCGTCATCGACGTAGATCGGCTGGACCTGGGCGGGCGACGACGAGAAGTAGAAGCGCCCCTCAGCCGGGAGCGGCCCGGCCAGCTGGATCGTGGTGGTGTAGTAGGTTACGCCTGACCCCGCAATTGGCTGAACTGGGATCGGCTGGGCGTTGATTGTGGCCAGCACCGGGTTGTAGCTTCTGATCATCGGCAGGTAGGTCAGCGACGGCGCGACTGGCCCGACCGGACAGTCGCTGAGCAACATGTGCACGGTGTCGCCAAGCAGATCCGCCACCGCCAGATCCGCCCGTCCGTCCTGGTTGAAGTCGCCCGCGCTCAGGCCCCGGCTGGCGATCGCCGGCCCCGTCGCCTGCCCCGGCGCGAAGGTCCCATCGCCGTTGCCGCGAAAGACGGTCACGCTGGCCGCCGCCTGGTAGGCCACCACCAGATCAAGCCGCCCATCGTTGTCGATGTCCTGGCTGATCACCGCGTTGGGCTGGTCGCCGGTCGGCAGGGTCGCGGTGGCGGTAAAGGGAGGAGTGCTAAAGGTGGTGCCGTTGCCACGCAGCAGCGACACCGTGTCGCTGCTGCGATTGGTGACCGCCAGATCGAGGATGCCATCGCGGTTCCAGTCGCCCGCCACCACCGCGCTTGGAATCATGCCCACCATCGTCGTGATGGCACTGTAATATGATCCGGCGCCGGTGTTGAAACGTATGGTCAGCTGATTGGCGGTACTGTTAACCAGGACGATATCGGGTGCGCCATCGCGATTGAGATCGGCGCTGGCCATATCAGCGTAGCCGCCGACCCCTCCATAGCCGATCGCCCCAAAGCCGCTGCCGTTGTTGAAGTGGATCCGCATCGTACCGCCACTCGTGCTCGTGGTGGCGAAATCCAGCAGGGCATCGCGATTGGCATCAAGCACGGCCACGCCCGTGGGCCCAGGGTAGGTGGCAACGGTGCCGAGGGTAAAGCCGCCGGCGCCATCGTTCCCCAGCACGGCCGCCAGATCAGTGCTCAGCGTCGCCACCAGGTCGATGTGGCCATCGTTGCCGAAGTCGCCCGCCGCGATATCGTTTGGCTGTCCGCCGACCGGCACGCTGCCGCCGCCGGAGAAGTTGCCCGCGCCATCGCCATAGCGATACACCACGCTATTGGTGCCCTGGCTGACCGCCGCCAGATCGAGCCGGCCATCGTCGTTCAGGTCCGCGGCCACGCTGCCGTGCAGGTTGCTGGCAAACACCGGCGTCGGCCCAGCGGTGAATTCCGGCGCGCACTCGGTTGGAGTGGTATTCAGCAGCACTGTAATCCCAGAGGGGTTGCTGCTAGTGATCGCGAGATCTGATCGATCATCGCGGTTGAAGTCGCCGACCGTCACTCCCAACGCTCCACCGATGGTGCTAAACACTCCGGCCGGGCTAAAGCTGCCGCTCGGGCTGCCCCGCAGAATCGAGACCGAGCTATTAATCTGACTTGTGAGGGCGAGATCGAGGTTGCCGTCGCTGTTCAGGTCGGCGGCGGTGAGTAAATTTGGATTCTGGCCCACCGCATAGGCGGTCGGTGGACCAAAGCTCCCACTCGCACTGCCAAGCACGACCACCACCTGATAACTGCCGGATGTCGCCAGCGCCATCGCTAGGTCGAGGTTGCCATCGCGGTTCCAATCCCCGCTGATCAAGCCAGAGGGCTGCGCGGCGAGGGGATAGCTGACCGGGCTGGCGAAGGCTCCTGCGCCGTCGCCAAAGGCCACCACATAGGTGTTGGCGTTTTCGTTGGTCACGGCGAGATCCAGGCGGCCGTCGTGGTTGAAATCGGCCAGCGCTGCACCATTTCCGCGGCCAACTGTGCTGACAATTGGGGCGGCAACGGCGCCAGCGCCGTTGCCCAGCATTACGCCAATATTGTTGCTGTCGGCAATGCCGGAAACAACGAGATCCATGTTTCCGTCAGTATCCATATCGCCGATATGTAGTCTGATTGGTTCGGCAACGGTGGCAAACACTGTTGCCGAGCCAAAGCCACCGCTGCCGTTGCCGAGCAGCACACTGACACTGGCCTGGTTGTAATGGAGCACCGCCAGATCATCCACACCATCCTTATTGAGATCGCCAACCACGCCAAAAACCGCGCTGAACCCGCTGGGATACTGCACTGCCGGGCCGAAGCTACCAGCGGCGTTGCCGAGCAAGACATTGACGTTTTGCTGTGAGAGGATCGAGGCATTGACGAGATCGAGGATCCCGTCGCGGTTGAAGTCGCCAGTTGCGATAACCACGCCACTGTCAGCGGTGGCATAGCTCACCGCCGGAGCAAAGCTAATCGTGCCCTGGGGCGCGGCCCTGGTCGATGGCGGCGGAGCTAATCCCGGCGTGGCTGCGGGCCGGGCCAGCGCTGGACGGTGGGGCAACGCCAGGCCTGCAATCGCGATAATTGCGCTGAGGATCAAACTAAGTCGGAGTGTTTTCCATCGTGTGGGCATAGCGTTCGTACTCCTTCATCTAAAGCGAGAGCTGTGATTGTGGCCAGATTATAGCAACAGCGCAAAATCAAACTACGATTACGCGCAAACCATTGATTGACATAAAAACAGGCTTGATGCTACCACGATCCAGCATCAAGCCTGTTTTTTGTGGCCTGGGCCACCGATTAGTTCAGCGCCGCAAAATCCTCATCGCTGAGCGTAATTCTGGCCGCGCCCATGTTGTCTTCGAGGTGCTTGACGCTGGACGTGCCGGGGATTGGCAGGATCACCGGCGAGCGGCGCAGCAGCCAGGCCAGCGCAATCTGCGACGGGGTCGCCCCAAGCTTCTGGGCGATCTGGTCGAGCTTGCCGCCGGGCTTGGCGAGGTCGCCGGTGGCCAGCGGGAACCAGGGGATAAAGCCAATCCCGGCGGCCTCACAGGTGTCGACCATCGACTCCCACTCGCGGTCGGCCAGGTTGTAGCGATTTTGCACCGTGGCGATGCTGGTGATCGCCTGGGCCTGGGCCAGCTCGTCGGCGTTGACCTCGCTAAGGCCGATGTGGCGAATCTTGCCCTCGCGCTGCATATCAACCAGGGTTCCCAGCGACTCGGCCAGCGGCACCTTGGGGTCGATGCGGTGGAGTTGATACAGGTCGATGCGCTCCAGGCGCAGCCGCTTCAGGCTGCCCTCCAGGGTGGCGCGCAGATGCTCGGGTCGGCCATCGGGTTCCCAGTTGTTCGGCCCGCCGCGCAGCAGCCCGCCCTTGGTGGCAATCACCAGATCGTCGGGGTAGGGATACAGCGCCTCGCCGATCAGGCGCTCGCTCACGTCGGGGCCGTAGGAGTCGGCGGTGTCGATAAAGTTAATCCCCAGCGCCAGACAGCGCCGCAGCACTGCCACCGCCTCGGCGTTATCCAGCGGCTCGCCCCAGATGCCGGGTCCGGTGATCCGCATCGCCCCAAAGCCCAGACGGCGAACCTCAAGATCGCCGCCGATGAGGAAGGTTGGGTTGACGGTTGGAGTTTGATCAGACATTCTTGCTCCTTAGCGCACAGATTAATACTTTGTTCCAGCCTGCTGTGCCACGCTGAATATTCCCAGCCACGCAGCGTTCCGCCGGACAATCGCGCCCGCTGAAACCACCTGTAGCCGCGAACACCTCATGTATTGTACGTCAACTTTGCCCGCGCCCAGCGCTGCAATCCCGCCGATTCAGGCACGTGGGCAGATTGGGGCTGGGCACCGGGGCCGACCCTGTAATGGCGCCGCGCCGATCAGGTAGAATTCAGCCTACTATCTACTACCTATTATCGTGTGGAGACTTGTATGCATTCAATGGCGTTTGATGCTCGTCGAATCCAACGACGTCCTGTTCGGCTTGGCTTATTGATTATTATTGCACTTCTGGTTGGCGGCTGGCTCGGGGCGGGGCGGTTTTCCAGCACCAACGCGGCCGGGCCAGCCATTCGGATCAACGCAGGCGGCGGGATGCTCGATGTCGGCGGGGTCGTCTGGAGCCAGTGCTACGGGGTCAATGCCTGCTCCGGCTGGGCCAGCAACGGCTATATGACGACACCTGGCGATCCGGCGCCCTTGATCGCCGATGTCGTCGCGCCAGCCAGCCAGGCGCTCTATCTGAACCAGTGGACCGCCGTGGAGGCGCAGTTCAGCTTCAATATCACGGTCACCAACGGCGCGTATCTGGTGCGCCTCCATTTTGCTGAGCTTGAGAAAACCGCCGCCTATCAGCGGGTCTTCGATGTTCAGCTGGAGGGCGCCGCCGTGCTCGAGCATTTCGATCTGTTCGCCCTCGGCGCCGCGCAGGACACCGCGATTGTGCGCGAGTTCCCGATCGAGATCGCCGACTCGACCGTCACGCTGGATTTTATCCGCCAGAGCGCCGACCCAACCGTCAGCGGGATCGAGATTATTCCGCTGGTGACGCTCCCGACCAGCACCCCAACCCCGGCGCCGCTCCCTGGCGACGGCGCCAGCCTGTTTCAGTGGCGCTCCGGGGCCACGGCGCCAATCAAACGCTTTGAGGCGCTTGGCGCGGCGGTGAATGGCAAGCTCTACGTCATCGGCGGGTTCATCAACGACGAGGCCCAGACCTCGAACGTGATCGAGGCCTACGATCTGGCCAGCAACACCTGGCAGCGGCTGGCCGATATGCCCGAGGCGATCAGCCACGCCCCGGTGGTGGTTGATGGCACGACGATCTATGTGCTGGGCGGCTATGTTGGCGATAATCCTGGGCCAAGCAGCAACCGGGTCTGGAAGTTCAACACCCAGACCAACACCTGGAGCGCCGGGCCGGATCTGCCGGGCGGCCGGGGTGGCGCCGGGGCCGCGCTGCTTGGGCGCAACCTGCACTTTTTTGGCGGCGCCACCCGTAGCAGCGGGCTGTTCGACGAGATCGATCAGGCCAGCCACTATGTCCTCAATCTGGATACCAACCTCTGGACCAGCGCCGCCGACCTGCCCAACCCGCGCAACCATATGGTTGGGGTCAGCCTGAGCGGCAAAATCTACGCGCTCGGCGGGCAGTACACCTGGCACGAAGAGTCCGAAAACCAGGCCCAGGTCGATGTCTACGATCCGGCCAGCAACACCTGGAGCCGGGCGGCCGATCTGCCGACACCCAAAAGCCATTTCCCGGCCTCGACCTTTGTGGTCGATGGGCGAATTATGCTTATCGGCGGCGCCATTGACGGCGGGAGCAACGGCTGGGCCTCGGATGACGTGCTGCTCTACGACCCGGCGGCGAATGGATGGCTGCAGCTGCCGCCGATCCCGGCCTACCGCAAAACCCCGGTGGCGGCGCTGATCGACGGCAAGCTGGTGGTTGCCACCGGCGGCGGCTATGGCCCAACCGACACGACCTGGATCGCCACGCTGCCCGACTCCTGGGAGCTGGCCCCGGCGCTGCCGGCGGCGATCGGCGAGGTCGCCGGGGGCATCATCGACAATCGGCTGTATCTGGTTGGCGAGGGCAGCGGTGACACGCTCGGCTACGA
>DAOTUS010000262.1:0-2315 GCA_034437415.1 Herpetosiphonaceae bacterium
TGATTGGGCATCGACGACCACCTTTCTCGCCAGTTAAATCGTACGACCCGATTCTGCCGCATCTGGGGGATCCATGCAACCCGCTATTTAGGCGTGCCCACGGCAGATCCCAAAGAGCCTGGAATATTAGCACTGTGCGATGAGGCCGAGGCAAACGCACTTGGTTTTAATCCCCTCACGAGGATTTAGGTTATTGGAATCGCGCGCAAAATATCCGATTCATTGCCAGTCCAGAAGTTTTAATCCCCTCACGAGGATTTAGGTTATTGGAATCTAGTTCCGTATGCGCTGATGAACTTCGTTCCGACTGATGTTTTAATCCCCTCACGAGGATTTAGGTTATTGGAATTACACATCGGCCGGCAAGGCCAGTGCGGCCGCCTTGGTTTTAATCCCCTCACGAGGATTTAGGTTATTGGAATCCCACGGGTTGGTATTCCAGGCATGTCCGAGTTTGTTATTGTTTTAATCCCCTCACGAGGATTTAGGTTATTGGAATATGTGTATATGGTAAGGCAAAGAGATTTATTACTTCCTTGGTTTTAATCCCCTCACGAGGATTTAGGTTATTGGAATATACCCTATTTTTTAGGTCTTTGCAATCGGCTAAATCGAGCGCTTTGCGCGGCAGCGCCCCCAGCGGCCTGGCTGGCGGGCTTTTTCGCCGCGCCAGCCGCTAAAAAAGTCGGTTTTAGCCCTTCAGAATGGCATTGCGCGGCACTTTTGCCCTTTCGCTCAAAAAATATAGACATCCACACTCGTTTCAATCGCCGGGCCAGCCCCAACAATTTCAATATTTGGCACACAGCTCGCACACAGCTTATAGGTCCGCAGGTTATCCGCCTCGGCGGGCTTGAGGATTTTGTGCAGCTTGCGGCGCAGCTCGGCATATTGCTTGGTCGTCAGATCGCACTCGAACACGCTGTATTGGACCCGCTGGCCAAACCCTTCCAGCAGCTTGGCAATTTTGGTGCGCCGCTTATCAACCGCTATGTCATACGAAATCAGGTACAGCATCACGCCTCATTTCTCAGCGGGTTGTCCAGGGCTGATACAGGCTGTCGGACTGGACAGCCCGCGCCAAACGCCGCGCCTGAAGCTCCAGACAGCGCCAGTAGGTCACCTTGCCCGGACGGCCATCGGCGCCATCCGGGTGCGTCACTTCCGTGCGCATGCGCTCCTCGAAGGCGGCGATAAAACGGCGTTTGCCATCATCGCCCAAAATAATCGGGTAGGCGGCATCATCCGAGGGGGTGAAATCGGCTGGCGTCACCCGCCCATCGGCGCAGCAGCGAATCACCAGCGCGTCCACCAGCAGGGGCCGAAACTCCTCCATAATATCCAGCACCAGCGACGGGCGATTATAGTCCACCTGATGCAAAAAGCCCTGGTAGGGATCGAACCCGGCTGATTGAACCGCGCCCAGCGTTTTATGCACCAGCAAGGTGTAGCCCAGCGACAGCAACACATTGACCGGATCGGTGGGTGGGCGGCGATTGCGGTTGGTAAACGCCCACTCAGCCTCAAAGAGCGCCCGCAATCCACCAAAATAGCAGGCCGCGCCGCTGCCCTCAACCCCCAGCAACGAAGAGAGCTGGGTGGTTCGACCAACGCGCGCGATAAAACTATCTAGCGAGTCGATCGCCGCCGGAACTTCGTCCGCCACACTGACCCGATTACGGGCAAACCGCTGCAATACCGCCCGGCAGTTGCGCAATTTCCCCTCCACACACGCCTGCGCCATCGTCAGCGACCAGGCCGGATCGGCGGCGCAGCGATATTGCGCCCGCCGGAGGGCGACGTGGGCCGTGGTTGCGCCGACCAGGCGGCCGTGATAGCGCCCGTGAACCGTCAAAAACGTCACCTCGATGCCCCGGTCGAGCAAGCGTTTGATCGCGGGCGTGCTAAAGCCCACATTGCCTAAAATAACCACATCCTGCAGCTTGCTCAGCGGGACACTGCCAAGCACCGTCTCGCCGCGACAAACATCAAGGCGCTCGCCATCACAGCCGATCTCAGCGCCCTGCTCCACAACATACAGTGTTGCCATAGCCGTTCACCCTTTCAGTAGCCGGGTCCGCCCAAATCCCCGGGTCGCCCCGGCCCCAACGCCGCTCCAAAAGGCGAACTGGGCCAGCGTCTCGATACACGCGCACCAGTAGCGGTCGCGGTTGGTGGCGGTGTAGGTGCAGCGGCCGACCGCGCCAATCTGCATCGCGCCGCCCTTGGTTGGCTCGGCCAGCGAGCGCAGCTCAAAGCGACTGACCGCGACGCACTCGCTGGCCGAGCCAACCAAGGGCGGCGCGATGCAGATT
>DAOTUS010000263.1:0-2264 GCA_034437415.1 Herpetosiphonaceae bacterium
GGGTGGCTTGGACGAATTGCCCGAATGCTGGGTGAGGCGGCGGCGCAGCTCGGCATTCTCGGCTTCCAAGGCCGTAATGCGGGCCTCCAAGATCGGCACCCGCGCAACGATCGGCAGCAAGGTCATGACAACGGTTCGCACCGCTGGTGGGGTCGCAGCCCAATCGTCCGGGGAGATTCCGAGTGGCGGTGGTGCATCCAGAGTGGTCATCTTACCACGCTACGCAAGAGGGGCCTGAACGCTTACCTAATGTCTATTGATAATCTGGTATCTGCCATGTTATCTCGGCTGTGTCACTTTTGGCTCTTTGGGATTTGCTGTGGAAAACGTCTCTTTGTAAGACTCGTTTTAGCCCAGTACAAAGACATGAACGAAAGCGCGTGGATATACAATTGGCATCAACCACGTAGAGAACGCTTTTGGCTTTCCTGATGCGGAATACCACATCTGTCACCCACGGCATTTCCTGAAGAGCCTCACTTTTTGGAGCATTTACTTTTAGGCCCTGTTCAAAACATTATCATTCGCTTTGGATCGAGCTATTGCGATAAACCAAACGCGGCGGACGGTGAATACACCGCCCGCCGCGTTTTTCGATCTAGCCTGGGGATTAGGGATTAGCGCAGTAGAATGCCCTAATCCCTAATCCCTAACCCCTAGTCCTCCAGCACCTCCAGAACAGTCCGGGCCGGGGCTCCATCGCTGCCGACCAGCTTGAGCGGCAGGCAGATCAGGCGGTAGCGGCCGGGCGCGACGGCGTGCAGATCCAGCCCCTCGATCACGCCGACCCGCGCGCCCAGCAGAATGCCGTGGGTCGGGTGGTTCTCCTCGGCCTCGAACGGCTCGACCGAGAGATAGTCGACCCCGACCAGCTTCAGCCCACGGGTGACCACCCAGCGCGCCGCTGTGCTGTCGAGCGCCCGAAACTCGGTGTGAAAGCGCAGCGGCTGCTCCTGCCACCAGGCCGAGTTGCCGGTTTTGATCAGCAGCCGCTCGGTGTCGGCGGCGACGCTGGCGCCCTCCAGGTCGGCGGCGGTGATGCGGCCCTCGCCGGCCAGCTCGATCACCTGGCACAGCCCGACGAATTTATCCAGATCAAGCTGGTCAACGCCGATGTCGTTGGGGATGAAGTGCAGCGGGGCGTCGACGTGGGTTCCGGTGTGGACGCCGACGTTCAGCCGCGAGACGTTGGCCACCGAGCCCTCCTCGATCTTGCCCTCGCGCTCCAGCGAGACGGCCGGGTCGCCGGGCCAGGTCGGCAGGGCGTTGGAGACCGGCAGCGAAATATCGATCAGACGTGACATAATTCCTCCTCAAATCCAAAAATACCGATGCATTTGTTAGGCGGGTCTCCGTACCCGCCGCGTGGATCCGCCGCGTGGCCCCGCCGCGAGACTCAGGGCTGGCGAATATTGGCCCGGCCGAGGGCGCGGATCTGGCCGGGCAGCGCAATGCCGTAGGCCGGGCCGTCGGCGGTCGGCTCAACCTGCACGCCGCCGATCAGGCAGGTCTGCTCGGCGGCCAGAAGCTCCAGAAACCAGCGCTCGCGCAGGCCCGGCGGGGCGAGAAATTGGCGCACCAGCCGGGCCAGCCAGGCTGCTGCCCAGCCCGACTCGATCAGGGTGGCTGGCTCGGCCTCGAGCGCGCCCGCATCGCTGTAGGCCGCGATCTGCTCGGGCGTGGGCGTGGGCGCCGGGCCGACCGCCAGATGGCCGCGCAGATCGCTCAGGGCCGGGCCGCGCTGCCCGTCGATCAGGAGCGCCTCCCAGTAGCGGGCGCGCGGGTAGCAGCGCCCAACCACGTGGGGGATATCGGCTTGACGTAATGCGCGGGCGATCGCGAAGTCGGCGGCGGTGCCGGTCGTCACCAGCGCCGCCGTGATGGGGTGCTCGGCGATCAGCGCGGCAACCTGGGCCTCGGTCTCAAGCGCCGTCGGGGAGCGCTGCTGATCGCCGGGCTGGGCAGCCTGGGCAGCGTGGCGGCAACCGCGCTGGCCGCCGCCGCCGCGCATTTCGTCATCGCCGACCCCGATCACGTTGACGCGGCCAATCCGGTTCGCCAGGCCTTTGCGGTCGGCACGATCGGCCAGCCCAAGGCCAGTGCCCTGCGCGCGACCCTGCTGGCTGCCGGGGCGCCGACCGTCAGCGCGACCACGACGGCGCTTGAGACCGAGGCCCAGGTTGCCGCGCTGATCGCCGAGCACCCCATCACGGCGGCGCTGGTGACGACCGGCACCGCCGCCGACTTCGCGATCGCCCGCGCAT
>DAOTUS010000264.1:0-2749 GCA_034437415.1 Herpetosiphonaceae bacterium
GTGGATGGGGAGCGCACGGTGGTGACGTTCAGCGGGTTCAACGACCGTGCGCTGAATCGCGATCTGGCGGCGATCTGTGCGAAGATCGGCGAGCGCCAACCCCGCCTGCCGGATGGGACCAGGGATTCAGTCCAGTTGGCATTCACTGCCCCTTTGCAATGAGACGCGGTGCTGGCACGGGTGAAGCCACCCAGAGCAGTCGGATTTCGGCGACGCGATCGTCACGACGTTGAGCGTGATCCAGGCCCTCGTGGGAACCGTCTCATTTCAGGTGAGCTGGCGGATTAATCTGGCCTGAATCCCTGTTAAACATGATCCCAAGGACTTCACCCAGAATGTCATGCGCGACGAACTCGCCCGTGGTACGCTCCTGCAACCCCTGGCCCAGTGCGCCGCTACGGTGCTGCCGGTGCTTGGCATTTCCCAAGCCGCGATCGCGCATTATGCCTGGCTCGTGGGCTTCTATTCCCTCGCCCGCCTGGAGGCACTTGATGCCGATGTTCGCTCGCTCTACCTGCTCTGTTTTGTGCAGCGGCGGTATCTGCGGCTCAACGATCACGTCATCACCTGCTTCCTGCACCTGATCAAGGAGTATCAGGATGAAGCGACCACCTCCATGCAGGAACAGGCGTCCGTCATCCAATCGGCGATCACCAAAGATTTGCCCAAGGTGGGCAACGTGCTCAAACTCCTTGCGACGCCTCAGCACCCACCAGAAACCCCGCTCGCAACCCTGCTGGACGCCGCCTATGCCCATCTGCCGCCCGCACGCCTCGCGGAACTGGCCGACTATCTGCTCGCCCGCGGCACCGTCGATGATGCGGCGTTCTATTGGGCAAAAGTGGATACCTTGGCCAAGCGGGCGAAAACCCGCCTGCGGCCACTGCTCCAGGCGCTCGACCTCGCCGCGACCCGCCCGGATTCCCCGATTTTGGAGGCCGTCCGTGATCTGCAAACGCATCTCGCCGCCGGGCAGCCGCTCACGCGGGTCGACACGGCGGATCTCCCGACCCGCTTCATCGCGCCGAAAGAAAAGCGCTCGCTCTATACCACCGATGCCGACGGCGCTGCAGACCTCATCCGCGACCGCTACGAGTTCCTGATCTATCGCCAGCTCCGCAAGGCCATCGACGCGGGTGAGGTGTTTTGTCCGACCAGTATTCAATTTCGGAGTTTTGAGGATGACCTGCTGAGCGATGCCGCGTGGGCCGACAAGGACGGCGTCCTCGCCCGGATTGCCGAACCCCGCTTGCTGGAACCCATTGAAACCCAGCTTGCGGCGCTGGAGCACCTGCTGGAGGAGCGGATTCGCGCCGTCAACGGGCGGATTGCCACGGGCGACAACCCGCATGTGAAGATTAAAGAAGGCAAGAAACGCACGACCTGGTCGGTGCGCTACCCACGGCCCCGCGATCCGATCAATCATGCGGTGTTTGACACCTTGCCCAATGTCCCGATCACCAGCGTGCTCCAATTCGTCGAGGAGCGCTGTCCCTTTCTCGGCGCCTTTACCCATGTTTCGGGCCGCTACCACAAACCCGCCACGGACGATCACATTATTCGGGCCTGTCTGGTTGCCTGGGGGACCAACATGGGTCTCGGGCGGATGGGCACGATCTCAGATCTGCCCACCCATGTGCTCACGCAGGCGTCGGAAAACTACCTGCGGCTGGAAACCCTGCGGCACGCCAATGATCTGATCTGCAACGCGATGGTGGCGATGCCGCGGTTTCATCGCTTTGACCTGGGTGATCAAGTCCACTCCAGCAGCGATGGTCAGAAATTTGAGGCGCAGCGGGTGACCTTTGGGGCCCGCTATGGGCCGAAGTATTTTGGCCGCAGCAAGAAGGGGCGGGTCTCCTACACGCTCGTGGCCAGTCATCTGCCGATCGTGGCGCGGATGATTGGCCCCCATGAACATGAAAGCCACTCCGTCTTTGATGTGCTCAAAAACAATGCGACCGACCTGCGCCCGGTCCGACACTCGACCGGGGACCCTCTGGGTGACCCACGGCACCAATCAGGTCAATTCCGCCCTGCTGTACCTCTTCGGCTACGCCTTCGCCCCGCGCTACAAAAATCTCCCGCACAAGATGGCGACCAGCCTGTATGGGTTCCAGCATCCCCGCCAGTACGGCGATGTCCTCCTGGCACCCATCCGCAAGATCAACACCGCGCTGATTGTGGCGGAATGGGACAATCTGCTGCGCATCTTCGCGTCGCTGGCGCTCAAAACGACCAGCCAGCAGATTATCGTCCGCAAGCTCAGCTCCTATGCGCGCCGCAACAGCACGCGCCAGGCGCTCTGGGAACTCGACCACATCATCAACAGCCTCTCCATGCTCGACTACGTGGACTCAGCACCGCTACGGCAGCATGTGCAACGGGCGCTCAATCGCGGGGAGCAGTACCATCACCTGCGCCGGGCGGTCTCGTATGCCAACATCGGCAAGCTGCGCTTTACGACCGAGGAGGATCAAGAGTTGTGGAGCGAATGCAGCCGGCTGCTGGCCAATTGCATCATCTTCTACACCATGACCCTGCTCGATCGGCTGATTGCACAGAAGGAGGCGGACGGCGATACCGTCAGCGCTGCGGCGCTGGCCGAGATCGCCCCGGTCGCCTGGCAGCACATCAATTTCTACGGCCGCTACGAGTTCGTAACGATACCAGAGCGGATTGACTTGGATGCACTTGTGGCACTGCTCGCACAACACCAATACCGTCCCGAAGGAGATATCGCGGCGTA
>DAOTUS010000265.1:0-5978 GCA_034437415.1 Herpetosiphonaceae bacterium
CGTGGCGGGCGTGGCCTGGGCGGCTCGCACCAACTGCCCAATGATCGCCGCCGTCACAAACGGCTGGTCGCCCAGCAGCACCAGGGCGGCGCTGGTCGGCTCCGGCAGCGCCGCGATGCCCAGCCGCAGCGAGGCGCTCTGGCCCTGGGCGGGATCGGGCTGCTCCACCAGGGCGATCGGCAGATCGGCGAGCGCGGCGACTAGGCCCGGCAGCGCCGGATGGACCACGACCAGCACGCAGTCGAGCGGCGCCGCCAGCGCCTGCAGCACCACGTGGCGCACCAGCGGAAGGCCGTGCCAGTCCAGCAGCTGCTTCGGCTGGCCCATCCGGCTGCTCAGTCCGGCGGCCAGCACAATTCCGGCGATCACTCGGCGCTCGGGGTGTGCTGCACCGCGATCATCTCGGCCAGAATGCTGATGGCGATCTCGCCGGGGGCTTTGCCGCCCAGCGGCAGGCCAATCGGCCCGTGCAGCCGCGCCAGATCGGCCTCGGACACACCCTGCTCGCGCAGCCGCGCCCGCCGCCGCTCCTGGGTGGCCCGGCTGCCCAGCACCCCAATATAGCCAACCGGGTATTTGAGCGCCGTGAGCAGCGCCGGATCGTCGAGCTTGGGGTCGTGGGTGAGCACGGCGACAAAGGTGCTGCGGTCGAGGCGCAGGGTCGGCAGGGCCTCATCGGGCCAGGCGTGGATGAGCGCATCGGCCAGCGGGAAGCGGGCGCTGGTGGCAAACGCCGAGCGCGGATCGACAATTGTCACCGTCCAGCCCAGCTGCTTGGCGCAGACGCACAGGGCCGTGGCGATATGCACGCCGCCAACAATCACGACGTGGGGGGCCGGGCGATGGGTGGCGATAAAAACCGCCGTCGCGCCCTCGTCCTGCGGGTAGGTGCGAATCTCGCTGCGACCGGCCGCCAGCAGCGCCCGGCTATCCGCCGCCACCTGGCTGGCCAGGGACGCCAGCGGGGCTGGAAGCGAATCGGCGGCCGCGATCAGCCAGCGTGCGCCAGCCTGCGGGCCATCGAGCACCACGGCCAGCGCCCACTCGCGCTCCTGATCGAGCAGCGGGCGCACGACCTCGCGCAGCAATGTGGCGGTGGCCGCGGTCAGCGGCTCGATTACAATATCGATCCGGCCGCCACAGGCCAGCCCAACCTCCCAGGCCTGCTCATCGCTGAAGCCAAACGCGCTGCGGCTGGCCTGGCCAGTTTTGAGCGCCCGCAGACACTCGGCGACCACGGCGGCCTCGACGCAGCCGCCGCTGACCGAGCCAACCATCGCGCCGCTCTGCGAAACCGCCAGCATCGCGCCGGGGCCACGCGGGGCCGCGCCGGCCACCTGAACCACCGTCGCCAGCGCAACCGGCTCGCCGCGCCGCCCCCAGACCTCAATTGCCTCAATAATCTCGCGCATATGCCATTTCCTAGCCACAAATAGATGCCAGCTATTGTATGCGCTTTGCGGATTTGCTTCCACTCAGCCACGGACGGCATACCCGTCCAGAAGCCGCTTGATTGCGCTGGTGGACTATGCTACATTCAAGCCTTGCAGATACCCACTCAGCTTATTAAGGAGCACATCGATGGCCCGATCTTCCTCTCCCGCATCATTTCAGCCGCTTAGCCAGGGGATGCGCTGGATGCTGTTCACGGCCAGCGCGCTTGTGTTTACGGTCGGAATCCCGCTTTTTCTGCTGACAAGCCGCACCGATTTCTTTTTTGCCTGGACGATCCAGTCGCCCCTGACGGCGGCATTTCTGGGCGGGGCCTACTGGGCCAGCTTTGTGCTGGAGTTTATGGCGGCCCGTGAGCGCTACTGGTCGCACGCCCGCTGCGCGGTTCCGGCGGTGGTGGCCTTCACCGCCCTCACGCTGATCGTGACCCTGCTGCACATCGATAAGTTTCATTTCGACGCGCCCAGCCTGGTCACCCGCATGGGCACCTGGGTCTGGCTGGCGGTCTACGCCAGCGTGCCGCTGATCATGGGGGCGCTGACCTTTGTGCAGCTGCGGGTGCCGGGATCGTCGCCGCCGCGCCAGTATCCCCTGCCGCAGTGGATGCGGGTTCTCCTGATCATCAACGGCGCGGTGCTGATTCTGCTTGGCTGCGCCTTCCTAATTGCGCCGACCGCAGTGATGCCGCTGTGGCCGTGGCAGCTCACCGCCCTGACCGCCCGCGCCATCGGGGCCTGGCTGGTCGGGCTGGGCATCGCGGCGGCCCACGAGGTCTGGGAGAACGATTTCCTGCGCGGCCGCCCGGTCATGGTCAGCTCGGTGGTGTTCAGCCTGCTGCAGATCGTCGCGCTGGTGCGCTATCCCGACGAGCCGGACTGGGGCCACCCGGCGATGTGGATCTATCTGCTGTTTCTGGCCAACTTCCTGGCAACTGGCATTGGCGGCTGGCGCATGCGGCGGCAGGTTCAGGAGTCGGCGGTGGCGGCCCGGTAAGCCTGGGTTCAAGCTGATTCTCCAAGCCCTAAAACAGCGCCCGCCGCACCTTTAAATCAGGTGCGGCGGGCGCTGGGTCTGCCAGACAGAAAATATAGTCTACTGGGTGCTACACGTCGCGCCATTCAGCTTGAACGAGGTGGGCTTGGCATTGACCCCGGTGTGGGTGGCCTGAAAGCCGACGCTGGTTGATGCACCCGATCCCAGGCTGCCGTTCCAGCCGGCGTTGCGGAAGCTCACGTTGGCGCCGCTCTGGGTGGCGATGCCATTCCAGCCATTGGTGATCTGCTGGCCGTTGGCGAAGGTCCAGGTCAGTGTCCAGCCGTTCAGCGCCGCGCCATTATTTTTGATCGCCACATCGGCGGTGAAGCCGTTGCCCCACTGGTTGCTGACCGTGTAGGTCACCTGACACGCTCCGCCGCTGCCGGGCGTTGCGGTTGGCGGAACCCGCGTGGCCGTTGGGGCAATCGGGGTCGCGGTTGGGGCAACTGGCGTCGCGGTTGGGCCAATCGGCGTCGCGGTCGGCGGAACCCGCGTCGGGGACACTGTGGGTGTTGGGCCAATTGGGGTCGCGGTGGGTGTGCCGCCGAGGCTCATCTCATAGAAATTGGGAAAGTTGCCGGTCATCAGCACCAGGCCGAACAGCCGCCAGGCATTGCCATAATAGCTATTGGGCGAATCTTTGGTGGCGACGAGCTTATCGTAGGCCTGCTGGGGCGTGGTCTTCAGCGAGGCCGTGGCCGCGCCACAGTTGACGGCGGTCGGGCTCGGCGCGGCCCAGATCGCCGGGGCGGCGTTGCCGATGAAGAACGGCGACGTGTAGCCATCCACCGAGGTTCCATCGAGCCGATAGCGCGCCTGCACATTGTTGATGCCCACGCTGCTGAAGAAGCCACCGATCTCGTTCAGGGTCTCGCGGGAGCTGGCGGTGTTGTACCAGGTGCGGTCAACCGCCACGCGCCAGGCAAAGCGCGCCGCATCGTAGCTCCACCAGGCGTACTCCTGGGGCTGCCAGGACACCACCTGCGGATCGCCGTCGTACTGGTTCCAGTTGGGGACCAGCTTGGAGCAGTTGCCGGGCTTGCCCTGGGCCAGGTTGGTGATGGCGTAGTTGCGGCTGTTGACGGCGGCCCACTCGCTGTTTTTGTTGGTGAACTTGCCAAACACGGTGAAGTAGCCGGGCGAGAAGTACGACAGATTGACGATGCCCTCGGGGTACTCCCCCGACAGGTTCCACATGTCGCCCGGCAGCAGCTCCCCGCCGGGGTTGTTGCTCAGTCCTCCGGCGGGGGCGCTGCCGGCCTTGTCAACCTCGTAGGTGTAGATCGCGTTGATCAGATTGGTGGCGATGCTGCAGTAGTTGAGGCCAGCGGGGCTGGCTGGCCAGGCGCCTTTCTGAACCTTGACGCAGGCGTTGAGCATCCCCAGCGCGATATCTTCATCGGCGTCGGTGGCCGCGCCGGAGCCCAGAAGCTGGCCGGGGTTGCCGATATACCAGTGCATCAGCCCCT
Source organism: Herpetosiphonaceae bacterium (assembly GCA_034437415.1). Lineage (GTDB taxonomy): Bacteria > Chloroflexota > Chloroflexia > Chloroflexales > Herpetosiphonaceae > JACCRK01. The sequence continues at coordinate 3,957 of DAOTUS010000265.1, forward strand.
GGGAATCCAGGTGATCCCTGGTGAACCGCCACAGGCCGTCGAGGGTGGCCTGATCGTCGAAGATCGAGGCGAACAGAATGCCGTAGGACATGCCTTCGGAGACGGTGGTGCTGTTGGTCACGCCGCCCATCACTCGCAGGAGCCCGCCGCCGCCGGCATTGGTCGCCGTGATCTGGGCGGACTTCCATTCGGTCCAGGATTGGGTCAGATCGTTGATGTTGAACGTGATGCTGGTGCCCTGATTGTAGGGGTAGAGAAACGGGCTGGCGGCATTGCCTCGGGCCGTTTGGCTTGCGCCCAGCCCGCCGGCCAGGACGGCCAGAATCAGCAGGATGGGCATAAATGTGCGGATGGGTTTCACGGAGTACCTCCTTATAGACCAGACGAAACAGGCATTGGCGGGGCGCGGACGGCCAGGCGATGGCTCTGTGGAGATAGATTGAGAATAGCAGATAATCAGCGACGATATTTGACTCCTGGGACCGCTCCCAACAGAAGTATCTTAAGAGATATTAATGATATTGTCAATTGCACGCTACAGAGGCATGTCGTTCAAGGCTGTAGAACGTAATTCGGCCGCTGCGGTAGGATTGCACTCGACAAGATCACGCTGGCTGGCTGGCTTCACTTCTGCGGATTGGTGGGATCGATCCCGTGACAACAGCTCAGCGCTGGCCCAAGCAGTGAACTGGTGCCGTCAAAGCACAAAAACAAGCGTCAGGTAGGCTGTAGAAAGTGCCTACCTGACGCTTGTTTCTTAGTACTACAGTTGTAGTTGTAGATCTCTGAGGAATTTTGAGCGTAGATTTACAAACAATTTTTACGCTCCATGAGCGTGAAAATTGCTAACTACAACTGTAGTACTAATACTACAGTTGTAGTTAGCGTTTTTCACGATCATGGCCGGTGGCACGTGTTTGCAAATCCACACTCAAAAAAACCGGCTCTTCGGGATCTGCCGTGGGAAACATTTGTTCGCAAAAATCATTTTAGCGCAGTACAAAGCCATGGACAAAAGCACGTAGATACGAAATTGGCACCAAACACCCAGAGACCTCTTTTGGCCTTCCAGATGCGGAATACCGCATCTGGCACCCACGGCAAATCCTGAAGAGCCAAAAAACCGAGAAATCCATAACTACAACTGTAGTATAAGAAGCTGTCTGAAAAGGTTATGTCCGACCAAGACGACGAACCATAATGCGAATCATGGCGAGATAGATCAGTGACTCACTCGTCGTGGTCAGCCCCTCGTAGTCCTTGCTCAGGCGTCGATTCGCGTTGAGCCACGCGAAGGTGCGCTCGACGACCCAGCGGCGCGGCAGTACCACAAATCCCTTCTGGTCATCGGTGCGCAGTACCACGGTCAATCGTGCCCGACACTGCGTCACCACCCCGGCGAGTAGGGTGCCCCGATAGTGTGACTTGAAGCATAATATGGCGCGAAAAGGAAGCATAACCTGGCACGAATTGAGGGCATTTTGTCCGTTTTTCTTCATATTCCCGCATCATCGGCACAAACGTATCTTCGTATAGCTTGGCGGCAGATACCAGGAAGCATAACGTGGCGCTGACGCCATGTTATGCTTCCTGTCACACTGTAGCTTTTGAGACTGCGTAATTGAGGGATGAACACGATTCACGCCAAAATGGGCCATATTGAAACACATCAATGCGATTTGACACTTCAGGCCGCCTTCTTTATCATTTTTCAGCCGTGATCCCAGTGATTGATGGGTAAAACTGTAGCCGGAACCGAACTTTGAACTGGGTCGAAAATGGTAAAGAATACTATTTCTTTACCATTTGCTAGACGGGATTTAGCCCTTCCTAATGGGGGGTTCCACCAACGTTCACTCGGAGATCGGCAAAGTAAACATAATGTAATAAATGTATGTCCTCTACCAATACCCTCGCCAATTAGGGCGGACTGGTCGCCGGTTGGCGCGGGTGAATCCGTCCAAGGCTCGTCACGGTGCGCATGAGTTCCGTGAATAAAACCGGATCAGGTTTTTCCGGAAG